>JAEWAC010000063.1 GCA_023391895.1 Bacteroidota bacterium
GGGCAAATGCACTCTTTCATACGCTTGGGGCAAAGGCCCTGCAAAAGGTTTGATCCCCACCAGAATAGCGGCATACAGCAGTAATATATTAGTCAGTACGGAAATGGTGGTTACAGCAATAGCCCCCACCTCCGAAGCCAATGTAGATCCATAGATCAGGTCTTTACCTACAAAACCAAAACTGGGTGGTATGCCAGAGTTGGACAACATGGCCAGAAAACCCGCAATGGCCACCGGCATCATTACTTTTCTCAGGCCTGATAACCTGCTGATATCCCTGGTGCCTGTTTCATGATCAATAATGCCGGTTACCAGAAACAGGCTGGCTTTATATAATGCGTGTACGATAATGAAAACAGCGGCAGCCAGTAAAGCCTCAGGTGTCCCCAGGCCTAGTAAAAACACCAACATGCCCAGCGCCGATATGGTAGAGTAGGCCAGGATTTCCTTCAGGTCTTTTTTAAAAATGGAATGAAAGGCGGCATAAAGCATGGTAAAGCCCCCTACGATTATTAAGGTATTATTCCATACCGCTACACTGCCTAATATAGGGGTGAACCGGGCCAGCAAATACACGCCGGCCTTAACCATGGTGGCCGAATGCAGGTAAGTGGAAACCGGTGTTGGCGCCTTCATGGCACCGGGCAACCAAAAATGCAGGGGGTATTGAGCAGATTTGGAAAAAGCAGCAATAAAAAGGAAAATAATAATTAATAAGTAAAGCCCATGTTCTTTCAAAACCGCTGCTGATCCCATCATTTCGCTGATAGAATAGGTTCCGGCAACATTTCCGATAAGCGCAAAAGCCGCCAGCAAAAAGAACCCACCTAAACCGGTAACAGCCAGAGATATCAAAGCTGCTTTCCGGGACTCTTTACTCTCATTATTATACCCGATGAGAAAAAATGAACTGATGCTCGTTAGTTCCCAAAATACAAATAGGGTAAAAATATTATCCGACAGCACCATGCCTAACATGGCCCCCATAAATAAGCAGAGGTATCCATAAAACCGGTCCAGATAACGGTCTCCCTTCATGTAGGCGGATGTATATAAAAAGACCAGTGTACCAATGCCTGTTATCATCAGGGCAAAAAGAAGAGAAAGCCCATCGATCAGGAAATTAAAGTTGATGCCCATGGAAGGCACCCAATTATAGGAAATAAGAGCGTTTTGCTGAAGCGATATATCCTGAATAAAGGTCAGGAAATAAATGAACAAACTTAGCGGAAGAGCCGTCATGGTAACAGACCATTTCCCACGCAACAGTTTTCCCAAAAAGGGAACAAATGAGGCTACAATAAAACCAGAAAGTACAGCTAATAACATGCATGATAATTTAAGACCGGCAAGAGCAATACCTTCACAGACCGGGTTCCAGTTAAATACAATAAATAGAAACTAGCACGCCCCACTCCCTCTAAATGGGGCAACACAATTTAGTTTTATCCGCTTATTCTAAAAAATTAAAAATCCTGCTTTCATGCGCATCATACTTGATCTTGCTGAAAAGGATGTTCATGCTAAAATATTAAAAGAAGTGGTTTTATAAATGTTCATGTGGTTGTTGAGCTTTTCTAAACTTTCAATTTTTAACGCTTCTGCAAGCAGAACAGTTAAACGCTTTTTATGATGTTTCAAGGCTGCTACATGTATACATTATAAAAGCTTCAAAACCCTTTACCTGATCCAGAAAGTTGGAATGCTAATAATACTAAAGGTACAAGCGTTTCAATTTTACTTAATCTGACGCGAATACGACAGAGCTTATACCATCAATGCCGTATGTACATCTGATCGCATTAAAGGAAATAGAATTATAAAAAGTTGAGGTAAACTTTAACAGAATGTGCAATGAGGAGGCGGTAGCTAACAGCAGGAAAACTCATCAGGATTAAGCCCTTGTATGCCGCAACTTTCTAATACCTTCTTTAGGTGAAGCAAAAGCCCCATAAAGCTGTTTAATATATTGATGCTTTTGTTTATTATTTAATATAGAATATATACTGGATGCAGATCAGGCATTAAACTTCGAACTGACTTGATAGCAAATTCCATTTCACAAGTATATCTCTGCTTTCGATTAAAGTAACCCTTATGGCCATTTAATTCATTTGAGGGATTTACCAGAAGGCTTTGCAGTATCGCCGAGTTTACGATAATGATCGTGTAGGCAGATCTCTCCATCTACATCGAAAACCATAAATTATTTTTTAACATGGCGCCACCAATACGATTTTACCGATGTGCCGGCTGCTTTCCATTAAGCGGTGGGCTTCGGCCGCTTCCTCCAGCGGAAAGGTTTTATAAACAACCGGCCTGAACCCTCCCTGGTGGATGATGGGCCAAACCCACTTTTCCACTTCTCCCGCCAATGCGCTTTTAAACGCCACATCCCTATTGCGCAGGGTACTTCCGGTAAGGGTCAGACGCTTGCGCATAATGTCCAGCACATTCACGAGAGCTTCTCCACTTTTCATTGCATTGATAAAGACCATGCGTCCGTCTGTATTAAGCAATCGCAGGCCCTTGGCTACGTAATCGCCACCTACCATATCGAGGATCACATCTATACCTTCCCCTTTCAATGCTGCTTCAAAGTCGTGCTCCCGGTAATTGATGCACCGGTCGGCACCCAGATCCCTGCAGGCGGCACATTTTTCTTCGCTGCCGGCGGTGGCAAAAACCCTGGCCCCTATGGCTCTAGCCAGTTGTATAGCCGTGGTTCCAATGCCGCTGCTTCCCCCATGCACCAGGAAGTGTTCACCTTTTTTTAAACCACCCCGCTGAAAGACATTGTGCCAGACGGTAAATACCGTTTCGGGCAGTGAACTGGCCTGGACAAAATCTAAAGTATCTGGAAGGGGCAAACAACAGCCCTCTGCTGCCAGGGCATACTGGGCGTATCCGCCCCCGCTGACGAGCGCACAAACGCTGTCACCCCGCTTCCACCGGCTCACCCCTTGGCCACAGGCCTCGATGATGCCCGCCACTTCCAGTCCGGGTATATCAGGTGAGGCGCCGGCCGGTGGCGGGTAATGGCCCTTTCGTTGTGCCACATCCGGCCGGTTCACACCGGCTGCCTTTACGCCAATCAGCACTTCACCAGCCCCGGGCTGCGGCGTGGGTCGCTGCTGGAGTTGGAGCACATCGGGCTCACCGGGCTGGGTAATAACAACGGCTTCCATTTAGCTGCATCTTTGGTTTGCTTTTCAACTGAAAATCACAGGTTCTAAAAACACTCCAAAGCTAAACCTTGTTTATTTATTCTCCTTTGAGAGAAATAAACACTTTTTCTTCCTAATTGCTTTCATATCTTGAGTAACAACTGCACCTGCTGCCACATCCGTATTCTTATCAATGGTTACACCTTATAGAGTTGTAGCCACAGCACCCATCTATGCCTTTTGATAATTATTAGCTTGAGTAAGTGGCATTTTATCTGTTGAGTCTAAGGGTTGATTGATCACGACAAGGTTTAGTTTCGAACCAATGGGCACGTTTTCCTCTGAGGTAATACTGCTATTGTCCATAAACGTGCAGGCATGATTGACAAAGACGTTTTACGGATGTCGGTTTTTGGTTAGCAGTTGAAATAGACTGGTGTTCAATAACAAACGTATCGCCTACCTTTTTGTCCATCAATTTACTAAAAACGCTTCAGTTTTTTCAAAGCAATTGGTGACAAGGTTGTTCAGTTCAGCAGTCTTACAAATTGCTTTAAAGTTAACACCATAGATTTCCGGTAGCTTGGCTCATCCTGGTGAAGAATTTCTCCTAACCTGTCCCGTACAATTTTTATTCATGATTAGGAATGGCACTATGCCTTGAAGTCTAAAAAAGCCCAATAAAGAGCTAAAAAATGTATCCTTACTCTTATAATAAAGCTTAGCTATCTTGCTTGCATTTAATTTATCAGCCTTTCCCTGATTTTAAATTCTTCAAGGTCTATCAAGGCTTCGTACTTTCTGATTAATTCTTCATCAAATTCAGCATGGTGGTTCATTCCTTTAAGTAGGTTCCTTTGCTGTTCTAAAAGGTCCAGACAAATATTGAGGTAAGTTGTGAGATCATTCTGGCTGGAGTTCATCAATGCCCCCCAATCCTGCTGCAAAAAATTCAAATCAAGCTGCAGTCTTTCCAACAGGTTATTCAAGTATTTATTATGGCGCCTTTCTTCATCATACTTTTCTTCCAGATGTTTCAACGACACCTTCGCCATTTTTGACTGGATGGTCCGCTCCTGTTCCGGAGCTGGCATCGGACTGTATTTGTCTTCCAACTTTACCTTTCTAATGATCCAGGGAAGCGTTAAGCCTTGCAAAACCAGGGTGACTAAAATGACAATAAAGGTTATAAAGAGAATAAGATTCCTATATGGGAAAGGCTGTGTATGGTTGATGACTAGAGGAACCGACAAAGCAGCTGCCAATGATACAACTCCACGCATACCGGCCCATCCAAGAACGACGGGGCCTTTCCAGCCTGGGTTAGGGTCTGCTACTGTAATAAAACGGCTCACTACTCTTGTAAAAAGAGCAGCGCCAAATGTGCAAAGAAAGCGGGTTATAATGAGCACAGCAGTAATAGCTAAACCATACCCGATAGCTGTACCGACACCAATATCACCCAATTGTGCCGTGATGACAGGTAACTCCAATCCGATAAGCAGGAAAATAAGTCCGTTCAAAACAAAGACAATGTTGGTCCAGACATTCACGCCTTCGATGCGGCTGCGGTAGTTGAGCATGTTCTGACGTTTGCTCGATAAAAAAAGCCCGCCGCTAACAACAGATAGTACACCCGAGAAATGAAAATGTTCCGCAGCGTAGTACATGCAATAAGGGGCGACTAAAGTCAAAATGATTTCAATGCTCGGTGTTGTGGGCAACAAACGATTGATGGTGTAGAAAATAAAGCCTACACACAGACCGATAAGAATGCCCATAAAAACAACCAGTAAAAAAGTGGTGGCGGCTTCTTGAAAATGGAATTGACCAACCATTACTGCGGCCAAGGCAAAACGAAAAACGATGAGGGAAGAGGCGTCGTTCAGCAGGCTTTCTCCTTC
>JAEWAC010000109.1 GCA_023391895.1 Bacteroidota bacterium
GAACAGAGGCGCCGGCGGCATTGACTCTTTAAATACCATTACCCGCTACCGCAACATCAACAGCAGGCATTATGATAACTGGCTGGAGAATATGTACTTCCAGGTTTCAGCTCCTGTGGGTTTGGACTTTAAGCTGCGGGGCGACGAACGCACCCAGTTGGGTATTGCAACCACCATTCAGCCTACTTATGTACTGGGAGAAAGGGCTTACCTGATTTCCTCCGATTATAAAAACTATTCAAAGGTTCCTTCTCTTACCCGCCGCTGGAACGTGAACACAGCCCTGGAAGCTTATGTAGGCTACACCACCGGCCGGGTAAAATGGCAGGTGGGCCCGCAGATACGCTACCAGCTACTGTCCAGCTTCGATTCCCAATACCCGGTTAAGGAAAATCTTTTTGACTTTGGCTTAAAAATCGGCATTTCACTTAACAAACAATAACCTTTCTAATTGCTTTGGCCCCGCAACAAATATGCGGGGCTTTTTTATGGTATATGTATTTTTAGCCCATGAATCAATGGAAGTATTCCCCCTTTTTTTTCCTGTTTTTTTTCGTGGCCTGTTCCGGTAAGGATAGCGCCTCCAGCGACGAAACCGCTTTCTTCCCGGTGCTTTCTTTTCTCAAAAGCCAGGTAGCCCATATCGACACTTCGGTTTACACCATAACGCAGGTAACCCGCAGGGGCAGCGAAATGGATACAGCATACGTCAAAAGAGAAGACTTTGAAAAAACGGCCCATGACTTTTTGTCCATACCGGATATTACGGCCAAAAAATTGAGAAAGAAATATACCGAAAGCCGCCTGTACGATGAAACACTAGGAAAGGTGGTGATTACCTATACGCCTACCGACGAGAACCTGGAAATTATCCGGCAGGATGTGATCATTCAGCCCGGTACCGGTTCCGGCGACCAGGTAGAAACGATTTATATAGAACGACTGCTGAACGATGACGACAGCACCGTACAAAAAAAGATGACCTGGGAAGTGAATAAAGGTTTTCAGATACGCTCCATCATACAAAAGGAAAACACCCCTGAAAGAGTAGAGAACGTAGCCGTAACTTGGTCCCTCCATCATTCGGCAGAGTAATTGTGAAAGATGTAACTAATGACGCAAGCAGAATTTCAACAAATAGCACCCACCTTGCCTACCCTGCCCGGCATTTACCGTTATTACGACGACACCGGCCAGTTGTTGTATGTAGGCAAGGCCAAAAACATTCGCAAAAGGGTAAGCTCGTACTTTAATAAAACCATTGCCAGCTACAAAACCCATGAGCTGGTAAAACGCATCCGGAAAATTGAATTTACCATTGTTAATTCCGAGCAGGATGCTTTTTTGCTGGAGAACTCGCTGATCAAGCAGTTTCAGCCTATTTTCAACATCAATTTAAAAGACGATAAAACCTATCCTTACATCGTTATCAAAAATGAGCCGTTTCCCCGGGTGTTTTTAACCCGTCAGAAAATAGAAGATGGCTCACAATATTTTGGTCCTTATACCTCCATCAGTAAAGTAAGGGACCTGCTCAACTTTATCAAACAAACCATTCCTTTAAGAACCTGCCCGCTGAACCTGACCGAAAAAGCCATCAGCAAAGGCAAGTTTAAGGTTTGTTTGGAATACCACCTGGGCAACTGCCTGGGTCCCTGCGAAGGGTACCAGTCGCTGGATGACTACAACGAAAACATTGCCCAGGTAAAAAACCTGCTGCGGGGCAACCTGGGGCCGGTAGCACAGCACTTTAAGGCTGAAATGAGGCAATACGCCGAAACCTTGCAGTTTGAAAAAGCAGAACAGGTACACCGCAAACTTAAATTCCTGGAAAACTACCAGTCCCGCTCCGTAGTGGTCAGCACCACTACCCGCAACCTGGATGTGTTCAGCATTATCAAAGAAGATGCTATTGCCTATATCAATTTTCTGATGGTGCAGCACGGCGCCATTATTCAAACCAAAACCCTGCAGGTAGAAGCCCAACTGGATGAAACAGTGGAAGAGATCCTGGCCTTTACCATTGCGCAGGTACGCAATACCTTTAACAGTGAAGCTGGGGAGATCGTGGTGCCCTTCCCCATTGAGTACGATGAGCCAGAAGTAACCATCACCATACCCAAGGGCGGTGATAAAAAACAACTGCTGGACCTGTCGGAAAAAAATGTGCAGTATTTTGTAAACGAGCAAAAGAACAAAGCCCGCCTGCAACTGAACAGCAAAAACGGAGATAAAACGGCCGTGCTGCTGCAAATACAGGAAGACCTGCAGCTGAGTGCCACGCCAACCCATATTGAATGTTTTGACAACTCCAACTTTCAGGGCAGCTACCCGGTATCGGCCATGGTCAACTTTAAAAACGGGGAACCCAGCAAAAAAGATTACCGCCACTTCAACATCAAAACCGTACAAGGCATCAACGACTTTGCGTCAATGAAAGAAGCCGTTTTCAGGCGCTATAAACGCTTAAAAAGCGAAGGCGAGCCCTTTCCACAGCTGGTGATTATTGATGGTGGCAAGGGGCAGTTAAATGCGGCCCAAGAAGCCATTCAGGAACTGGGACTGGAAGGGCAAATGACACTGATTGGGCTGGCCAAGAACGAAGAAGAAATCTTTTTTGTGGGTGACCAGCAGTCTTTAAAACTCCCATACGACAGCGAAAGCCATAAAATGATCCGGCGGATACGGGATGAAGTGCACCGCTACGGCTTAACCTTTCATAGAAACAAACGCAGTAAAGGCACCTTTAAAAACACGCTGCAGGACATCAAAGGTATCGGAACGGCATCGGCCAACCTGCTTTTGAAAACATTCCGCTCCATCAATAACATTAAGCAACAACCGGTAGAAGAACTGGCCAAGGTAGTGGGTCAGTCCAAAGCAAGGATAGTGAAGGATTTCTTTGAGAAAGATGCAGAAGCTTAAAAAGCTAAAAAAGAAAAAGGGGCCCGGATAGAAATCCAGCCCCGTTTTTAAAATCCAATATCCTATGAAAAACCGAGTTAAAAGTACAACTATTTCTCAGATTTCCTAAAATCTGCTCTACATTTCTTAAGAAATCTTTTCAACACTCCATATGGAATATAAAAAAATCCCGCCGTGGCGGGATTGTAAAAATTGATTCGGTATGATTAATAAGACCACAGGTCCTGCTCGTAATTAAAGATGCGTTCTTTAATGTTTTCTCCTTCCAGCAAGGCCAGGATGGGATCTTTGATCATCTGGCGGATGTTGCGGTTAGAAGGATTATCCAGCGTTGACTTGGTGATGTAGCTGCTGAACATGCGACTTTCAAACAATTCTTCCCAGGTCATGCGGCCCATTCCCATATTTTTAGGATTGTATACTTCATACTTGGCCAGGGTTGGACGCAGGTCGGGATAATACACCCAGAACATCACGGTGCTTCCTCTTTCTTCGCCATTAGGAAGGTAGCTGGTTTTTAAAGGAGCAATACCCAGGATGCGTACAAATAGGCGGCTGGCCTCACGGTCAAATACCCATTCTTCCTTGATACGCAGTTTCATTACACTGTTCGGATCAAAAGCCGCTTGTGTTACCACGTATTCAATTACTTTACTGGGATCGTTCACATCGGTACGGGCAACGGTATCGGGTGCGCCACCGGCTGTCACCTGATTGGCTTCATCCAGAGTCAGCGGCGTTGTAAAACGCTCATCCTGGAAGGCCGTTACCTCACCGCTTTTTACGGCTTTCAGCAAGATGGAAATAAAACGCTGGTCGCCGTTGTCATCTTCACCCTGGTAGCGGAAAGGCGTATTCAGTTTTTCACGAAGGTCCAGCTCGCGCCATACTTTTTCTGCAAACAGGGCATCATCCCAGCGCAGGTGCTCGTAAGGCAGCGGCGTTCTTTCGTTGATAGCACTTTTATCAAAAGCCGCATCCTGCCGCATGGACTTTTTAACGACAGAATCACCTCCGGTAGCAGTGCTTTCTACCCTGATGGGAATGTTGCCATAAGGGTTGTAATTGGAAGGTGCTGCTGTATTGTTATTCTGCTGCTGTTGTGCGGCTCCCTGCTGCGCCGGAGGATTTCCGGTATTGCCGGCGGCACCCCGACGGGTAGCGCGGCGCTGCGCATCAGCCTGCGAAACAACAGTTGCAAAAAAGACCAGAAGCAAACAGGTTTTTACTAAATGGCTTTTCATTGTTTTCTATTAATGTTTTTATTTAATGTTATACATCAATGACGGAACGGATCTGGTTCTGCCATCAGGACCAACAGCACGAATATTTTCAATTGTAACCAGTTGACCTGGTTTTACATTTCTTACAATATTGGCAGCTTGCTGGCTCCAGGTATTACCCTGTACCTGAGCTTCCACCAGGTCACCATTGGCGTCTTCCCCTACGATGGTAAAGCTTTGTACCTTATATGTCAACTCAAAAGGGAAGTCCTTGATCCAGGCTGCCACACCGCCCTGGGCCTTAAAGGCACCGGCCGGTACATTGGAGCCACTGGCATAAGCACCTACAGTAGCTACCGGGTCGGGAATGGTACGTACCCGGAACACTTGCTGACCGGCTTTTTTACCGGCTACATTTACGGTAATAGTGGTGTTGTCATCCACCGTGTTTACACGTGCTATGTACTGGCCAGGCCCCACTTTGGTCAAAGAACCTTGAGAAATGGTAGGCTGCAGTTGCTCGGCACCACCGCTGGCGGCAATGTTTACAGGGTTGTCTACACCGATGTACAGCACATTCATTTTAGTTAATGAAATAGCGGTAGCAGACTGTCCTACGGTATACTCGATGTTTTTAGTAATGGTTTGCGGTTTACCATCCTGGTCGGTATACGCGATGGTTACCGGAATGGTATGGGAACCCACGCCACCAGCATTGACTTTCAAACGAGCTGCGCCGTCATCCCCTAACGGTGCACCGGAGCCATTTATTGTGATACGCGGCTGGGCAGCTTTACTAAAGGCACCTACTCCCGCTGTTACTTCAATTTCTTCACCGGGCATCACATAGCTGGAGCTCTGACCAATGATAGCAGCATAAGTATCAAAGCGAACCGCTACTTTACCTACTTGTTCGTGGAACAATGACACCACGCGGTTTTCGGTAGTTTTCAAGTCGTTCTGAAACTTGCTTAACATGGTAATGGCGGCAACCGTCGGTACCATTCTAAAGTAAGCGGCTTCCCAGGTTTCATTACCTTTTGTATTGGAAGGCGGCACACTTAAATCTATCTGGCGCAGGGCGTTATTGATCTGGACACTCAAAGCCGGATCAATAGCAGCTAACTGGGTTTTGTACTGGCTTAGTTTGTTGTAAAGGTCTTTTCCTTTACCTTCTTCCACCATGATGCGGGTAGCCACATCCTGGTTGTCTTCTTTAAAGGTAGAGTCGCCGTTTTCGGCAGGATTGAAACCCGCTCCGGCTAAAATCTCGCTCTTCAGGCTGTTGATGTAGTTGTTCAGGTCTGCGGTCAGTTTTTGCGCAGTCTGGGCTTTAGGATACCACTCCCTTGCCTTGGCAGCACTTTGCGGATCGGCCATTTTCTCTTCAAAAGAAGACATAATGGTGGCGGTAGAGTTGTTAATGGTTTTATTGGTAGATGTTAAGCTTCTATCAACGGTTTTGAAGGCATTGAGGATTTCTGCTGATACGTTCAGGGCTAACATGGCAGTTAGTACCAGATACATCAGGTTGATCATCTTCTGCCGCGGCTCTGCAGGTAGTGCCATATAGAGTTACTAATTTATTTCTTTGTGAAAAGTGTGGTTTAGTTTAATGTTGTACGGTACTACTTATCTGCCTTGCATAGCACTCAGCATGTTACCATAGATGCTGTTCAGGCGGCCCAGGTTGTTGGCCAGGTCACCAATCTGAACCTGAACTTTCTTGGCGTCTTCCGCACTGCTCAGCATGGTATTGGAAGTTTCGGCCAGTTTACCATAAAAGTTGTTCAGGGTTTTCAGGTGGTTATTGCTTTCCTGCAATTCCAGCTCGTAAATGGTGTTTAAAGAAGACAGGTTCTTGGTCAGCACCTGGATCTGGTCATGGAAGATACGGGCACCGTCAGAAGCCGCGTTGAAGGCACCTACAGAATTAGCCGCACCTACATAAGCATCTTTTACCTGCGCCAATGCTTGTGTTACTTCTTTTGTTCTTGCAGTATAGTCACCGGTAGCAGCAACCACATCGGTGATGTTGTTCATGTTAGAGATGGTAGTATTCAGCTTTTTGAAGTTGTCGCCCAGCTTGTTCAGGTTAGCTGGTGTAATATCGGCTTCCAGCATGGCTTTATCCAAAGAACCCAATACGTTACCAGGAGCAGCCGCCGGGGCCAGTTTGGCACCATGAGCCTCGCCCACGGCCGGATACATTAAATATAAAACACCATACACCAGGAACACCAGTGCTTCGGTAGTTAAACCAATCTTTAACCACATGTCAGCATCCGGGGAGTGCAGGATTTTTCTTAAGGCACCCCAGATCACTACTGCGGCGGCAACGGATACGAATACGTCTACAATTTTGCTTACTTTAGGAGGAATAGCAGCTGCCATAATCAGAGAATTTTAAATAGAGATTGTTTTTTTGAAATGGTTGAGTTATAATTTGAATATGTAACGATAGGAGGATAACTTATGAAGTTAAGTTATCCTCACTTAAGCATTTGTTAATTGGTGGTTGGTCGTATATTATTTTCTTTTGGCTTGGGCGGGCAAGTCAATTACGGTACGGAAACCGATGTAAGATTTGGTTGAGTCCTGGTACTCGTAGGTACGGGTGCCGGTTTGCAGGTAATAACCTACGTCTTTCCAGCTACCGCCCCGAATTACCTTGCGCTTCATTTTGGGAGGGTCAGATTCTTTGGCATTCCAGCGAACATCCGGGTTCATATCGTGCTGAAAGGTATAAGAACCTTCGTAATAGATGGTAGAGGTCCACTCGGCTACGTTACCAGCCATGCAGTACAGGCCAAAGTCGTTGGGCCAGTAAGCATCGGCACGCACGGTATAAAAGCCGCCATCTTCCGGATAGTTACCACGGCCAGGCTTGAAATTAGCCAGCAAACATCCTTTTTTGTTTCTTAAATAGTAGTTACCCCAGGGAAACATAGACTGGGAGCGGCCGCCACGGGCTGCGTATTCCCACTGGGCTTCGGTAGGCAGGCGGAAGTCAGACTCCTGGATCCGCTTTTTGCCATCCAGCCAGGAATTCAGCAGATGGGTTCTCCACTCGCAGAAGGCACTGGCCTGTAACCAGTTTACCCCTACTACAGGATAGTTACCAAAAGCCGGGTGCGAGAAATAACGCTTGGTCATCGGCTCATTGTAAGAATAAGAGAAGTCACGAATCCAGGCCAGTGTGTCCGGATAAATGCGCACGTCTTTTTTTACAATGAACTGAGAACGGGGCTTGCCGGCGTTTTCTCTTTTGGCAGCTTCTTTCAGGTCAAAAGTTTCGGAATGATAAATCAGCTTGGAGGCATCGATTTCTTTCTTGCCGAAAATGCGTTCTTCCGGAGAAAGGATCAGGTCGGTACCGCTTAATTGCTCGATCACCTTGGGGTCATCCCATTTCAGCGATTTCATTTTTTGCTGGTCTACATACTCATTACCATCGGCACCGGTTTTTACATAGCCTAGTTTTTTGGCCGCAACGGAGTCGCGTACCCAATAAACGAACTGCCGGTACTCATTGTTGGTAATTTCGGTAGCATCCATCCAAAAGCCGCTGATGGAGACGGAACGGTTACGGGCACTAAAAGCATAAGAAGGATCTTCGTCGGAAGGGCCCATATGGAACGTGCCCTGCGGGATGTACACCATTCCCGGTGGTTTGGGTAAAACGTAGCGGCTACCTGGCGCGATGCCATGCAGCTGACCATCGTTGGGCAAACTGCTGCCTCTATCTTTTTTACCAAGGATTCCGCAACTTGCTAAGGATAAGGTGGCAAGGGCGAATAGGGTGTAGTAATGGTTTTTCATTTTCATACACAAGGGTATTGGGCAAATATAACGTTTTGGGTTAATCGATACCACAAGATTAGTATTAAATTTTTTCATTTGCAATAGCCGTATTTGGCGTACTCTTAACAACGAGAGCGTTTTATAATTATTGTACAAATCCTTAATTATTTGAGCCTAAAGGGTTTTAAATTCCGCTATCGTATTTACCGGTTTCTGGCACACGTAATTCTTACATAAATAAATGCGGGTTTCTGCGCGGCCTTCCCGCTGGCGCAATAAGGGAAATTGGTCAGTTGATTTTGGTTGTGCCATAATGAGTTTATGCGGTTTGTAAAGTGACAATATTTCCTGTAAAAATGCAAGCCATTCATTACCTACAATGGCGATTTCATCCGTCCCGTTTGTCATTTCATGCAGTACGTTCAGCCACTGCCCGAAAGAAGTGGGGTATTTCACAACGATTTCGCCAAAAGACGCCACCATGGCCTCTGCCTTCTCGCGCCAGGCGGGCAGGTCCAGCAGGATGGATAATTGATACAAGTTCCGGGACATCACCGCATTGCCCGATGGGGTGGCGGCATCGTATACTTCTTTTTTGCGCAGCAACACGTCGGTCTGGCTTGCATGGGTGAAATAGAACAGGGATGATTCCGTATCGGCAAAGCCGTCCAGCACGGTCTGGGTCAGCGCCCGGGCCTTTTCCAGCAGGGTATAATCGGCAGTGACCTGCGCCAGCTCCAGCAGCGCCGCGATCAGGTAACTGTAGTCGTCCAGAAAGGCAGGATACTTGGCTTGTCCACCCTTCCAGGTGTGGTGCAGCAGCTCTCCTTCTGCCTGAAAAGCCGACAATATAAAGTTCATATTCCGTACAGCTACCTCCTTATAATGCTGGTTGCCGGTAGCGGCACAGGCTTTTGAAAAAGCTATATTCATCAGCGCATTCCAGCTTAGCAGCACCTTGTCATCCAGCTGCGGCCGCACCCGTTCGCTCCTTTTCTGCAGCAGCTTTTGCCTGCCGGTCTGTATGGTCTTTTTAAACTGCCGTTCATCCAGTTGATGCTGCTGTACAAACTGCCGCAGGGGCGTGGTGACAAATAAAATATTTTTGCCCTCCCAGTTGCCGCCGGGTGTAATGTTAAAGTAGCGGCAAAAAAGTTCCGCCTCCGCTCCCAGCACGGCCTGTACTTCTTCAAAATCCCATACATAAAACCTGCCTTCCTCGCCTTCGCTGTCGGCATCCAACGCACTGTAAAAGCCGCCTTCCGCATGCCGCATTTCCCGCTCCGTAAACTGAAGGGTTTCTTCCACCACCTCCCGGTACTTTTCTTCCCCGGTTAGTTGATAGGCTTCCGAAAGCGACATCACCAGCAAGGCATTGTCGTACAGCATTTTTTCAAAGTGGGGCACCAGCCATTCGGTATCAGTGGCGTAGCGGGCAAAGCCGCCGCCAACATGATCGTATATACCACCTTGCATCATTTTATCTAAACTCAGTAAAGCCTGCTGGCGGGCTTCTTCCCGGCCGGTGAAATAGGCATAGCGCAATAAAAAGTTGATGGTAAAGGTTTGCGGAAACTTGGGTGCCCGGCCAAAGCCGCCCCACTGCCGGTCGGCGGTTTTCATGATGTTTTGATAGGCCGTGTCCAGTTGGGCCTGCTCAAAAACACCAGCCCCGACAGGCGCTATCCCCAAGGCGTTGGAAGCCTGCAGGTGCTCGGTCAGCCGCGTGGCATCTTCTTCTATTTGATCGCGGCCTTCGCGGTAGGTTTGGGCAATGGCCTGCAGCACCTCGGTCCAGGAGGCCCGGTTAAAGGCCCGCCGGGGCGGAAAATAGGTGCCGCCATAAAAGGGTTTGCCCTCCGGAGTTAAAAACACGTTCAGGGGCCAGCCGCCGCTGCCGCTGATGACCTGCACCGCATCCATATAAATATGGTCTACATCGGGCCGCTCCTCCCGGTCTACCTTGATGTTGACAAAATGCTCGTTCATGAGGGCCGCCGTAGCTTCGTTTTCAAAGCTTTCCCGCTCCATCACGTGGCACCAGTGGCAGGCCGCATAACCAATGCTGACAATAATGGGCTTGTCTTCCCGGCGGGCTTTTTCAAAGGCTTCCGGCCCCCAGGGGTACCAGTCTACCGGATTGTGGGCATGTTGCAACAAATAAGGGCTGGTTTCCCGGGCTAAGCGGTTGGCAGGCTGGCGCATAGTCGCATCATCTTTTAAGTGGTTGGTTTCTGGTCAGCTAGCGGATAAACTTCTTTAAAAACCCATATGGCTGGTTAAAAGTGGGTGACCAAAGGCAGAAAACTTTTTAAAAACCCCATACCACACAAACCGTTCCCTGGAGTCATCGCATTTAACCCGCAGCTGACAACTGCCTAATCCTGCTGCAAGAATCGTACTGAATAAAAAAACACCCTGCCAGTGCAGGGTGCTCCTAAAATATGAAAAGGGAAATCTATTTCTTTTTTATGGTCGTGGCCAGGTACTGCTCCAGGGCGGCCACCATAGAAGGGGCTTTGGGCTGCGGCGCCACAATACTTAACTGCAAACCGGCTTCTTCCACGGCTTTGGACGTATTGTTGCCAAAGGCACCGATAATGGTACCGTTTTGCTGAAACTGGGGTACGTTGTCAAACAGGCTTTTTACACCGCTGGGGGTAAAAAAGCAAATCACATCGTATTCCGTTTGGGTCAGCACATCTTTTACATCGCTGCTGGCCGTCCGGTACATAAAGGCAAGGGAAAACTCACAACCATTGGCTTTCAGCCAACCGGTAATTTCGCTGTCCTGCTGGTTTTCAGAGCACACATACAACAGTTTTTCGTTGTTCTTGTGCTTATTGATCACATCAAACAAGCTTTTATTGCTGCCGTCAGCGCCATAAAACACCTTACGTTTCCGGTACAGGATGAATTTTTGCAGGTACAATGCCACCGCTTCGGTAATGCAAAAATATTTGGTATCCTGCGAGACGCTGATGCGCATTTCCTCGCACATGCGGAAGAAATGGTCAATGGCGTTGCGGCTGGTAAAAATTACCGCCGTATGGCTTTGGATATCAATCTTTTGCTTGCGAAACTCCTTAGCCGGAATTCCTTCCAGCTTAATGAACGGATGAAAGTCCAGCTCAACATTGTACTTTCGGCTCAATTCAAAATAAGGCGATTTGTCGCTTTCCGGCCTTGGCTGAGTGATCAAAATACGTTTACTGCTTTTGACCGTCGCACCGGCCTTAGTTACCTCATTTTTTACCATGTTGATGGGCTAAAGTTTGGCAAAGCTAAGAACTTTCACCTAAAAATTTAAACAACACTTTGTTAATCAACAGCAGCGGGATGATTTCAAAGGCTAATAAGTATAATAAAAAGTGGAAGAAATTGATTTTGATTTGTCTGTGAATGGAAACATATGATAAAAAATACCGGTATATAAATAAGAAACCAACCACTATCAGGCTGAGGGTAAACGCCACCTCCTGCACCGAACCGCTGGAGAACGATAAAAGAATAATAAAGGGCAGCAGCGCAATGCCAATAATCTTATTGGTGGTGAATACAATAAAGGTATAGGTGTCGGTAACGTCGGACAGGCGGAAAAGCCAACCGCATATTTTCATCGTCAGGAACTTGATGATGTAAATAGCCGCCAGGCCGGCAATGCAGTATAAAAACAGCAGCCAGAAATTAAAGGAGGTTCCCAGGTTAAAATGGTGCAGCAGCAGGTTAATGAACAAGCCCCCGCTCATGAAAAAAAGCAGGTTGAGCAGCAAAGACGGCAGCGGTGCCTGCATCAGCTGCTCCTTGATTTGCCGCTGCTTGATGGAGGTGCGGAAAAACAGGCTAAACAGGTCGCTGGAGTAGCGGGCAAAGTTGTTGCGCACCAGGGCAAAGAAAATGAGCAGGGCTACCGTGGCATAAAAAAAAGGCTCCTTGCCTTCCCAGTGTCTTTTGGAGGCCAGCTGCTTAACCGGGTTGGTAAATTTGAAAAACGGCTGCTTATTATATATATGCGAATCTAAAAGAAACGAGTAAGCCGGCTTGGGGGGTATGGAATCCATCCGGCGGGCCGCCGTATCCTGTTGGGCCCGGGCCGTATCCCTTTGCACAGTGGTATCCCCTCTTCGGGTGCTGGTATCGGATTGTGCAGTTGCGGCCAGGCTGATGAGCATGGCCAGAATAAAAAACCACTGTCTTCTCATTAAGTATTGAATTGCTGTAAAAATAACAGCAGGAAAGCAGATGTGATACAGCTTTTTAAAAATAGTTGGCAAAACCTAAGTGAATTTTAGACTGGCGTAAGTTGAAATCCGTATCATCGCGCTTGCCCACCGCCCAGGCCAGGTTAAAAATGCCCGCCTTGGTTTCAAATGAAAGACCCAGGCCGGTACTGATATAGCCATGATGCGGCGCCGGAAGCAGGGGATTGCGGGCCCAGCCGCCGTCGGCAAATACAAAAAAGTTGGAGTTGATGCCAATGAGGTAGCGGTACTCGGCGGTGGCAATGGCGTACTGCGATACAAACTGGCTTTCCTCGTCAAAACCTCTCAACAGCTTATAGCCCCCGATCTGGAACAGCTCGTTGCGGAATATATTACCACTTTGAAAAACCGCTGCCTGGACGGCGGTTTTAAGTACGCTTTGCCGGCCCAGCGAAAGATAATGAGCCGCCAGGGCATTGACCCTGAACTGGTAGGTACTCATCTTAACCGTATCATACAGCCGCTCAAAGTCAAACTCAGGTAGCGCCGGATCTTTGATTTCCAGAATCTGGTTGTTTTTTTTCAGCTTTTTGGTACCGGCGGCCGCGGTCAGCACTAGCTCGCTGCCCCGCTGGGGGTTAAAGCGGTAGTTGGTGGTATGGATGTCGTAGGTAACGCCCAGGCTGACGGCACTGACATCGGCATCCTGCGGCAGCCGTTTGGACTGCATCACCTGCACCACGTTGACGCCATTGACAATGGTGCTGCGGCGCTGCAAAAACACCATGGCCGACCGGCCGCCGCCCACCGTGTAGGTAGTGCCCAGCCGCATATGGATATTTAAAAAAGTGGTGTCCTTTCGATACATGTCAAAGGCAAAGTTGAGCCCCAGGGGCGACTGGAACACAAATGGATGGTCGTATAAAATGTTCAGCCGGGGCGACTGCGCCTGCAGCTGCTGCCAGTTCAGGCCAATGGTTTCGCCGGACCCCAGGGCATTGCGCAGCAGGATATTGGCCTCGCCGGTGACCAGAAACTTCTTTTTGGCCGTGGCATCGCTGTTGGGCAAAAAACCCACCAATACATTTACCTGGCTGCTTTTTTTAGGCTTCAGGTACAGGTTTACAACCGAGCCGGTACCCAGCATGGAAAGGTTAAAGGGCCGCTCTTCCTGCACGTAATGCAGCTCGGCCATGCGCCGGCTGATGTTCTGCAGCTTCTTTTTATTATATATGCTTTGGTTGGGTATGTCCAGGTAACGCTGCAAAAAACGGTTATCGATTTTTACATCGCCACGCACCCGGATACTGTCAATTTTATACCGCGGCCCCCGGTTAATTTGCAGCACGGCACTTACCGCGTTCTGCTCCAGGGAGATGCTATCTAAAAAAATCTTGGCAAAAGGATGGCCGTTTTCTTCCAGGTAAGCCAGCATACGCTCCTGCCAGGCCTTCAGGGTGGTAAAGTTCATGGGTGTGCCGGTCAGCAGCTTTTGATTCCAGCGCACCGCCTCCAGCACGTCGGCATCGGCCGCCTGGGTGGTGATGGTAGCCCATTTATAAGGCTGGCCCAAAAAAAGGTACACCTGTCCGCTGGTCGTGTCAAATCGGGTACTGTCTACAGAAGCAGTTATATACCCCCGGCCCTGCAGCAGGGCCGGCAGCCCGGCCACGTACTCGCGGGCAGCCTGCTGGCTGACAAAGCGGGTTGGCAGCAGTGTACTGTCAGCAGGGGCGGCATCGGCAATGGTATACTGCAGGGGGTAGTCCTTTTGGGCCACCGTAAGTTTACACATTGTTAAGAGTCCGAATGCTAGCAGCAGGTGTTTTAACTTCGTCATCAATTATTGTAAAAGTATTTATTGAAGCGCATCAATCCATAACGATAGTGGCCGGAATTTATTTGCACATACCTTTTTGTAAGCAAGCCTGTAATTATTGCAATTTTCATTTTACCACCTCCTTAAGGTATAAGCCCGAACTGGTGGCAGCCTTGAGCCGGGAAATGCATTTGCAAAAAGACTTTCTGGGCGGCACCACGGTAAATACCATTTACTTTGGCGGCGGCACCCCCAGCCTACTGTCGCGGGAAGAATACACGCTGCTGCTGGACACCCTCCGCTCCACCTTCCCGGTGGCGGCCGATGCCGAAATTACGCTGGAAGCCAACCCCGACGACATAAACCGGGAGGTGTTAAAAGGCTGGAAAGAAGCCGGCATCAACCGCCTGAGCATCGGCATCCAGTCATTTTTTGAAGACGAACTGCGCTGGATGAACCGGGCTCACAATGCCACGCAGGCACAACAGTGTATTGAATGGAGCCTGGAAGCCGGCTTTGACAACTTTAGCATTGACCTCATTTACGGCTCGCCCCTGCTTACCGACGCCATGTGGCAGCAAAACGTGGAAAAAGCCGTGGGTTACGGCATACCGCACCTTTCCTGTTATGCCCTGACGGTAGAAGAAAAAACGCCGCTGCACAAATTGATCATAGCCAACAAAAAGCAGGATGTGGAGAACGATCAGCAGGCCCGCCAGTTTTTGCTACTGATGCAATGGCTGAAAGAAGCCGGTTATGAACATTACGAGGTTTCCAATTTTGCTAAACCAGGTTGCAGGAGCCGGCACAACTCCGCTTACTGGAAAGGCACCCCTTACCTGGGGCTGGGACCTTCGGCCCACTCCTACGACGGCCGGTCCCGTTTCTGGAACATGGCCAACAACAACCA
>JAEWAC010000230.1 GCA_023391895.1 Bacteroidota bacterium
GGTACGGGCTCTTCAAACCACACGATATGCGGCCGCAGCTGGGCACCGTCGGCGGCTTTGTCACCCAGCTGTATTTCATCGTAGATGGGATAAACAAGATCTTCGTTTTTTTCGCTGCGCATTTTAAAAATTTCGCCATGCAGATGCAACACCGATTCCGAACCGGCTCTTTCATGCAGGTCGTCAATATTCTGCGTCACAATATGCACTTGAAAATTCTGTTGCAACTCCGCCAGCGCCAAATGGGCCGCATTGGGTTGTGCGCCGGCTACGTTTTTCCGCCGCATGTTGTAAAACTCCAGCACCAACCCAGGATTCCGCTTCCAGGCCGTTGCCGTAGCCACTTCATTGATATCATACCCTTCCCATAAGCCATCACTATCCCGAAAGGTTTTTAAGCCACTCTCGGCACTGATACCAGCGCCGGTCAATACCACCAGTTTTTTCTTCATAAAACGAATTTAACCAGATAAAGCAGCATTCTTCCCTATTGCATACTATTTTGACAGGCGAACGATGAATGCTTATGCACTCCACCTCTACCACCTTGCCACAAATGTTTTTAAAAAGCCCATATAGGCTTTACTTTCTCTCGTTGGCTAATTGCATCACTACCTGCCACTCTTCTTCTGTTACCGGCTGTACTGACAAGCGACTTAAGCGCAGCAATGCCATGTCTTTCAATCGGTCATCGGCTTTGATCTGTTTGAGCGTAACCGGTGTTTGGAGTTTTTTTACCGGTTTCAGATCTACCACCACCCAGGCTTCTTCGTCTGTGGTAGGATCCTGGTAATGTTCTTTCACTACCCGGGCTATACCTACAATTTCCAAACCTTCATTGCTATGATAATATAAAACTTCATCTCCTTTTTTCATCGCTTTCAGGTTGTTACGGGCCGCATAATTGCGCACGCCATCCCAAAACGTTTGTCCGTCTTTTTCAAACTGATCCCAACTGTATTTAAAAGGTTCGGATTTTACCAGCCAATAAGCCATAATGATTTTGTTTTTTAGGTCGGGTGCAAGGATAAAAAATTTTAAATTCCCGTGCCTATATTTTTTATAACTGCTCCTAAATTTTCTCCGGCGAAAAACTTAAATAGAAGGTATGTCTTCCTAACGACTCATAATCAAACCGTCACCCCAAAGATTATCATAACTATTTTTTCAACAGGTAATCCTCTGAATGAAATCACGCCTTCCAACACCTTATTTGAGCATGGTTTTTTGAAAGACTTTAAACAGATCATGAAACGGGCGTATTACTAAGCTACACTTGATGAAATATGATCATAAAGACAGGCTGTTTTGTTTTAAACACCATTGCTTCTCATTTAAATTGAAGTAGCTGCTGCAATTGCAAACCAAATCTGATAGTTGTAAAAAAACAGGAAAAACTTAGGACAAAAGACTGAAAAAACAACCTGTCAATTGCAAGATAAAAAGTGCAGTAATTAAGCGCTTTGTGCTTCAACATCAGCTCAAGGTCGCATAAAGCTTTTACAAAAGCAGAATAGTGAAAAATGTTTGTAGCCGTTAAACAAACAGGAGCCGTTAAAGCAGCAACGCTTCCTTAACGGCTTCTGAAATAAAGTTGAATCACATCAATGGAGCTTCACCGGTCTAAGTTCCCCCTTCAGGGGGACAGGGGGCCTACCAGCCATTGGCCAGCACATCGGCTATATGCAGTGTCTTGATGTTGTGTTTTTTATTGTTGATATAGCCCTGCAAATGCATGAGGCAGGAAAGGTCGGTAGAGATAAGGTACTGGGCCTCGGTAGCCAGGGCGTTTTCCACCTTTTGCTCGGCCATGGCAATTGAAATGGGTTCAAATTTAACGGCAAAGGTGCCGCCAAAGCCACAGCAGGTTTCAACGTCCTGCAGTTCGGTCAACTCCAGCCCCTGTACTTGGGACAGCAGCAGCCGAGGCTCGTTTTTGATCTTGCATTCCCGCAGCGCCGCACAGGAGTCGTGATAAGTAGCCTTGCCATCCAGCCGGGCACCAAAGTCGGTTACTTTCAGCACGTTGACCAGGAAATCACTCAGCTCGTAGATCCTCTCTCCTATGTCTTTTACCTCGTTGTGTACAGAAGAGTTTTCAAAAAGCTTGGCGTAGTAATTCCGTACAAAGCCCACGCAACTGGCACTGGGTGCCACAATGTATTCGTCAGCACTGAAGTCTTTTAAAAACTTGGCGCAGACCGATCGCGACTCGTCCCAAAAGCCGGCGTTGAAAGCCGGTTGGCCGCAGCAGGTTTGATTTTCGTTATACGTAACGGTACAGCCTGCCTTTTTCAGCACTTTTACCATATTGAAGGCCGTATCCGGAAACAGCTGGTCTACAAAACAGGGAATAAATAACTGTACGTTCATGGGTGTTTAAACGTTTTTGATTGCATGGCTTAACAACATCATTTTAAGCGCTGTAATAGCCGCTTCCTCGCCTTTATGGCCATGCCGGCCGCCAATACGTTCTTCGGCCTGCTCGTTGGTATTTACTGTCAGCACGCCAAAAATAACCGGCACCGGCAGCACCAGGTTCAGCTGTGTCACGCCGGTGGTGACCGACTGGCATACATAATCAAAGTGAGGCGTATCGCCGCGTACCACGCATCCCAAAGCTACAAAGGCCGTTGGTTTTTGGGGCGCTGTATTCCAATACTGCTGTATGGCAAAAGGAATCTCCACGGCACCCGGCACCACCAGGGTTTTAAAACGGATGTTGTACTGTTGCAATATGGTGATACAGCCGTTTTCCAGTTCATCTACTATAGCGGCGTTCCACTCGGTTTTCACCAAAATAACAAGGGCATCCTGAATGTTTTGGATGCCCTCAATTTGTTGTAATAATTTACTGTTTGCTACCTGAGCCATTAATCTAAAATCTATTTTTTGTCGCTGTAAACACCCAGTTGCGCCAGGTATTTATCGGCTTCATATCCAAACTGGGTTCTGGAGTATTTTTCTTTTAACTCTTTAAAAAGGTCAATCGCTTCTTTCTGATTTTTCATCACCCTGTCGGCAAAATAAGCGGCCATAAACAGGTATTCGGAGGCGCTTTGCTCATCTTCCGGAAAATGATGCGCGGCCTTTTTGTAGTTGTCCAAAGCTTCTTTGTTCTTGCCTTGGCCTGCATAAGCATCGGCCAGCAGTTTATAGGCTCTTGCCTGTACGGGTTTGGAATCGGTTTCAAACTCATCCAGGTGCTTGGCAGCCTTGGCATTATCGCCCAGGTTGAGGTAAATGTTACCGGCATAAAAATGCGCCAGGTTAGCCGCTTTGGTGCCGCCGTAAGTGGAAATCACTTTCAGAAAACCAGGATTCACACCATCGCCGTTCAGGGCTACCTGAAGCGAATCCATACGGTAGTAATCTTCTGCCTTACTGATGGCATCGGCCGCTTTCAGTTCCTTGGGTTTTTGTACCAGGCTTTGGTATGCCCATACGCCTCCTACTACCAGCACCACGGCCAATGCGCCAATGATAATGGGGCGGCTGTACTGGCTCCAGAAGTCTCTTGAACGCTCCACCACTTCAGGGTTTTCGGTCCGGCGTTCAGGTTGTTTAATTTCAGCCATTGAAAAATAAAATTTATAAGGTGGATTGTTTTTAGTCTACAATAAACGGATAATTCTGGTCAACATACACGTCTTTCAAAACCTCATCGTCAGACGGCCAGGGTGATTCTTCGGCAAATTTTACCGATTCTGCCACGGCCTGGTCTACCCGGCGGTTGATTTCTTCAATTTCCTCGTCTGTTGCGATCCGGTTTTTCTGAATGGTATTCAGCAGGTTGGTGATGGGATCTTTGCCTTTGTATTCTTCCACTTCTTCTTTGGTCCGGTATTTCTGCGGGTCAGAAATAGAGTGGCCTTTGTAGCGGTAGGTTTTAATTTCCAGCAGGGTCGGACCACCACCTTCACGGGCTCTTTTTACGGCACGGCTTACGGCTTCGTGTACGCTTTCAGCGTTCATGCCATCAACCGAGTCGCCCGGCATTTCGTAGGCATCGGCCAGCTTGTAAATGTCGGTTACGTTGGAGGTACGCTGAATGGAAGTACCCATGGCGTAATTGTTATTTTCGCAAATAAAAATTACGGGCAGCTTCCACAGCATGGCCAGGTTGAAGGTTTCGTGCAAGATACCCTGACGGGCAGCGCCATCACCAAAAAAGGTCAGGCACACGTTGTCGGTACCTTTATACTGTTCGGCAAAGGCCAGGCCGGCGCCGGTACCAATCTGGGCTCCTACAATACCATGACCGCCGAAGAAGCGCTCTTCTTTACCAAAAAAGTGCATGCTGCCCCCTTTGCCTTTGGCGTTGCCGGTGGCTTTGCCATACAGTTCGGCCATACAGGAGTTGACCGAAATGCCTTTGGCAATGGCCAGACCGTGGTCGCGGTAGGCGGTAATAAACGGATCTTCAGGACGGGTAGCGGTCATACATCCTGCAGCAATTGCTTCCTGGCCTACATAGGCATGGAAAAACCCACGGATTTTTCCTTCCATTTTGTACTTTTCTTCGGCCATCAGTTCAAACTGGCGAATGAGCTGCATCAGTTCGTACCAGTATAAGTAAGTTTCTTTTGTGAATTTAGTAGCCACAGGCTGCAAATTTGAGGGGCAAAAATAAGGGTTTTGCGCATAAACTGGAATAGCTGACGCAGAAGGTTAAAATATTATTATAGAATTGGATGTGCGGAACCGGTTAACCCCTGGTGCATTGCAGATGTAGCTGCGGTTCAGATTGTTAAAGTTTTTTAAGAGAATTAAGGGCCGGTTGGTTCACCAGTACCGGGATCGGCTGCGGTTTTTGCTTTCTCATATAGGGTTTTTAAACAGTTGTAAAGCCTTTGCCGTTGTTCTGCTGAATTTGTTTCAGCATCTCCCATTAACTTCTTTAAAACCCTTTACCTCATCCTTTGGTCCCTCTCCTGAAAGAGAGGGAGGTCGAACAGTTGATTTCATTTCAGCTATAGAATAGACTTATGGGCTTTCGAACATGTTTCAACTGTTGTTTAGAATCATGTCCACTCTTTAAAACCCTATAAAGCAAACTTTTTCAAAGCTCCATATGACTATAGTTTTATCTTCCTGTAGTCAGCCGTTCTTACTTTTTCTCCCCGAAAAAGGGGAGCAAAAAGTTCAAGGCTAGCCCGATGGCTCCGCCCGTTTGGCCTTGCCCACGCACATGCAACCCTCATTCCTGAGTGTATCCTGCACTATGATTTGTAGATTATTTAAACCTTTTCTACAGGTATGGGGTTTTCAAGAAGTTCAAATCTTGTTGCGAGTTAAGGCAAAATACTGCAGGCGCTGTATCCCGCTAATCTTTTCTCAAAGCAATAGATTTCCTAAACTAACGCGGGATAAGGCGCTGAACCAGTCTTGCTCTCTGTCCTACTTTTTTCATTTTACATTTTCAATTTTTCATTCTGCCTTCAGCTTTCTGCCTTCTTTACTTACTACTTACAACTTACCACTTACAACTTCTCTCCCCGCTGTGGACTGTTGTCTGTCGACCGTGGACTTCTCTCTCCCTTTTACCAATAAGCCGCAAAAATTCTTAATCTTTGATCTTCTAATTGTTATCCTTGAGTTTGCAGTTACAGTCCATATCGTTGTTTCAGTTTAAGAATTATTTCCACCAGGAGTTCCAGTTTTCGGAGCGGATCGTGGGCATTTGCGGCCGCAACGGCCGGGGCAAAACCAACCTGCTGGATGCCATTCACTACCTCTGCTTTACCAAAAGCTATTTTACCCGGCAGGACAGCCTGAGTACGCAGCACGGCTACAAAGGCTTTAGGCTGGAAGGTCAACTGGAGATCAACGGCCATAAGGAAAAGGCCGTTTGCGTGTTGCGGGAAAACGGCAAAAAAGAATTTTCGGTCAATGAGCAGCTTTACAGCCGCTTTTCCAAACACATTGGCCGCTACCCCTGCGTGGTGATTGCACCGGATGACGTGCAGCTGATCATTGGCACCAGTGAAGAAAGAAGAAAGTTTCTGGACACCTTACTGTCGCAGTTGGACAATACCTACCTGCAAAGCCTGATCAACTATACCAGAATCCTACAGCAACGCAACTCCTTTTTAAGATCCTATAACGACGGCTACGGCAACCGCGACCTTTCCGTGCTGGATATTTTAGACGAGCAGCTGGCCCGCGAAGGCAATGCGCTGTTTGCCAAGCGCAGGGATTTTCTGCTGCGTTTTCTGCCCCTGGTCAAAAGCCAGTACAACGACATTGCCCGGCACTTTGAGCCCATCAGCCTTTTATACGAAAGCGAACTGATGCAGGGCACCCACGAAGAACTGCTGCAGGCGGCTCGGCAAAAAGACCTGGTGATGCAGCGGACAACAACCGGCATTCACCGCGATGACCTGGTGTTTAACCTGGGCGAACAGTCTTTTAAAAGCATTGCCTCGCAGGGTCAGCGCAAAAGCTTGCTGTTTGCCTTAAAGCTGGCAGAAATGGAAGTGCTCAAAAAAGAAAAAAGGGTCACGCCCCTGCTGCTGCTGGACGATGTATTTGAAAAGCTGGATGACGAGCGCATCAGCAATCTCTTAAAAAG
>JAEWAC010000302.1 GCA_023391895.1 Bacteroidota bacterium
CAGCAGGGATATGTTTTCAATATAAACCAGGTCAAACTGGCTGCGTTCAATCATCTGCTCAATGTTTTCGGCATAGCCAAACTGCACCATTCCCCAGGAGGTGAGGCCCGGTTTTACTTTCAGCAGGTAACGGTAATAAGGATAGCGCTCTACAATTTGCTGAATAAAATAAGCACGTTCCGGCCGGGGACCCACCAGGCTCATGTCGCCTCGCAGGATATTCCAAAGCTGGGGCAGTTCATCCAGCCGCCACTTACGCATTGTTTTACCCCAGGGTGTGATACGCGGGTCGTAATCGGATGACAGCTGCGGGCCCTTGTTTTCTGCGTCCAAGTACATGGAGCGAAACTTGTACATGCGGAACGGCTTGCCTTTGTAGCCAATGCGTTCCTGCCGGTAAAAAACAGGACCTGGGGAAGATAATTTTACCCGCAGGGCAATATACAGCATCAGCGGTAACAGCAGCACCGCAGCCAAAAAGGCGATAACAAAATCCAGCAGCCGTTTTATATTTTGCTGCCAGTCCGGCATCAGGTCGGTATTCAAATCAATCAGCACTGCACCCAGTATATTGCTGGCTTTTACCGAGCCGGAGAGAATGTCGATGGCGCTGGCCTGTATTTTTATGGCTACGTCTTTTTCGCTGAGCCGGTCTACTATTTTTTCCAGCAGGTGCTGGTCAGACCGGTCTACGGCCAGTACAATCAGTTGAATGCCTTCCCGGTCAATGATACTTTCCAGCTGATCGATTCCGCCCAGTGTTTTAAGGGGGGAAAGTTGCTTGTCCTGCTGTTGTAACGGAATATAGCCGATAAAGGCAAAGCCTTCTGTTTTTAATTTGGGCGCCGTATCGTTATAAATGCGGCGGGCATTTTCAGTGTTGCCGACAATAGCTGCATGAAAACGAATGATACCCTTGTTGATCTGGTTTTTGGCAATGCTTAAAATAATAGCCCGCCCTGTAAAGGTGAAAACGAAATTGAGCAGGAATAAGGTAAAGAACGAAAAGTAATAAAAGCGGGAGCTGTTTTCCGCATCCTTCAGCAGGGCAACAAAAAATAAAATAAGGGTGCCTAAAAAGCTGGTGGTAAAGGTGGAAGTAAACTCCTTGAGCCTGGATTTTTTATAGATGTAATGATAACTGCCGGTAACCGCGTACAAGACAAACCATCCCAGCGGGATCAGTACCAGGCTGCTCCAAAACGGCCAGCTGGCAAAAAGCGGGTCAAGGGTGGTGGACTGATGTAACCATTGGGCCCTTACTATTAAAAAAATGACCCACGCAATAGCCGTGGTAATTAAATCGCTGATGGCATACCATACCGGGTAAATGTATTTAGGGTAAGACATGCCGTTAAGGTGCCACCAGATTTTGGTTGATCTTTTGCAAAATGCTATGGGCCAGTTCCATGGCACGCAGACCATCAATTTCGTTTACCGCCGTGCGGGTGTTGGTTTGAATAGCCGTTACAAATTCTTCCAGTTCTTTTTTGATGGCGTTGACTTCCGGTACCTGCGGGTTGGCAATGGCAATGCTTTTTTTGCCATTGTGGGTGTCAATATCAAACGCAAAAACGTTTTCATCTTCCTCTTCCTTGAGCTTGATGATTTCCGATTTTTTGTTCAAAAAGTCAATGCCGATATATGCGTCTTTTTGAAACAGCCGGATCTTGCGCATTTTTTTCATGGAGATGCGGCTGGAGGTCAGGTTGGCCACGCAGCCATTGTCAAATTCAATACGGGCATTGGCAATATCGGGTGTGTCGGTCAATACGGCTACCCCGCTGGCAGATATGCTTTTTACATCGCTTTTTACCACGCTTAAAATAATATCAATATCGTGGATCATCAGATCCAGGATAACGCTTACCTCCGTACCCCTGGGGTTGAACTGCGCCAGGCGGTGTACCTCGATAAACATGGGGTGGAGGTCGGCATTTTTGATGGATAAAAAGGCAGGGTTAAATCGCTCTACATGCCCTACCTGCAGTTTGATGTTGGACTCTTTTACCAGCTTTACCAGTTGCTGGGCTTCTTCTATGGTATTGGCCAGGGGTTTTTCTACAAAAACGTGTTTGCCCTTGCGGATGGCTTTCTGGCAAATACCAAAATGGAAGTTGGTAGGGGCCACTACGTCAATGATATCGCATGCCTCTATCAGTTCATCCTCGTTGGTAAACCGTTTAATGTTGTACTGCTCCACTACCTGTCGGGCAGTAGCATCATTCGGATCAAAAAAGCCTGCCAATTGAACGCCTGCAATTTCCTTCCAGTTATTCAAATGAAATTTTCCCAAATGTCCGGTTCCGAAAACACCAACTGTTAGCATGAAATATATTTAAAGCCTCAAAGATAAATGACTGTGCAAAAGCGAAATAGAAGTTGAAAAGAAAATCGGGAAAAAATTTGTTGGTGAAATTGAAAATCGCTTATCTTTGCCACCCCAACAAAAACGGATCGGTAGTTCAGTTGGTTAGAATGCCGCCCTGTCACGGCGGAGGTCGCGGGTTCGAGTCCCGTCCGGTCCGCAAAAAAGCCCTCTCTAAAAGAGGGCTTTTTCTTTTGCTGCCAGCGGCTGTTAAGCTTGAAGTCATGCGTACTCCCTTCTCTGAAGTTGCTTGAAATTTTTTTCTGCCGCTACCATAAGAAGCAGCTTTCTTATCTACACCTGATTTTACAAAGCCGGCAAAATAATCCACCGGCATATGGGTTTTTGAAAGGAATTTGATCGTAGCCTTTTAAATCAAAAAAGCGGGCTATATATTAGCGTTCACAAATCCAATCAATCCGTATCTATGAAAAGTCGATATTATAGCTTCTTCTTTTTTCTTTTGCTGATTATTGCCTGCCAAAAGCCCTCCGATTCTGGTTTCCTAAAGCCACAGCCGCAATACCGGCAATTCCAGGTAAACAAAAAAAGCATCACCTTAGCCGGCGACCTGAATCTTAAAGATTCCTTTTCGGTTCAGTCCAATGTGAACTGGAGCGTTGCGGTTTTCCCTGCGGCTACTACCTGGCTGAAGCTGAATGTGGACAGTGGCAGCGGTGATGGCAAAGTGGTGGTAACGGGTGTAGAAAAGAACCCCATCAATACTTCCAGGACGGCCACGGTCCGGGTGACACCTGCGGATACTTCCCTGCAGCCCCTGAGCATTGTGGTGACGCAAAAAGCATTGAGCCCGTACTTAACAGTGGACAGCACCAGTCTCACCTTCCGTTCACCGCAGGCTGCTACTGATTCATTTTCTATTATTTCTAATCTGCAGTGGAGCCTTATGGATATGCCCTATTGGCTGAGTGCAAAAACCACCACCGGAACAGGAAACGGCAAAATTTATATCAACGCTTTGGCTAACGATTCGGGGCTTTACAGAACGGCGGTTTTGAAAGTAACCCCTGTTGATTCGGCAGGCGCTAAAGCCAAACTAATCAAAGTGACCCAAGGTACCCCTGTTTTGAAAACAGATAAAGGGAGCCTGAACGTGGAGGCCTCTGCCGGTTCGGCCGATTCGTTCCGGGTTATTTCCAATATTGACTGGACGACAACTGCTACGGCTTCCTGGCTAACTTTAAAAACTGTTAAGGCGGGTGCTGATACCTATGTGGTTGCGACCGCCACAGAAAGCAATACGTCCGATGTCTCCAGGACAGCCACCATAACACTGACTGCTGCCGGCGTGCCCAACGTAGCTTCGGTAAAAGTGGTCGTAACCCAGGCAAAAGCGCCCGTGACCACTCCCACTGTTTCAACCGCTTCTATAAGCAGCATTGGCGGCAACACGGCAACAGGGGGCGGCGAAGTATTGAGCGACGGTGGATTCGCGGTAACGGTAAGAGGCATCTGCTGGAGTACGGCTGCTAATCCAACCATTGCTCATTCCAAAACCAGTAATGGCGCCGGCAAGGGTAGCTTTACAAGCGCCATTACCGGCCTGGCACCTAATACTACTTATTATGTAAGAGCCTATGCCACCAACAGTTCCGGCACTACCTACGGCAAGCAGGTGAGCTTTAAAACAAGTGCCGTCACCGTACCTACGGTAAAGCTGATCTCCGTACTATACGACCCGGTAACGTCCGCCATTGCTTACGGGCAGGTGGTAAGCGATGGCGGAGCGGCTGTCAAACAAAGAGGATTTTGCTGGAGTACCGCTCCTAATCCAACCCTTGCCGACCAGAAAGTTGGCAGCGGTACCGGTACGGGTAGTTATTCCGGCAACCTGGCTGTTTTTGCGCCAAACACCACTTATTATGTAAGGGCCTATGCTACCAACAGGCAGGGTACCGTATATAGCAATGAAATTTCTTTTAAAACCCCATAGTCCGGTTTAAGCAAAGGAACTGCTCCGGGGAAAAAGAATGAAGAACGAAATGCAGTTACTTGACCCGCACCCGGCGTTGAGGGTGGGACTTCTTTTCCCGGCTTTTTATGGCAGGCCGCAGGGACCGGGCTTCCGTAGGTAGGCAAAAATGCCTGCTTTAATGGCGGGAAAGCGGTGCTTGCAGGTTTTTCAAGCAGACAGTTGATCTTTTGACCCAATCCATCTACAACTGACCACATCTTTCCTCTTTTTAGGCGGCTGTAAAGGCTTATGTAGGGCTTTATTAGAACGGGCATCGTGTTTGTTTTAAGTACAGCAAACCCTAGGAGATATGAAGATTACAGCAGTAGTGCTGCACAAAGGTTTTCCCGCACACTACACTGTATCGGAAAAAGAGGATGGATGGTTTGAGGCACATCTTCTAAGGTATGGTGGAACAATTGAAGACGCACCACCCCAAAGCATTAGGTTTGTCAAGGAAGGGAGGCATTGTACGGGAAATACGCAGGATCAGGAGTTGATGGATGAGCTTTGTGCTGCGATGAAGTACAGTAAGCAAGGAAACAGTGATGAATCGAAAAAGGCAGCCTAAGTAAAGGGTAGTGTTCTTTGGTGTGAGCGTGATTTTGTGCAGCAGCGTCATGAATTGTTGAATAAGGCAGCCTTTCAGGGCTGCCTTTTTTCTGCCATTACAATGTTTTAAAAAGTCCATATAACTACGAAACACACCATGTTTAGATAAAGCCGGTAATACGAAACAGTCAGTCATCCCATCATTACAACCGGTTGCAGTGAGGTTTGCAAGGGGTATATAACTTTTAAGAAAGCATCAGTGCCCAACAGGCGATATAGGCTTTTGAAAAGAATGGCTACTGCAACTTTTCTTTAATGGCTATTTCAAATAAACCGGTCACCTCGGGAGCGGCTGCTTTTAATCTTAAAGTTCCGTCTGCAACGTTTTCAAAGAAGCCAAAATCCATTTGAACAGAATCGGGCAGGACCGGATCTTTTTTGGGAGACCTGATAAAATTGATGATATAAGGATGGTAATCCCTGATGATTTCCACCATCGCCTCGTCGGCTATTTGAAGGCCGGTAAGCTGGTAACTGATCGTGGCCAGAAAGACAACCCCTTTGTTGCGGAAATGAATGGAGCCGGACAGCTTATCGCAAAAGGCATCAACAATCGTTTGGTTATAGTTTATCATAGTTCTGGAATGTAAATGTAAAAACAGGATAGGATGTTTACAATATCATCATTCAAAATTTTCCAGTTGTTTTCCAATCATCTTACTTAAAAATACCAGTGTAATAATTTCGGGTGTCGCAGGATAAGGATTAGGGCAAGCGGCGGCAGTGATTGCTTCCGCCGCTTACCCTTTTATAAGGTTTTAAAGACAGGGCCGTTCTGGCATTATCTTCTTTTAACACAAAACTGTTGCTGGTGGTTATCCTGTCTTACTGTACCATCAGTTGCGCCTGTATTTGTTTGCTTTCGTTGTTTACTACCAGAACATACCGGCCCGGTGAAAGACCCGAAACTGTTACATTAAGTACTGAAGCCGGCTTCCGCGAGTTGCTATACACCAGCTTTCCCGACAGGTCTATTAAACGAATCTGAACCCGGCTGCTTTGCAGGAGTGCTTCATCCTGGATCATGGCTGAAACGTTTCCGCTGCTGATGATGCTGGGCAAAAGCGTAAGGCGGCCGGTTTGGGCCTGGAACTGCACCTTGATGGTTTTGGAATAGCTGAACTTTCCATCCTGGTCTCTTTGAAGAATGCGGTAGAAACTGACCGCAACCGGGACTGCATCTGTATACGAATAATCATTGGAGGCCTGGTTATGGCTTTTTAAAGTGGCAATGCCGGTCCAGTGTTGACCGTCTATGCTTCTTTCCACCTTAAAGTCTGCCGTATTTTGTTCCTGTGCCGTTTGCCAGTTCAGTACAATGGTGGAGGCCTTTGTAAGAGCGGTAAAGTTGATCCAGGTTAAAGGCAGTACGCTGTAGGATTTGGTATTGGCCAGAACAAAATCACTAAAGGAAGAAAAGGGTGTAGAGGTAATGGTGCCGCTGCCGGTGGCCGAACCACTGCCACCGATATCTACCCAGTTGTTGCCGCTGCTTTTGGCGATGCGCAGGTTGGCAGGATTTACCACGCCTTCATCCACCTCGTAAGGAAGGGTAATGGTGGCGCTGCTGATGTTGGTGCTATTATCCGGGTTAACGGTATAATATCGAATGGAAGACAGGTTGTGTAAACCTGTGGTTAGCGAACGGACAGGCGGGGCACCGGTAAACACTTCTGCGCTAAAGGCTGTAGGACCCGTTGTGTTTAAAGTAACGGACAGGGTAAGTGGCCGATAGGCGTTGTCCTTGCCGATAGGGAAAGTTTGCGTGCCGGTGGTGGTATTAAAAGTCCGGACCAATGGACCACTGATGTAGCTGCTGCTGGAACCGCCCGCCAGGGTGGCGCCGGCTCTGAGCGTGAGCTTGTTGGTTGCAGAAGTATGGACAATACCGTTGGTAAGCGTAAGGGTATGATTAACGGTTACAGGTTGGTCCAGGTACAAATTACCACCGGCGACCTGTTGTACTCTCAATTGGTAAAAGCTTATAGGCGCGTTGCCTCCAATACGTTGGATCGAATTGCCGTTGAAAGTAAAGATGGTGTTGCGGGAAGCCAGCGTTGCCCCATTGGTAAAGTTTCCACCCAGGGTAATGGAGTAGGAGGAGGGGTCAAAAGTGCCGCTGTTCAGCACCAGGTTACCCGATAAGGTCAGGTTGCGGTTCAAGGTCAGTGTGGCGCCATCCGGAACCTGAAGGGTCAGGTTGCGGAGCTGGCCCGAAAGCTCATGGCCCGTTGCCAGTGTAGTACTTTGGGCTGAAAGATAGGTTACGTCGTAGCCGGTGCTGCTGAGGCTGTTGCTGAGTGCGCCTTCTCCTATGTAAATCATACTGCCGGGCGCCATGGTTAATTGGGTGCCGTTGGCCAGGGTGCCATTGGTGAGGTAAAGGCTGCCGCTTACCGCAACAGGACTGCTGAGGGAAATAGTATAGACCCTGTTGTCGGAGCTGCCGGCATCAATTTCAAGGTTGCTGTACGTACCATTGCCTGCGATGTTGGTTTGAACATCCTGCAAAGAATAGGTATAGGTACCGATGCCCATAGCCGCTCCATTATTGGACAGCCCGGTGGAGCTGCCGCCAATGACAACGTTGTTGCCCTGGTTTTGTGCCGTTACACCTGCGCTTATGTTCAGGTTATTGGCAATGTTGGTAATTGATGCTGCATTGGGCTGAAAGAATTTTGTTCCGCTGCCGCTCAGGGTCAGGTTATGGTAAACCGCATCGGCAATGGTTTGATTAGCGCCGGCATTGTAGGTAACGGGTGTGTTTTGGCCAACGGCATCAAGGGTGGGGGAGGTTGTATTGCTGATCACCAGTGCTGCATTATCTCTTATACGAAGTTGTTTTCAATTTTGATAAATGATCCAATGAAATCCTGTTAAGGATTTCACCGTTTGCTTGTCTTTATGCAACTGCAGCAGGGCATTTGATAGTTCCTTATCGACGGCTTCATGATTGG
>JAEWAC010000311.1 GCA_023391895.1 Bacteroidota bacterium
GTTCCAGCATCAGAAGCCAGGGAAAACTGCGAGATCATTGGCTCAGAAGGCACCATCCGCTTTAGCGTGTTCGGCGATCAAACTATACATATTACCAAAGGGGCCCAAACAGAAGCTTTGCACTTTGACCCACCGCAGCATGTACAGCAACCCATGATTGAAAAAATAGTGGCTTATTTTTTAGATGAAGCATCAAATCCTTGTCCGTCTGAAGATGGTGTGCAGGTAATGCAGTTAATGGATGCGATGACGAAGAAAAGGGATTGATGTTATATGGGGTTTTGAAGAAGTTATCATTCTGCTTGCCCCTGCTTGTTGAACCGCATGTCGTATCAGTTTCCCCCTTCTTTAAAATCCCATAAAGCAGTTCTTTTATGATTTCCACATGACTATTGGCTTTTCTTTCGATAGGTAGCCCTTCTTACTTTTTCTCCCCGAAACAGTAAGCAAAAAGTTCCAGGCCAACCCAATGGCTCCGCCCCTTTGGCCGTCCCACACACAGCACCAATCACTACAAAGTGTATCCTACTTTTAGTTCTGTAGATTAGTTGGAGAGTTCTTACAGGTATGGGGTTTTAAAAGCGTTTCATCTTTTTGCGTGTTAGGGTCAACTACTGCAGGCGCGGTATCCCGCTATCCTGTTCCTACAGCAACAAGAATCTGAAGTTATCGCGGGATCAGGCGCTGCACCAGTCTGGCTGTCCTGCTTTTTTGGTTTTGCCTTTTCACTTTTACCTTCTGCATTAAGCCTTTAGCCTTCTGCCTTCTTTACTTATAACATAATACCTACTACTTATAACTTTCCACATTCCTTACCTTTGCGCCTCTAATGATTCGCTATGGATGTAAAAAATAACATACTGGAAACCATTGGCAATACGCCGCTGGTTCGTTTAAACAAAATCACCAAAGACCTGCCCTGCGAAGTCTACGCCAAGGTAGAATACTTCAATCCCGGCAACTCCATCAAAGACCGCATGGCGCTGAAGATGGTGGAAGTAGCCGAGGCTGAAGGCAAGCTGAAACCCGGCGGCACCATCATAGAATGCACCTCCGGCAATACCGGTATGGGCCTGGCCATGGCAGCGGTAGTAAGAGGCTATAAATGCATTTTTACCACCACCGACAAGCAATCGCAATCCAAAGTAGATATATTAAGAGCCCTGGGCGCTGAAGTCATTGTATGCCCCACCAACGTGGAGCCGGAAGATCCTCGCAGCTATTATTCCGTTGCGGCCCGGCTGGCCAAAGAAATTCCGAATGCGTTTTTGATGAACCAGTACGACAACCTGGCCAACCGGCAGGCGCATTACGAAACCACGGGGCCCGAGATCTGGCGGCAAACCGATGGCAAGATCACCCACCTGGTGGTAACCGCCGGTACGGGTGGCACGGTTACCGGCACGGCCATGTACTTAAAGGAAATGAACCCCAACATCCAGATCTGGGCGATCGATGTATACGGCTCGCTGTTAACCAAATACTTCCGCACCGGCGAATTGGATATGAACGAGGTGCACCCTTACATATCCGAAGGCTTTGGGGAAGACTTTGTGCCGCAGAATTACGACATGAGCGTGATTGACCATTTTGAACAGGTAACCGATAAAGATGGAGCCGTAATGACCCGCCGGCTGGCCCGCGAAGAAGCTATTTTCTGCGGTTACAGTGCCGGCAGTTGCCTGCAGGGTTTACTGCAATTAAAAGATAAGTTGAAAAAAGGCGATGTGGTAGTGGCCATTCTGCACGACCACGGCAGCCGCTATGTAGCCAAGGTATACAACGACCAGTGGATGGCAGAACGCGGCTTTTTTGATGTCAAAACCTTTAAAGACGTGGTCAATGCCCGTGGCAAACAACGCCTCATTACCATAGAGCCTACACAATCGGTGGCAGAAGCCGTGGACCTGATGAAGAAATATGATATTGAACACATCCCGGTGATCAAAGAGGGTGAGTTGATTGGCGCCATCAGCGAGAATGGTCTATTTCAAAAAGTCTTTACCAATCCCGATATCAAAACCGAAAAAGTTGAATCCGTTATGGACAAGGCTTTCCCAGTAGTGGATTTTGAAACGCCGGTTGAAAGGCTGGGTACCCTGATCAATAAAGAGAACGGCGCAGCGCTGGCCAAGGATGAAAGCGGCAACTACCATATTATCACCAAATACGACGTGCTGCAGGCCCTTGCCTAACACTTAGAAAAAGGTAAAATTTCGTAATAAAAGCCGTTAAGTAAATTCACTTAACGGCTTTTATTATTCAATAAAGGCACAAAAATTTAGCAGGCCAAAGTAATTTTCCCATTCGTTTTTATTGATGCATAAATTCCACAAAAAACAAATTCTCATGCATACCAAATCGTTTGCCAACAAAGGTTTACAAATGTTAACGCCTTCAACCCTCTCTATACGCTCACTCGTAAGTTTGCAGTGGCTCCGGAACGCTGCCCCCGTTTAAAATCGTATAAATACGCATCCTCATATCGTTGTTACACCAGCACATTTTTCGATAGTTTACGAATACATTAGTAAATACCATAAGAGAAAATTAGGGCAAAACTGCAATTGCCCACTATAACAAACCGTCTTACTTTTGTATCAGAAGTTGATTGAACAACAAACCAATATCCAGGAAAAACAAAAGACCAATATCCAAAAGAACCAAAACCAATATCCAGGAAAAACAACATCCATCCAGTATCCGAAAAACAACCGTCCAAGAACCAGATTGTTGATCCAAATCCTGAGAAAAACCAGAACACTAAAGTCCGTATCAATCAACTTCTTCCTTTTTAGGAAGAACAACTGAAAAACCTATCCCAATCCGAACATCCTAAGAAAAGACCCGTTTTAGATCCATTCCTATTGAACACCTGGTCCTGTGTAAACTGTCCGACACAGTAAAAACAAGACTACCCTATCACCACTATCCTAATCCAATGAAAACAATGTTAGGAAAATCTGTATCCTCCTGCTAAAAACTTTTTAGCAGGAGGAGGTGATAGACTTCTACAACCCGGTACCCACTTGGGTTTTTCTTTTTTTAAGCACCTTTTGTATCCGCTTCCATAGCAAAAGCCTTTCGCTTCTTTTCCTTTCCGCACACTGATTGTAATAGGCTAATTTGCAGCAAAAATGCATATGCCGGTATACACCGATGACCTCGGCAGGCGCGTCGATATTCCTTTAAAACCCCAACGCATTGTGTCGGTAGTGCCGTCGCAAACCGAGTTGCTGTACGACCTGGGCCTGGACCAGGAAGTGGCGGGTATTACTAAATTTTGCGTTCACCCGGCGCAATGGTTCCGCAATAAAACCCGCATAGGCGGCACCAAAAAGCTGGACCTGGAGAAAATCATAAGCCTGCAGCCCGACCTGGTGATTGCCAATAAAGAAGAAAATGTACAGGAACAGGTAGAAGCATTGGCACAACACTGCCCGGTTTGGGTAAGCGATGTCAACAACCTGGAGCAGGCCCTGCAGATGATTGAGTCCATTGGCCAGATCACCGGGAAAGTGCCGGAAGCCACTTCTTTAAAAACCCATATAGAACAGGCGTTTGCAAGTCTTAAAAATACAACCAGCTACCCTTTATCCAGGGTGTGTTACCTGATCTGGAAAGACCCTTACATGACCGTAGGAGGAGACACTTTTATCAGCCACCTGCTGCAACAGGCCGGTTTTGAAAACTTGTATCGCCACCAAACCCGTTACCCGATCCTAGAGCTTTCCGATCTGCAACAATTGGATGGCGAACTGTTGCTGTTGTCTTCAGAGCCTTACCCGTTTGCGCAAAAACACCTGGCAGAATTACAGGCTTTGCTGCCGCAAACCAAAATAGCCCTGGTGGACGGCGAAATGTTTAGCTGGTACGGCAGCCGCCTGCAACGGGCACCGGCCTACTTCCGAAGGCTGCAACAGCAATTGGCCGCAGTTTAGTAAATTAGGCCCCTATGGAGCAGGAGCTGGACAAACCTTCGCGTAAAAAGCCGTTCTACCCTATCAGTGGCGCCTTGCGCAAATATTTAAAAAACCAGGGGCGTGAAGTTTCCCTGCCCATCACCTACAACGACCTGACGCATTTTTCTTATTCCGTTCCCGTAAAGGACAAGCTGGGCCGCGATACGCTTTGGGAAAAAGCCTTGTATGATATGAAGGACTGGGAACACCTGCGCCGGGCCCTTTTAAATACCTATGCCATTTTAAAAACCGAAGGCGACTATACCGTTACCCGGCATCTGGACCTGGCCCGCATTGACTACTGCACCTTTGGCAACTCCCACCCGTTTCGCATCCGCATCGTGAACCGGTACAACGATAATTACGACCATTTTTATGTAAAACAGGAAGACGCCTCCCGGGTGTACGGCCTGGAACTGGAAGACATTTTATCACCCAACCATATAACTTTTTTAACGGGCAACAATACCCTGGTAGAAGAACACATACCAGGCCTGCCGGGCGATTACTTTATCAAGCACTACCTGAACCTGGCCGATACCAATAAGATAAGGCTGGCCAAGGAGTTTGTGAAGTTTAACGAACGGTGCTTTGTGCGCCTGCTGGGCGATATGCGCAGCTACAACTTTGTGGTAAACGTAGTGCCGGATATTGAAGACTACCAGTACCGGATCAGGGCCATTGACTTTGACCAGCAGTCGTACGAAGGCCGCAAGAACATGTACCTGCCGCAGTTTTTCAAGGAAAACCGGGCCTATGTAGAGCTGTGCCTCAAACACCTGAACCAGGAGTCGATGGCACAATACCAGGTGGAAGAACGCACCCTGGTGGCGTTTCGGCTGGCCTCCTCCCGCTACCGGGCGCTGGACCTGCTCAATATCATGTCCGCCGACAGGATAGCTACCGACGAAAAACGCAACCAGCTAAAGCACGAGCTGGCCGAACACTTTCAGGACCACCAGTTTAACCGCTGTAAATCTATGGGGCAACTGGTAAAGCAAACCCTGCGCTGTGCGCTGAAGCCCCACCTATCCCGCCTGCAGCGCAACCTGGGCAAAATGAAGGAGTGAGAGGGAATTAAGAATTAAGAATGAAAAGGGTAAAATGGAAAATGAAGAATTAGGTCGTGGCGGCTTTTCATTGCTTCAAAAACCCATATGCGAAGAGATTGCAACATGACAGGCTCCCTCTTTTTTCATTTTCCATTTTTAATTTTTCATTCTTCTCCCCCCTCCTCTCCTTCTCTTAAGTTTAAAACAATGCATTATCTTCGCCACGCTTTTACCATTGCTTGCTTTTGGGTAACCACATTAATAACTAAACCCGGAAGGTTTAAAACATGAAAAAATACAAACCAGGCGTGCTGTTTGGCGAAGAACTGGCAGCACTTTACAAAGACGCAAAAGAAAACGGCTTTGCCATGCCAGCGGTAAACACCACTGGTACCAACTCGATCAACGCCACACTGGAAGCGGCTGCCATCGTGAACTCTCCTGTTATTATTCAATTCTCCAATGGCGGTGCCCAGTTTATTGCCGGTAAGGGAATGCCCAACGATCACCTGCAAGCCAATATTGTAGGCGCTATTTCCGGCGCAATGCATATTCATAATGTAGCTAAATATTATGGTGTACCGGTTGTACTGCATACCGACCATGCCGCCAAAAAATGGCTGCCCTGGATCAGTGCTTTGATTGACGCCGGCGAACAATACTTTAAGGAAAAACGCCAGCCGCTTTTCTCCTCCCATATGCTGGACCTTTCAGAAGAGCCGCTGGAAGAAAATATTGAAACTTCCGTAGAATACTTCAAGCGCATGCATCCGCTGGGTATGGGTATAGAAATTGAGCTGGGTGTGACCGGTGGTGAAGAAGACGGTGTTGACAACAGCGGTGTGGAAAACGAAAAGCTGTATACCCAGCCTCAAGAGGTAGCTTATGCTTACGAGCAACTGAGCAAAGTAGGCAACCTGTTTACCATTGCCGCTGCTTTTGGCAACGTACACGGCGTGTACAGCCCCGGCAACGTGGAGCTGCGTCCGGAAATTTTAAACAACAGCCAGCAGTATATTCAGCAGCATTTTAAAACAGAACCGAAGCCGGTTTCATTCGTATTCCACGGCGGCAGCGGTTCGCCCCAGCACCAGATCCGCGAAGCCATTTCTTACGGCGCCATTAAAATGAATATTGATACCGATCTGCAATGGGCTTTCTGGGAAGGTGTATTGCTGAACTATAAGAAAAGTGAACATTACCTGCAGGCGCAGTTGGGCAACCCCGAAGGGGCCGAAAAACCCAATAAAAAATATTATGACCCACGGGTATGGCTGCGCAAAGGTGAAGAAACCTTCATCAAGCGTTTACAGGTGGCATTTGAAGACCTGAACTGCATTAACCGAAACGCTTAAGCTGCGCTGTATCTATAATTGTTTAAAAGTCACTCCACACCAGGGTGACTTTTTTTATTAGCCTGTATTCTGCTCAGCTATACCAGGGCTATTTATACGAAACCGTTATCCGTATGATGATTTGATATTCGCAATTGACCATTCACCATTGACGATAGCATTTCAGAAAGCTGAAAACAACTCAGTTTTACTTTACATACTCCAGAATATCGGCCGGCTGGCAGTCCAGGGCGGCACAAATCTTTTCCAGCGTTGAAAAACGAATGGCTTTGGCTTTACCGGTTTTTAAGATTGACAGATTCGAGAGGGTGATGTCTACTTTTTCGGCCAACTCGGATAAGGACATTTTACGCTTGGCCATCATTACGTCCAGGTTAATTACAATGGGCATGGTTAAACGGTTAAAGCATTTTCTTCCTGCAAAGCAAGACCTCTCTGGTAAACAACGGCAATAATTAAGATGATTAATCCGGTGATAATGCCATCACCAACATCTGTCATCAGTCCCAGTTGGGGTGTGGTAACTGAATGGCGCAAAAAGCTGTTGAATAAAAAATAGTCGATCAACTTCAAAAAATCGGAAACAATAAACAAAAGGGCCAGAATTTTCAACCGCCTGACTATGGGGTGTTTGAATGGGTGGTCCAGCTTGGTGTCGCCAAAAATCTTTTTAAAATTCCATAATATGCAAATGCCCAGACACAGGTAAAGAAACCGGGTAATAAAAGCATAAAAACCAAAAGCAGAATGCGCTTCCACCTGCAGGGTATAACGGGCGCGAACACCATGATAACGTACCAGGCTGTCTGCTGAGTACGTAAAAGTGGGTTCTGCATGGCCGGCATCAGGACCCGACACCTCATAGTTATAGCTTTTATTATTAAAACCGTATATGGGTTTTGTATGATCTCCTGTTAAATTGAGAACAGAGGTTACCAGAAAAACGAGGGTAACCACCATCAGAAAGTAATATAAAATAGTAATGGAAATCTTTAGAAAAGCAAGGATGAACTTATTTGTCATACAGCCGTTTTATACCTTTAAACTACAGCAATTATTATCAAAATGCAAATAATATTTATCGTTTTTCAATAAATAATTATTAAGTAAAAGATAATGAAAGGTTTAAACCGGCATACAGTTTTCTAACTTTTTTATCCACTCAGGTTTTAGAACAAAAGCTACTTTTGATTTCTCCAACTATGGAAGCCAGTGTTTGCGATCCGGTTTTTCTTATCAAAAACCTATGATTCTTTCTTACTCGATCCGAAATACAACCCGACCGCATTAACCTTGTGGTGAAACACCCGATGTTTTGTACTTTTATTCTGCTATATGAAAGGTGATGCCTACCGCTCCGTCATCACCATTGTTTATCAAAACCTCAATTAACGATTATGCCTGTAAAAAAGACATTGGAGCTGCTGGGCGACCAGGCCGAATATTTACTGAACCACCAGTGCAAAACCATCGACAAATCCAGCCTTCACCTGCCCTCACCCAACCATGTGGAAGAAATATGGGCCGGCAGCAACCGCAGCAACCAAGTATTGCGCAGTCTGCAAACCCTTTTGGACCATGGCCGCCTTGGTGGCACCGGTTATTGCAGCATTTTTCCGGTAGACCAGGGCATTGAACACAGCGCCGGTTCGGCCTTTGCACCCAATCCTATCTATTTTGATCCTGAAAATATCATCCGCCTGGCGATAGAAGGTGGCTGCAATGCAGTAGCCTCTACGTTTGGTGTACTGGGTATTATGAGCCGCCGGTATGCGCATAAAATTCCTTTCGTGGTCAAGATCAATCATAACGAGTTTTTGAGCATGCCCAACCGCTATGACCAAACCCTCTTTGGCACTGTTAAAAGCGCCTGGGATATGGGTGCGGTAGCCATTGGCGCCACCATCTACTGGGGCAGTGCTGAAAGTGCCCGACAGCTGAAAGAAATTGCCGAGGCCTTTGAACACGCCCACCAGCTGGGTATGGCCACCATTTTGTGGTGCTACACCCGCAATACCGGGTTTAAAGTGGAAGGCGTGGACTATCACACTTCGGCAGATCTGACAGGGCAGGCCAATCACCTGGGCGTTACCATACAGGCGGATATCATTAAACAAAAACTGCCCACCAACAATGGCGGCTACCTGGCCACTAAACATGGCAAAACTCATCCGCTTGTGTATGAAAAGCTTACCTCCGACCATCCCATTGACCTGTGCCGCTACCAGGTGCTGAACTGCTACAGTGGCCGGGTGGGCCTGATCAACAGCGGTGGCGAAAGCAAGGGCCAGAGCGACATTCAGGAAGCCGTTACCACCGCCATCATCAACAAGCGGGCGGGCGGCATGGGCCTGATATTAGGCCGTAAAGCCTTTCAGCGGCCTTTTGATGAAGGAGTGGACATGCTGAATGCCATTCAGGATATTTACCTGGATGAAAGTATAACCATTGCTTGAGTAAAAACTTGTTGCTCATCCTTTCAAGCTCTGCCGGTGCAGGGCTTTTCATTTTCCTTTGGTTGCAGCACCTCAGCGTGTAAAAGACAGGAATGACTGTCTATCAACTTCTTCAATAACCCATATGGTTTTTTGAATCTTAGAGCCAACTGTTTTCAAAACCCCATATAGCAAATACAGCCTTAGCCACTACCACCGGAGCGGCCATATTTTAGCCTGCTGCAAGTGATAAAAAGCACCCCCAGATATGACAGTTGTCATTCTGGATGCCTGGGCTGGTGGCTAGCTTTATAAAAACGGGGATTATGAACTCATCCTTGAAAAGCTTATACAGAAACGAAGTTGCTTTTGAATTGAATAAACGTACCAACTCTGCCGTTACAGAAATTGTCAGCGAAAAAGACGTAGAACCACTTCCGGAGCCGGTACAGCGGTTTTTTCATCATTGTGGTTTTGTAGGAAAAGAAAAACCAATGAACGCCAAAATAGACTGGAAGGAAGCTTTTTTGAAAAGATCGCGGCACGGCAAGTGGATGCCACTGGGTTGCCTTCAGTTCAACGACGCCGCGGAACCGGCGCGGATTGTGTACATGAAAAGCAACCTGGCCGGCCTGTTTCTTTTTGAAGGCCGTGACAAATTTCAAAACGGTCATGGCAACATGCTTATCAAGCTCCTGAACTTTATTACACTGGGCGATGCCAAAGGTCCTGAAATGGATGCGTCCGCCCTGGTAACGGTGCTGGCAGAAACCTTCCTGGTACCGGGCTATGCATTGCAACCTTATCTTTCCTGGACCGCCATAGACGCCACTTCAGCCGGGGCAACTTTAACCTATAACGGTGTTACGGTTAGTGGCACTTTCCAGTTTAACAGCCTGGGCGAAATGCTCCGTTTTGAAACCGACGACCGGTATTTGTCCGCAAAGGGCAACAGTTACCAAAAGCAAAGGTGGTATGTAACGGCCGGCAACTATAAAACAAAAAATGGCGTATGTTTTGCCACCCGCCTCACGGCCGCCTGGCTGTTGGAAGAAGAACCATTTGAATATTTTCGCGGAACCATAGAAGATATTACCTACAATGTGCAGTTACCACAGATTTTCAACAGCCGCCCCCTCACTGTGGTACCTTCACCGGCATAGCCTTTCAAACAGCTAACCATTATCTACAAGCGAATTTAGTGGCGGCTCCACTTTGCTTTATAAGCCTATCCCGTTGTAAAAACAATTCATCAACCCCTGCATTGGGAAGTGTATCTATTTTTCATTAAACGAATGACCACAACTACTTTAAAAACCCATATGCGCCTTAAAAGGCAAAACGGAAACTACCGAATAAACCAAAGCGGCTATTGTTGATTTTGGACCGGGACTCCGGCAAGGGCCGCCAGATAAAATCAAAACGAAGCACTTTAAAAACATTATCCACACCGGTGCCCAGCTCCAGGTAGGTTCTGCCATTCAGGGTTTCAAAGGGATAGCCCGTAACATAATTGAGCTGCTGGTTGGGTGCCGACAGGTGTCCCCATAAAGCCTTGGCGGTCCAGAACTGCCGCCATTTTAGCTTGCGGGTAATGGGCAGTAACCGGAACATGCCATTACCGATGATGTGTTCGAAATTGATACCGGCATAACGGTCGTGCAAGTACTCGTACCGGTTCATCATGTTAAAAG
>JAEWAC010000055.1 GCA_023391895.1 Bacteroidota bacterium
ACCGGTCAGTCAGTACGTGCTGCTGTTCTTGTTCTTTTTTGCTTTTTTCCGCTTTTGCCATGTCTCAAGATTATCGTTCAAATTTAGCTAAAACTGAAAAAGGAGCAGCAGTGGCAGGGAAAATATCATCAGCCCATCCAGTATAAAGTAATAAACATAATCGGATCGCTGTGCTTTAAACCAGTTGTAATACACGGCCAGCAGCAGTCCGGGCAGGAGCAGGCCGGCGGTAAAGCCCGGCGAAAAATACAAGGCCAGCCATGCATTAGTCATAAAAAAGACCACCAAGACACCGATAAACAGGACATCTACCTGCAGCAGTGAAAACTCGGTTATCATGCTGCGGATGCCTTCTTCCCGGTCTCTTTTCCGGTCGCGCAGGTCAAACAGGATGCAGATGGCATAAATGAGAAAAAAGCGGTTGAGGGCAAACAGGTAGTGGGGCAGCTGCCAGTTGACCACCGTTACCAGCAGGGGCAGCATGGTGGTAATATGCATCCAGGCCAGCGACAGAAAAACCGTTTTGCCATAGGCTACTTTTCTGAGTTTGATAAAAGGCGGAAACGGAAGCTTGGGTGCCGTATACAAAAAGGTAAACAAAGCGGTTACCAGCAGCCACAGCAGGTGTGGCCACAGGTGCAGCAAAAAATACAACGAAGCCGCAAGCGACACCAGGGCCAAAGCTGCGTGAAGCTGACGGTGTCGCTGGCTCCATTGAACTTTTAAAGAAGTGGCATGATCTGCTACTTTGGCGGGTGTTAAAAACCAATGAAAGTTATAACTGCAGAGGGTGCCAAAAAAAACAAACCCGTAAAAGTAAGGCTGGTGGTCCAGCTGAAACAAATAACAGGTTTGAAACACCATGCCCACCGCACAAACGGCAATGTAAAGGCTGGTGAAAAGGAAAAAATCAAATGTTTTTTTCGTGGTGATAAGGGCGTTAAAACTTTTTCAAAACAATTTTATTCGATTCGACATATTCGCTTTTATTGCCGGCCTTGTCTTTTACAATAAGACCCAGGGCCAGTTTTCGGTCGCTGGTTTCAAGGTTTTGAAAAATATAACCCGGCCGGTCTTCGCCATAGGAAAATTTTATTTCCAGTTCAATCTGGTTTTTATCGGGAAAGCCAAAATTCACCAGGCTAAAAGGCAGGGTGTCGTGGGTCAGCACCACGTCGCTGTCGTCAAAACGTTTGGAAACCAGGAGGACCGTATCCTGCAGGTCGCCTTCCTTATCCCTGACGGTGGCCCTCAAAGTAAAAATGCCATCATTGAAAACTTCATCCGGTGACAGGGAGTTAATCTCCACCTGGGGTTCGGTTTTGAATTTATCTTTGCTGCAGGCTAACAGAACTAGTACGGCCAAAAAAGGAAAAGCAATTTTTTTCATAAATAACACCTCATTCAAATTTACAACATGCGTATGGAAATACCTAAAACAGAAGAATTGGCAGAACAGGTATTTTCAATTTCCCATATAGCTGATTTTCAAAAAACAGCACTGGCAATTTTTAGATATCAATACTACCATAATCCGGTTTACCAATCTTACTGCAATTTATTACAATCACCACCCGATAACGTAAAAGCGCCGGAGGATATTCCCTTTTTACCCATTTCTTTTTTTAAAACCCATACGGTAGTTACAACAGCGTTTCAGCCGGAGGTGATTTTTGAAAGCAGCGGCACAACTGGTGTGGCCACTAGCCGCCATTACGTAAAGGAAAAGGCCTTGTATGAAAAAAGCTTTCGAACTGCCTTTAACCTGTTTTATGGTCCGGCTAGCGAATACTGCATCCTGGGACTTTTGCCTTCTTACCTGGAGCGGGGCCAGTCATCGCTGGTGTATATGGTCGCAGACCTGGTCCAGGAAAGCCGGCACCCGCTCAGTGGTTTTTACCTGTACGACTTTAATTCCCTGGCGAGCACCTTGGCTCAGTTAGAAGCTGCCGGGCAAAAGACCCTGCTGATAGGTGTGACCTATGCCTTGCTGGATTTTGCAGCACAATACCCCATGACCCTGAAGCATACCCAAATTATGGAAACCGGCGGCATGAAGGGACGCAAAAAAGAACTGGTTCGAAGTGAAGTGCATGCGCAGCTAAAGCAGGCATTCGGCCTGTCGCACATTCATTCCGAATATGGCATGACCGAATTATTGTCGCAGGCCTATGCAGCGGCAGAGGGGCGGTTTTTTACGCCGCCGTGGATGAAAGTTATCATCCGCGAAGAAGATGATCCTTTGAGTGTGTCCAAAGCCAGCAGCAGCGGCGGCATCAACATTATGGACCTGGCCAATCTGCATTCCTGTGCCTTTATTGCTACCGAAGATGTGGGCCGGCTGCATGCTGATGGCAGTTTTGAAGTGCTGGGCCGGCTGGACAATGCCGGGATCAGGGGCTGTAGTCTGCTGGTGACCGGCCTGTAATTTCACGCTTCCCATTCAAAGGGAGCACCGCCATCTTTTTAAAAAGCCCATATTCAAAAAAGCGGTTTACCATTTATCCACGAAAACTGTCGTATTTGGTTTCTTTTAACAACTGCAGCCCATCATCCTTCAGTACTGCTAAATACCTGTTCGGTAGGCATTTATAAGGTTTTAAGACAGGCACGCATGGTCAAAAACATGGAATCGAGCCATAGCTGTTTACCGGTGGTGGATATTGCCTTTCACTCTTTCATAAGTCCATCTAATTTGGAGTAAAAGTTACCGTTAACCTTTAAAATTAATTGTTATGAAGAAGCTATTGATTGTTCTTGCCGTTGTTGTATCAGGCACTTTATTCGCCGCTACTCCGCCGGAGGTAGATGGTAAAATTGAAAAGAGTTTTAAAGAAGCCTTTCCAAAAGCCGAAAAGGTAACCTGGTACGAAAATGATAATACGTATGAAGTTTTGTTCATGAACAATCTGGTGAAATGCAGAATGTGGTACGACAAGGATGGCAACGTAACCAAAACGGAACGGTATTATGGCGAAAGTGAATTATGCCCTTATATTATGGCCAAGGTGAAAAGAAAATACCCGGGTAAAAAAGTGTTTGGCGTAACAGAAGTGAATACAGAAAGCGGCATTAATTATCATATTATTCTGGAAGATGCCAATAAATGGTACCATGTAAGTGGCGACGCTGCCGGTTATTTACGACTGGACAAAAAACTCAACAAAGCCTGAAAGCAAGGGATCACTATAAAAAAAATAACCAGCTCTGAGCTGGTTATTTTTTTTATACCCCGTATATCCATTTTTTAAAAACAGGAGCGGTTTCCTGGCTGATGATCACGCAGTGGTTCAGGTTGCTGATGTTCAGATCCAGTTGCAGCTTTACCCGCTCGTAGGTTTTAAAGCCTCTGACATAATTGATGTTGATGATGTACTGCCGGTTGGCCCTGAAAAAAGTTTCGGCATCCAGTTCTTCCTCCAGGTCCGTCAGGTTTTTATCGGTCAGGTATTTTTTACCCGTTTTGTCTATTACATACACTACTTTGTTTTCAGTATAAAACAGCACCACATCTTCCAGCAACAAAAAAATATGTTCGTGTCCTCGTTTTACCACCAGCCGTGTCTTTTTTTTGATGTTCAGGTACTGCAATAGGTTTTTAATTTGCTGCTGCCCGGCGGTAAAATGCTTTTCCAGCATTTTGTATTTTTCTATGGCTTTTAAAAGGTCTTCGTCATTAACAGGCTTTAGTAAATAATCAATGCCGTTGCTTTCAAAGGCGTTCAGCATAAACTTGTCATAACCGGTAATAAATATAACCGGCATGTCCACGTGCAACTGGTTGAAGATAGAAAAGGACAGGCCATCTTCCAGCTGAACATCACTAAAAACAATGTCGGTAGTGGCAGCATGTTTGGATAAGTAGTCAATACTTTGCTTTATGTTGGAAAGCGTAGCCTTTACTTCAATATCAGGTGCAATTTCTTTTAGTTTGTCAATCAGGTATTGAGAGGCTGGTTTTTCGTCTTCTATCACGATAGCAGTTGTCATATACCATTAGGTTTGATGATGGGTAGCTTTACTAAAAATTTGTCTTTTAAATCATGGATCACAATATCTTTTTGGCAGGTGAGCCTGTAGCGGGAGCTCAGGTTCCGGAGGCCGATATGGGTGGAGTCCACCAGGTAAGGCTTGGAGTGAATATTGTTGACTACATATAAATATGATTTGTTCAGGTAAATTTCAATTACCAGCGGGTCTTCTTCCGTAAAATAATTGTGCTTGATAGCGTTTTCCACCAGTATCTGCAGGGCGCAGGGCAGGATCATCAGCTGTTCATCCTCCTTATGATCGATCCTGATCTTCATTTTCAATTTATCGTCATGGCGGATGCGCAGCAGGTAAAAGTAATCTGCTATAAACCGCAGTTCCTCTTCCAAGGTAATCAGCTCCCGGTCTTTATTGATCAGTAAATATTTATACGCCTGGGCCAGTTTGTTGACAAAAAGGTCCGCCTTTTGGCAGTCATTTCCAACCAGGTGGGAGAGGGTGGTCAGGGAGTTGAAGATGAAGTGCGGGTCCAGCTCGTTTTTCAAAACGTTCATTTCGGCATATTGCCGCTCCAGGTCCAGCTGGTTGACAATCTTGGTATCCAGTTCCAGCTCTTTTTTTAAAAACAGCACTTCATATATCATCCCTATAAAAAGCGCCGTAAGGGAATAGCTCAGGCTGTAGGTAAACGTGGCCCTGTTGTTAAGGGTGCCGGTAAATATTTTTTGCCACAGCAGTGAAAAGGAGCTGCTCAAAACCGCGGCAAAACAGGCAACGGAAAAGATGAGCATTAAAATGCTGTGTGCCAGCCCTTTTTTGGCACAGGCTGTATTGCGGATATAAGAAACAAGGGTGATGGTGCCCTGCCAGATAAAAAGGGAAACAAGAATGAATAACAGGGTGCTTAAAATGTCTTCTATCAGGCTAAAATTTCGGAGATGAAAAAGTCCGGACAGTACGGGAATCAGTATTCCGGTCAGGGGTATGAAAAAAAGCTTTAAAGTAGCGTCCTTGATCATAAGTTAGAATAGCAGTTGCGACAATGCACGCCTGGCATTTTAATCTCACCAAATCTATTATTGTCCGCTGCGTTATTGAAGCAATTTTCGTTAATGGGCTCAATTCAATTACAAATGGTAAACGCCTGACTGGTGGTAGTTTATTATGATTTCCTGCCATGAAGATGAGTTTGTTTTCAACTGCCTTATATTATAGTTCATCCGTAAAATATCATGCTTCCAATCAAGAATTCTCTTCAAAATCCCATGCTACAGCTGCGCTTACTCGCCCAATTTCCAACTTGCTGCCCACCTGGAGAATGATTGCGGTCAGTGGCAGCAAGACTATCATTTCCCTGGGTACAAACGGTTGCTGTAAAAGTGGCAAGGCAATGGGGCGGCACTAGCGTCTAAGGAGCAGGTGAAGCCGGTCTAAGGCAGAGGCTGATCGTGTTCCGGATCGGTATGGTTGTACCGCTATCGCTCAAGCTTTTCCTGAACTATTAGTTCTTTAAAAAGTTGCATTTTTCAGTACGTTTTTTAAATGCTTCAGTAGCTAAAATTCATGCTTTAGCAGAAAAGCCTTGTATCCGTTACTCAAAAGTTAAAGTTTCGTTGTCTTTTTCTTTCAACGCTTTAAACAACCATTGTTATGAGGAAACCTTTATTTCTGATTTTAACTTTCCTGCTTTCATCCATGGTTCTCTGGGCCCAGCAACGTACGGTAAGGGGTACGGTGCTGGATGCGGCAGGAAACCCACTAGCAGGGGTGACGGTTACGGTCAGTGGCAGCAATGCTGCAACACAGACAGACAGCCAGGGTAGTTTTAGTATTAGTGCCGGTACCGGCAATACGTTGGTCTTTTCATATTTGGGAAAGCAAAAGGAGTTCCGGCTGGCAAATGAAGAAACCATTAATATCAGCTTTGAGGAACAGTCCCGCGAACTAAGTGAAGTGGTGGTAACCGCACTCGGTATCAGGAGGTCGGAAAAAGCCCTGGGCTATTCCGTCAGTAAGGTAGATCCCAGCGCATTGGTGCAGAAGTCGGAGCCCGATATGCTGAAAAGCATGCAGGGCAAAGTGGCAGGCGTGGATATCCGTTCTTCCCAGGGTACACCAGGGGCGGCCACCCGCATTCAGATACGGGGTAACAACTCGTTTTTTGGCAATTCCCAGCCTTTAATTGTAGTAGATGGCGTACCCTACAGCAACGAGCAGGTAACGACCAGCAACCAAACATCCGGTGGTACAGCTTATTCCAGTGGTATCTCTAACCTGGACCCCAATGACATAGCTTCCATGAACGTACTGAAGGGCTCTGCCGCTGCTGCTGTATATGGTTCCAGGGCCTCTAACGGCGTTATTGTTATTACCACCAAATCCGGTAGTGCCAACAGGGGCAGAAAAGGGACGGAAGTCACATTCAGAAGTTCTGTGTCTGCAGAAACCATCGCCAACCTGCCGGAATATCAAAATGATTTTGGCGCCGGTTCCCAGTTTGATTATTCCAATTCCAACGGCTCCTGGGGACCCGCCTTCAGCAGCCGGGATTCCATACCGGTTTGGCCGGATTATAAAAATGCTTATCCCGAATTATTCCCAACAGACAGTGTTGCTTACAGGGCGTATCCCGACAACGTAAAAGATCTGTTCAGAACCGGTTGGATATACGAAAATTCCCTGGGCTTTAATGGGGGTAATGACAACAGTTCTGTCGCTCTTACGATTTCGCATCTTACCCACAAAGGTTACGTGGAAAACTCCAATTACGAAAGGTATAACGTTGGCCTGGGGGGCGCCACCAAGCTTTCTTTTGGTTTAAACATCCGGGGTAATTTCAGTTATTCCCGGTCCAACCAGAAGGGTGGCTTTTATGGTGAAAACCAGGTAGGCGGTGCCGCTTCTTTGTTTGCAAGATCCCTGTTCCCGGCCCGCAACTGGGACTTGAATTTGCCTTTTGAAGATAAGCAGGGGCTACCCCTGATACCGAATGGTGGTGGCCAGTTTGACAATCCCCGCTGGTCTGCCCGGTATAATGTGGCCGAAACCGATGAGGAAAGGTTTATTGCAGGCTTCCGTGCCGACTACAATTTTAACTCCTGGATAAGAGCGGATTATAACCTCGGTAGTAACGTCAACCGTTTGGACCGGAGTGAAGTTACTGAAATTGGTTCCAGGGCGGCTGAAGGTTTGGGCAGGCTGGTAAAAGACGGATACCGCAATCAGGAGATTGAGTCCAACCTTTTAATTACCCTCACACCCACCGTCTGGCCGGACTTCAGCCTGAGGACCGTAATAGGACACAACTTTAACCAGCGTACTATTACCCGGCAGGTGAATACAGGCAGCAAGTTTATCACACGGGGCATTCATACCCTGCAAAACACGTCGCAACAGGCCTTTACCCTTGACCAATATTCCCGGCGGCGGATCATTGGTGTATTTGCCGATGCTACCCTGGGGTACAAGGATATAGCTTTTTTAAATGCTACTGTTCGTAACGACTGGTCATCTACTCTGCCGGAGGAAAACAGAAGTTATATTTATCCCTCCGTGTCCGGTTCGTTTGTGTTTTCAGATGCCTTTGGTTTACAGAGCAATGTATTTGATTTTGGCAAGGTAAGGGCCGGCTGGGCCAAAGTAGGCCGGGATGCCGATCCTTATCAACTGCAGGACATTTACCTTTTAGGCCCCAACTTTTTAGGACAGCCCACCGCTTCGCTGCCAACAACGGCCTTTAATCCTAACCTGAAACCAGAGTTTACCCAGGAAATTGAGCTGGGTACGCAACTGAGCTTTTGGCAGCGATTGATCGAACTGGATTTTACCTGGTATAACAGAAAGTCCACTAACCTGATTGCTACCATATCCACGCCGCCTTCTTCTGGTTACCAATTCCAGTATACCAACTTCGGAGAAATCACCAACAAAGGGGTGGAGGTAGATCTGGCTGTTCGCCCCATCAGAAAAGAGAACTTTTCCTGGGAAGTGCGGGGAATTTTTACCAAGAACAAAAACACGGTGACCGAGTTAACGTCTGGTGTAGACCGTATACAGCTCAGCGGCGTGCTGGAAACCATCAGCCCTTATCTGGAACCGGGTATGCCGTTTGGCTATTTGAGAGGCTCCCTGTCGGCCCGGGATGAGGAAGGTAATTTGCTCATCGACCCGCAAACCGGCTTTATTATTCCTTCCAGTGAGCAGGGGTTCATTGGTGATCCCAATCCGGACTTCAAACTGGGCATCACCAATAATCTGACTTATAAAGGAGTATTCCTGAGCGCTTTGTGGGATATGACCAGGGGGGGGGACATTTATTCGGTAACCATTAGTTCGCTGTTGGGCAGGGGTGTTACCAAAGATACCCGTGACCGGCAAACGTCCTGGATCATCCCGGGTGTTTATGGCGACCCGAACACCCAACAGGCCCTGCTGGATGGCGGTAAAAAAATACCCAATCAAACCCGCATCACGACCAATGACCTATACTTTGGTAACACCTTCGCGATCAACTCAGCTACCGAATGGAACGTATATGATGCTACGGTATACCGTTTAAGAGAAGTTACGCTGGGATATAATCTGCCCAAATCATTGTTCGGCAAACTTCCCATAGGTTCCGCGTCCATTAGCCTGACCGGTCGTAACCTTTGGCACGAAGCGCCCAATACCCCCAAGTACACCAATTTTGACCCGGAAGTAAACAGCTTTGGCGCTACCTCTGTGCAGGGTATTGAGCTTTCTGCCGCCCCCACAACACGCAGATATGGCATAAACCTGAATGTGACCTTTTAATGTAACCCGTATAACTCATGACTATGCTACAAAAGATAAAATATATTATCCCCTTTGCAGTCCTGCTGTTGGCATCCTGTAGAAAGGAGTTCCTGGATATCAACACCGACCCTAACAATCCCACTTCGATAGAAGTTTCCAAACTGCTGCCCACCGCGGAGCGTAATTTGGGCGATGCTTTGGCTATGGGTGGGGGTAATAACGGAGGATTGTCGCAATTATTATCGGTGTATACCCACCAAATTGCCACCCGCGAGGAGGCAGACCAATATGGCGTTGTGGGAACGGATTTTTTTTTAGGCCTGGCCTGGCCCAAGATGTATGCGGCCGTACTGCCCAGCAGCACCACGCCGGAGCAGGGCGTGTTGCAAAACCTGGAAGACATCATTAAGCATGCAACGGAACAAGGTAATGCCCGCTATGCCGGTATCGCCAAAATCTTAAAAGCCTATACTTACAGCCAATTGGTGGATGTGTTTGGTGATGTGCCTTTTTCGCAGGCTAATAAATTAAAGGAAGGCATTGTTTATCCTGTTTTTGACGATGATGCTGCTATTTATCCTCAGCTGTTTACCTTGCTGGATGAGGGCATTGCCGACCTGCAAAATGCTGATGCGCCTAATATATTAGAGCCGGGTACGGACGATGTGATTTATGGAGGTGATGTCAACAAATGGATCAAGGCCGCCAATACCATCAAGTTAAAGTTGTGTACGCAAATAAGGTTGGTGGAAGACGTATCCGCCAAAGTCAATGCTTTGCTGGATGCCCCGGATCAACTGATCAGTGCCACTTCGGAAAGTTTTGTAATTCCCTATGGGCCGATTGGTGCCACCGACGATAGAAACCCGGGTTTTGAAGAATACTATTCCACCCAAAGAAGTAACCACATCAGCCCCTGGTTTTACGAGATTTTAAAAGGCTATAATCCGCGCATCTTAACCAACAATCCTGATCCCCGCATTCCGTATTATATCTATAACCAGCTGAAGGCCGATCAGCCTCCGCGGGAAGGTAACCAGACAGAGTACCGTGAGGGGCCGTTCGTATCAATTTATTTTGGCTCGGTAGGTCCCGACCGGGACCGTACACAGCAGAACAGCATCAGCGTAGTAGGCATTTACCCGGTTGGCGGAAAGTACGATGATGGCAGCGGCCAGATTGCTACGGCTGCCAGCGGTACCGGTGCCGCTCCTTACCGCATGATTACCTATGCCGACCGGCTGTACCTGGAGGCAGAACTGATGAAGGTAGGCATTCGTTCCGGCGATGCCCGGGCCAAGCTGAAAGAAGCCGTGGAAGAATCTTTTAAACAGGTGGATTATGTGATTCAGCAATACGTGAAACCCAGCCAGTCGGTGCCGGCTTTAAGTGGTACCCCTGCTGTAGAAGCTTATATCAATAAGGTGCTGGCCGAGTATGATGCCAGACCGGCCCAGCAACTGGAAATCATCATGACCCAGAAATGGATATCGTCTTTTGGCAGCGCCGTGGACCAGTATACCGATTACAGAAGAACCGGCTATCCCGTCTTATTCGATCCTGCCAATCCGGCCATGGCACCTGGCGGGCGGGTGCAGCCGCCGATCAATGGCGATCCGGTTAACCCCGGTGCCCAGAAGTCGGTGCCGGTGCAAATAACCAGGGCATTCCCTTTGTCTCTTCCCTGGTTTCAGGGTGAGCTGGAAACCAATCCCAATGCGCCGCCGCAAAAAAGTCCTTCTACCTTCAAAGTTTTCTGGATTCCTTAATGACCAACTAAATGCTTTAATATGAAAAGATCAATATCAATAATTTATGGCTTTTTGACGGTACTCTTGCTGGCAACAGGCTGCCGCAAAGAAGATGATCCCAGAATTCCTGACCTCATTCGGGTGCCTACCCCTTTGATTACCATGAACGCCGATTCGGACCCGTTCATTTCACCGGTAGACCCAGCTTCTTTTGTTGGGAAATTTACCGTAGACATGTTTTTCAAAAATGATGTAGCGCCGCAAAAAATGGATGTGGTGATTCGCAAAAACAATAATGTGGTTAAACCTTTTGAAACCGTCACCACTTATCCTACCTCCCTGGAGATTACGGGGCAAAAGCTGATCGACCTGTTTGGAGAGCCCATCAACGGAGGTGATGTTTTTGAAATTGGCGTGGACATTACCACTGCGGAAGGGCAGGTGTTCCAGGCGTTTCCTGTCACGGGATCGCCTTATGGTTCTACTATTTTCAACCAGCCGGGTGCCAGCACCTCCATCAGTTACCTGACTCCTTGCGCCTTTGATGCCGCGCTTTATGCCGGCGATTTTGAAGTATTGCAGGATGAGTGGAAGGATTATTCTGCCGGAGACGTCATTACCGTAAAAGTGGAAAGTCCCACCCAATTGTCTTTTGTTTATAATGTGGATCCGGGCACGGCCAAACCCATTCTGCTCAATGTGAACCCTGACGATAATTCCATTTCCGTTACCCGTCAGCTGTATGGTAGTTATGGGGGGGATGAAGTATATGCCGAGAGTGTGGCGGGGCCGGCCAGTGCGGTGAATCCCTGCGATTTAAGTCTAAGTGTAAGACTCAACCATAGTGATCCCTCCGGTGGCAGTTACGGCAGTTATACCATTCGATTAAGAAAGAAATCTTAAGCCATAAAAAGCCGCTTAGCTCAAAGCGGCTTTTTTAATAAAATGGCTAAAAGAAAAAACGGCTAAGCAGATAACCACTTGGATACCGCTTTTGATATTTGTTCGGTTTCCAGTAAAAACCCATCATGGCCATACAAGGAATCAATGATTTCCAGTTCGGCATTCGGCATGTATTGCGCCATTGTTTCCTGCTCAATGACCGGGCAAAGCAGATCGCTTTTGATGCCCATCACCAGCGTTTTCTGATGAATGCTTTGTAAAGTCGTTTCTACCGATTCGCAGCGGCCGCGGGCCAGGTTGTGGCTATCCATGGCCTTGGTTAAAAACCAGTAGCTGTAGGCATTAAACCGGTTCACCAGCTTGGTGCCCTGGTAGTGGATGTAAGAAGAGGCTTTGAAGTGATCCAACTTGTTCAAATCCCCATCCATTTGGGTGGCGGCATAGGTAGCATAACTGCGGTAGGTCAGCATGCCGATGGCGCGGGCTGCTTTCAGGCCTTGTTGACCGGCTTTGTCTGTGGCTTCGTGCCAGGTGCTGTCGGCTTCAATGGCCAGCCGCTGCGTGGTGTGGATGGCAATGCCCCAGGCACTTTCCCGGGCGGAGGTGGCGATCAGAAAAAGGCGGTCAATCAGGGAGGGCTGCAGGGCACACCACTCCAGGGCCTGGTAACCGCCCATGCTCCCGCCAATCAATAAATGGATTTTTTTAATGTTCAAATGCTCACAAAGCAACTGGTGGGCTCTTACCATGTCCCGTATGGTAATGAGGGGAAAGGTGTGGTAATAAGGCTGTCCCTTTTTAGGATGGATGCTCAAAGGACCGGTTGATCCGTAGCACGAGCCCAGGATGTTGGCGCAAACAATAAAGTGTTGATCCGGGTTGATGAGGCAGTCAGGACCTACAAAGCCCGGCCACCAGTCCTGCACCGCTGCATTGGCCGTTAGGGCATGACAAACCCAAACCACGTTATCCTGCGCCTCATTCCGTTTTCCATGGGTGCTGTAAGCAATGGTTATTTCGGGCAAAACCTGACCACTTTCCAGGGTAAAGGGTTGCTGATAGTGGAAATACTTCATTAATACAATTCAAAACGTAAAGTAAAGACGCGTAAGGTTTACATTTACAAAAATTTTTTTGGGATGATCAGAATAGAGCTGGAAAGAGTACAGGGAGAATACGGCTTTGAGGCCAGGGACGCCGGCGGTCATAAAATGGCTATGGACAGCAGCCCGGACATTGGCGGCATGAATACCGGCATACGGCCGATGCAAACCCTGCTGATGGCCCTGGGCGGCTGCAGCGGTATCGATATCGTATCCATTTTAAAAAAGCAACGCCAGAACATTGATGCCTTCACCATGACCATTGAAGGTGAAAGAGAAGCCGATGTGGTGCCTTCTTTATGGAAAACCATCCATGTTTCTTTTGAGTTGAAAGGCGAACTGGATGCAGATAAAGTCAAAAGGGCCTGTGCCTTATCGGTTGACAAATATTGCTCCGTGGCAGAAACCCTGCGGCGGGCCGGTGCCGTCATCGACTGGCAGGTAATCGTAAACGGACAACCCGTACCTTAAAAGCACCACTTCTTTAAAAACCCATATCAACCTTATTGGCATTGCTAAACCACGTTGCCTGTGGCGACACCGGAAAAGCGTATCCAGGCAACTGTCAAAAAACACAATCAACATGCAAGAACAAAACCCTATTACCAAAGCCATACGTACACAAGTGCCCCGCACCCATGAAATGGAACACTCCTCACCGATGTTTTTAACCAGCAGCTTTTGTTTTGAGAATGCGGAAGACATGCGGGCCGCCTTTGCCGATGAATCCGATGATAATATTTACAGCCGCTTCAGCAACCCCAGTGTGCAGGAGTTTATAGACAAAATGTGTGTGCTGGAAGGAGCGGAGGCGGGCTTTGCCACGGCATCGGGCATGAGTGCGGTCTTTGCTTCGTTTATGGCCTTATTAAAGCAGGGCGACCATTTGCTGGCCTGCAATTCTATTTTTGGAAGTACGCATACCGTTATCAGTAAATTTTTACCTAAGTATGGCATCGAGTACAGCTATGTAAGCGCTGATAAACCGGAGGAGTGGGAGGCGGCGATACGGCCCAACACCAAAATGATTTATATAGAAACGCCTACCAACCCGGGCCTGGATATTATTGACCTGGAGCGGGTAAGCCAACTGGCTAAAAAGCACAAGCTGATACTGAATGTAGACAACTGCTTTGCCACGCCCATTTGCCAGCGGCCTATCGATTTCGGGGCGCACCTGGTAGTGCATTCTGCTACCAAATGGATTGACGGGCAGGGCCGTGTGCTGGGCGGGGTAATTGTGGGGCAAAAAGACCTGATTAACGACATCTACCTTTTTTGTCGCAGTACCGGGCCGGCGCTTTCGCCTTTCAATGCCTGGGTGCTCAGCAAAAGTATTGATACGCTGGAGGTGCGCATGGAGCGTCACGCGGCCAGTGCCTTATACATTGCAAAGGCGCTGGAAGGTCATGCCAAAATAGCGTGGTTAAAATACCCATTCCTGCCCTCGCACCCGCAGCATGCCATCGCCGTAAAGCAAATGAAAGACGGAGGCGCACTGCTATGCTTTGAGCTGAAAGGCGGCATTGAAAAAGGACGTCAGTTTTTAAACAACCTTAAAATGCTTACCCTGACCGCTAACCTGGGCGATGCCCGCAGCATTGCCTCGCATCCTGCCAGCACTACCCATGCCAAGCTGACCGACCAGGAGCGGGAGGCCGTCAACATCACACCGGGCCTCATTCGTATCTCAGTTGGACTGGAGCACCGCGATGATATTTTGAATGATATTGTGCAGGCACTGGACGCCCTTTAAGGCTGCAGAAGATCACCGGAAATTTCTTTCAAAAAGCCATTGCAGTCGTGCCATTTTGTTGCAATGGCTTTTTGAAAAAGGCGAATGGTGAACGTGAGGACACGCTATAATACTATGTGCCTTTTTTAAGGCATGTAGAGCCGATGCCGCCGGTAAGAACAGGCAGGTTGAAAACCCTTTTACTAAATGATACAACGGGGGGTATTATTGCAGGCGTAACAAATCTTCCAGCTGAATGTGTGGCAGGTAAGGCTCCAGCAGATTGGTATCGCTAAAGCTTTTGATTTTGATGATCACGTTAAAGTGGGAGTGGTAGTAGATTTCTGCATAAAAAGCATCTACCTGAAACAGGAGGATATTATAAAATGCATCTTTACGTTCTCCAATTAATACGCCCTGTTCCCAAATAACATCGGCCTGCTCCAATTCGTCTAAATGTCCTAAGTTGTAAGGTGTCATAAAGCGTCAGTATTGAATATAAGTAGTGGGGTTTATCGTGGTATTGTAATTCTATACAAAGTTCTGATAGTTATAAAACCAGCAAAAAATTATTGGATAATTTCTGCCATTTTATCGGTGAAACCCTTTCGGTGGGGTGGTGTGCTGGAAAATGAGTCTGGACAGGGTTTTTCAATGTCTATTAAATTCGCTATATGATAAACGGTCAGGGTTTTGGCTAATCTTATATGGCAGAGCTTGTTTTGATGCCTGCATTAGCTGCCGTTTCTTTCCCTCTAAATTCCAGTTTTCTTTTTACGTATATGGACTTTTGAAAAAGTGGTAAAAAAAAGTGATGACTGTAAACCGGTTGTTGAATTCTGGTATGCATAGATCTTATTTTGCAATTACCGAAAATTAAAAAAGCTTTGGAACAAAGTCCTTGCCATTGTCAGGTAAATCCATTTTCCGCAAGACAGGTGTAAGCGATGTAAGTGTTTCCCTTTATTTTAATTCAATGTAATCACTACCCATGCGCTTTTCCAATTAGTAGTTAAACTTTATTAATTAAAGGTTGCAAGGTGTAATTAAGGATTGTAAGGTGTAATTCGTCACCTTTGCACTTGTAAAAAGTTTGCATCATAACTGTTCTGCATTCGTTCCCATTGATGACTGATTGATCTGTACAACCGATGATGCTTAGGGTGTAATGGTGTTTTGACAACATGAAAGACCAAATAAACAAAGTACCCTTTTTTAAGCCCGTTTGAAATCCGATTACAAAGCCTTATGTAGGCAATGGCGCTCACTTGAGAAAAAAAATAGAAAGGCAGTTTTAAATAGCAAAGGCATTGTGAACGCTGGTTGAGCCTGATTGGTCCCCTCTGAAAACGAGGGGATTTTTTTGCGTATTCGTACGCCTTTTCCATGCGTTGAAATACGATAAAAGTGGTAATTACCATACCTGTGAAAAAGCGTGTTACTGCAATTGCGCAAAAATGATTTGCAATGTACGTTTGCATCAGAAGTTGATTGATCAATAATCAATCTGTCCGATACCCTGAAAGACCAATTATTGTCCAGAAAAACCAAAAACCGTTTCAGTATTCCGACATTTAAAAAGTTATCCAAATCCTGAAAAACCAGAAAATCCGTATCAATCAACTTCTTCTTCTTATACTAACAATAAACGTACTGATCCAATACCTCTGAAAAATAGAAGGCGTCCGTCCGATGATACAAAAAATTAGCAATCATTAACGCCTGATCTCCCCTCTGTCCAGAGGGGATTTTTTTTGTGCTATGGACTGCCTTCTGTAAACGTGCTGATACTTTTTATTGAATCGCCGGCAACATGTTTAGTGGATCACTTTCTGCAGGTACTGTATTTCGTGTTTCAACAAATGTTATCTTAGGTTCTCAATCCAACGAACGTATGCCAGGCGATTCTTTACAAGTACACCCTTCCACCAACAATTCATCCAGCCATCATTTTGATGCCATTGTTATCGGCTCCGGCATCAGCGGCGGCTGGGCTGCCAAAGAGCTGACCGAAAAAGGTTTGAAAACATTGGTGTTGGAGCGGGGCCGCGATGTAAAACACATCAAAGATTATCCTACCGCTACCAAAATGCCCTGGGAGCTGGAGCACCGTGGGCAGCTGCCATTGGCTGTAACCAAAGCCAACCCGGTGGTAAAACGCTGCTATGCATTTGGCGAGGCCACAGAACATTTTTTTGTAAAGGATGCGGACCATCCCTACACACAGGAAAAACCGTTTGACTGGATCCGCGGCTACCAGGTTGGCGGTAAATCCCTACTATGGGCCCGGCAGGTGCAGCGCTGGAGTGTCTACGACTTTGAAGGTCCAGCCCGCGATGGATTTGCCGTAGACTGGCCCGTACGCTACAAAGACATTGCTCCCTGGTACAGCCACGTGGAAACCTTTGCCGGCATCAGCGGTAATAAAGACGGGCTGGATACCCTGCCGGATGGTGAGTTTTTACCCGCCTGGGAAATGAACTGCGTAGAAAAAGAGATGCAGAAAAGAATCATGGCCCATTATAAAGACCGCCATGTGGTGATTGGTCGGTGTGCCCATTTAACCAGGCCCAAAGAAATACACCTGCAGCAGGGGCGCGGTCAATGCCAGGCCCGCACGATGTGCGAAAGAGGGTGTCCGTTTGGGGCTTATTTCAGTTCTAATTCTTCTACTTTGCCCTGGGCGGCCAAAACCGGTAACCTGACCCTGCGGCCACATTCGGTGGTGCATTCCATCATCTACGATGAAAAGAAAGGCAAGGCTACCGGCGTACGCGTCATTGATGCGCAAACCAAGCAGGCCACCGAGTATTTTGCCAACATTATTTTTGTGAATGCGGCTACCTTAAATTCTAATTTGATCCTGCTCAATTCCACATCCAGCCGCTTTCCCAACGGTCTGGGTAACGACAGTGGACTGCTGGGTAAATATGTGGCGTTTCATAACTACCGGGGCTCCCTGGGTGCCAGCTATGAAGGTTTTTTGGACAAATACACTTATGGCCGCCGGCCCACCGCGGTCATGATGCCCAATTTTAGAAATGTGCACAAACAGGAAATGGACTTTTTAAGAGGTTATATGACCTTTTTTACCGCCAGCCGGGCCAACTCCAGCCCGTATGAGGGCGACCAGATTGGCGGCGCTTTTAAAGATGCCATGACGGAGCCGGGCGGATGGGGCATTTATATGATGATGCAGGGCGAAACCATTCCCAAGGAAAGCAACCACGTGCGCCTCAGTAAAGACGAAAAAGACCAGTGGGGCATACCCTTGCTGGTAACCTCCATTGGTTATGATGATAACGACGAAAAAAGCCTGCAGGATTTTTTAACCCAGGGTGCCGAAATGCTGGAAAAAGCGGGTTGTAAAAACATCCGCACCAATGACTCCAAACAGGCACCGGGCCTGGACATTCATGAAATGGGCGGGGTGCGCATGGGCCGCGATCCCAAAACGTCGTTACTGAACGAATGGAATCAGCTGCACCACTGCAAAAACGTATTTGTAACCGATGGCGCCTGCATGACCTCTACCAGCACCCAAAACCCTTCACTCACTTTTATGGCACTGACGGCCCGGGCGGCTAATCATGCCGTTGAAGAGCTAAAGAAAGG
>JAEWAC010000168.1 GCA_023391895.1 Bacteroidota bacterium
AAGAAGCCATTGAAGTGGTGAAAACAGCTGACATTTTTTTGATTGTAGGCACTTCATTGGTGGTTTATCCGGCCGCGGGTCTGGTTAATTATGCGCCATGGCCCATTCCCAAGTTTATTGTAGACAGAAAAATCCCTTATACATCTGCATTATACAATTTAACCGCTATTGAAAAGCCGGCAACAGAAGGCATGCAGGAGTGTCGGCAGTTGCTTTTACAACTGCAATAAAATGAAACAAACACTTTTCCTCTGTACCCTTTGTTGCTGGGTTCTCTTTGCTCAGGGACAGGCGGGGGCTCCGTTGCCTTATACCGATGAAGATGGAGAACAATATGTGTACGGTGATAGTGTTTTTGTTCGCAGCCATGCTTCCTTACAGGCAATGGTAATCGATACCTTGCTGGCGGGCCACCTGGTTACCATCGTGGAGCGTAAAAAAGAGCTGGCTACACTGAAGGGTATTAGCGCTCCCTGGATAGCTGTAACCTATGAAAAAGAAGGACAGCAAAGGCAGGGCTGCTTGTGGTCCGGGTTACTGGCATTGAAACCCTTGCGCAGGGGTAATACCAAGTTTGTATATGGCGTAGAAACAGTGTTGCATAAAAAAGAAAAGGCTGGTAATGAATACTTTACCACCTACGACTTTATCATTGGGTTGAAGGTGTTGGTGGAAAATCAAAAGGTGGCCCATCAGCAGTTTAAGCTGGATGAGGGGCAGTCGGCTGCTTTTACCAATGCCGTCATCTCCGACGGGAAAGGATTGACGGGCCTAAAAAACATCGTAGCCTTGCATTTTACTGGTGAAGCCTGTGGCATACCGGCGTTAACCTACCGCTTTGGATGGAATGGCGAACAGCTGGTAGCATTGCCGCTACAGACCGGTATCAGCGATGCCGGTGTTTTTTATCATACCGAAGAACTCATCTTCCCGGCAGATGCAAAAGGAAAAACGGATACCATTATCTGGCTGATGGAGGAAGGGGAACAAACAGAACAATATGACAAGAAAGGAGAACCCATTTATAAGGTGAAGAAATCAAAAAAGACTTTTCCTTGGAACGGCACTTCCTTCACAGCGGGTTAAGTGGTCTGCTCGCCTCCGTCGGGACCATAAAAAATAACCCAGGTAGCAAAATCAGGTGTAAAGTCTTCAAACCGGTGTTCTTTTTCGGCGGGTACAAACAGTACATCTCCCGGATGAAAAGGCGTGCGCTGGCCATCGTTATAAAAAATGCCGGAGCCGGAAGCGATAAGGTACAATTCATCCTGCCGGTGCGGTGTTTGCAGGTCTTTTTCCTGGGGCGCATAATATTCCACTTTCATGGTGCCATGTTGCAGCAGGGTCGTGAACAACTGGTGCTTTTCCTCCTCTAGTTGTTTAATGGCTTCCTTTAGGGTAACCTGATGCTTCATGTCAGTAAACTGTTTTCCTCGGTAAAAGAAATGCCCTGGTCCTGCAAGGCTGCCAGCACGGGTTCATAAATTTCTTTGGCAATGGGAATGTGCAAACCTTTACAACCGATGGTTCCTTTTAAAATCAGTTGAGCAGCAATGCCTAATGGCAAGCCTACTGTTGCCGCCATGGCGGTATGACTGGCATCGTTTCCTTTGGCCACCAAAGTGCTGGTGTGCTTATACAGGTTTTGATCCAGCAGGTATTCTATTTCATGTTTCATTACCACCATGTCCTTGTCTTCTGCCTGCAATGCCAGTTTTTTTTCCAAAGCAAACTGCAAAATATCTGCAGCACTACACAAGCCTTTATTCACGATGGTTTCCCCGTCGTCCATGCCCAGAAAAAATAATTGTTTCAAGGTTATTTTGGCGTCGTGCATTTTTTCCGCCAGGGCAGCGGCCGCATTCAGTTTCAAGTCTTCAATGTCCACCTGCTGCAGGTCGCCTGTTTCATTCACCACCATAAATTCTTCCAATGGCTCCATGCCTTTGCTGCTGGCTTTTTCTTCCATGGCGGTCAGGTTCACCAGCTCGGCCAGGATGTCTTTGGTATAGGTAAACTGTTCGCTTAGTTTCTGCTCCAGCCAGTCGCTGAACTGGTGCTTTTCGAAGTGCTCTTTAAAGAGGTCTTTCAGGCTTTTTCCATCCGTGTTATACTGCACCTGTTCATCTGTAAGCTGCAGGTCAATGATGTTTTTCCAGCCGTACATAAAATCGGGGTGGCGTAAGGTGGTACGGATAAAAGTAACAGCGTCATCCAGGCCGTAGGTTTTTACATAGCTTAAAGAATCTCGGTTGGGATACCAGCACAACGGATCATGCTCCGGAATTTCTGTAAACCTTTTTTCTTCGAACAGCTGTCGATAGCTCCATTCTTTGACCACACCATCCTGCAGAAAAACGGCGCCGGCCTTACCTGCCATCACCACGTTGCGCGGGTTCCAGCTAATTTTATAATGCCAGGGATTGTCATCACTTTCCGGTGCTACCAGGCCACCGCAATGGGAAATAAAAGAAGTGATCTTTCCACCCTTAGCCTCTATCTCATCAATGAGTTTTTTGGCGCTCATATGATCAATACCTGGGTCCAGTCCCATTTCGCAAAGAAATAGCAAGCCATGGGCTTCAATTTCGGGCTGCAGGGCTTTCATTGCTTCATCTACATAAGATGCGGTGAGCAGGTTCTTTTTTTCCGCCACACAGTCACGGGCCACCAGTATGTGCAGGGCAGGAGGGAGCAATGAAATCACCAGGTCGGCCTGCTGTATATGCCGTTTGCGTTCAGCGTCCTGTGTGATATCAAATGCAGCGGCCTGTCCGTAGGGATGCTGTTGCAGCTTGGATTGGGCCAGCTCCAGGTTGGCATCCACCAACGTGAGTTTCCAGCCTTCGGCTGCCGCCTGGTTTAGTAAAAACTGGATCAAAACCGTAGCCGACTTGCCGGCGCCAAATAAAAGGATGTTTTTCATATATGATTTCCTTAGGGTGAAAATAAAAAAATAGCCTGACTAAAGGTGTAGTCAGGCTATGATTCTGTAAATACCCCTCACTTAAACGTTCACCATTGATGCTTTATAGGGATGAGACTTGATGTTGGTGATGCGGTATTTTATTTTGACACCCCTTTTACTGGGTGGAACTTCCATGGTTTTGATGCTTTTGGGAGCAACGGCCATCACGAAATAATTTTCCTTGCGGATGGTTTCGCCATTGGGTTTTAAGTACTCTACTTCAATGGTTACTTTATCCAGCACATAGTCCGACTTATTGTTGACATTCAGCTTCAGTTTATCAATGCCGCCAAAAACTCCAATGCGATAATCGTTGGCACTCACCTGCACCAGTTTTTTCAGGTTTACTTTTTTGGTGGTGCTTTTTTTAACCGGTTTGGATAGGGTGGTATCTACCGGTACAATTTCGGTGGTTAGGGCCGTCTGGTAGCCCGGGTCAGGTTCTGGCTGTGGTACTACCGGATTGATATGGGCCGGCAGCGCAGCGGAAGCGGTGGTTGGTTGCAGTGACTGCTCATCAAACGTGGCAATGATTTTTTTGATGATAAAAGCACTCACTAGCAACCCCATCAAAAGACCAAAGATCCAAAGGCTGTTTTGCGGGCGGGCTATTTTAGGAAAACGAAACTGGTTATTTTTTAAACGGGCTACATACATTTCCTTGATCTCCTCCAGCGGCTGTGCAAATTTTATTTCCAGTTCGGGTATTTCTTCTTCTGACGCCGCTTCAGACAAGCGGGATTGAGGCTGCTTTTCCTGTATTTGTGGGGGAAGTGCAACAAAAACGTTGGGACTGTGCTGCTCAGCCGGTGCCTCCCCGGTTGGTTTGTATGCCACTACGCCTGGCTGGCTGGTTTCCTGGTGATCTTCATAAGGACTCAACGCCTTCAGTTCTGTAGCATATTTCCAGCTGTTGCTTTCTCCCTCCACCCAAATCAAATCCATAGGTTTAAGGTTGCCGGACATCATCTCTTCAAGGGTAAAGGGGCCACTCACCTGGTTTTCCCTCAGTAACAAATAACGCTTCATAACCTTTCACTTTTACATACAATGGGTATGTATGAAAAATCTGTGCCCATATGTTGCACCGGTTATTTGTCAACCCAAAAATATTAACATGTATTTGTTATAAACTGTGGGTAATTATAAGTCAATATAACCTATTTTATGTGGTTTTTAGGCGGATAAAAGGTAAATTTGCAGTCCTTAAATTGCAATCTTATAAGCTGATATTGAATGGAAGACAATCTGCAACCGCAACAGACCAGCGATAACAACCGTATCGTTCCTGTTAACATAGAAGAGCAAATGAAGACCGCCTACATCGACTATTCCATGTCGGTGATTGTAGGCCGTGCCCTGCCCGATGTGCGTGATGGTTTAAAACCGGTGCATCGCCGTATTTTATTTGCCATGAACGAGCTGGGCATGGGTTATAGCCGCCCGTACAAAAAGTCGGCTCGTATTGTGGGTGAGGTGCTGGGTAAATACCATCCGCACGGTGATACGGCTGTATACGACGCCATGGTGCGTATGGCGCAGGAATGGAGCATGCGTTATACCATGATCGATGGCCAGGGTAACTACGGCAGCCAGGATGGTGATGGTCCGGCGGCCATGCGTTATACCGAGGCCCGCATGCAGCGCATTGCAGAAAGTATGCTGCAGGACATTGAAAAGGACACTGTTGACTTTCAATTGAACTTTGACGATTCTTTAAAAGAGCCTACCGTATTGCCCACCCGTATACCGCAGTTGCTGGTAAACGGCTCCAGTGGCATTGCCGTAGGTATGGCTACCAACATGATGCCTCACAACCTGAGCGAGGTGATTGATGGCTGTATAGCCTATATCGACAATCGTGAAATAACTATAGATGAGTTGATGCAGCATATTAAAGCACCTGATTTTCCTACCGGTGGTTTGATCTACGGTATGGAAGGTGTAAAAGCTGCATTTAATTTCGGCCGGGGCCGGGTGGTATTGCGTGGTAAAGTGCAGGTAGATACCAAGCCCAGCGGTCGCGAACAAATCGTCATTACCGAGGTGCCCTACCAGGTAAACCGGGATGCGCTTTGCGACCGTATTGGCCAGTTGGTGAATGAAAAAGTGCTGGAAGGCATTGCCCACGTTAATAACGAATCCAACCAGAAGGAAGGCACCCGTATTGTGGTGGACCTGAAGCGGGATGCCGTTGCTAACGTGATCATTAACCAACTGTACAAATACACCGAGCTGCAGACCAGCTATGGCATCAATAACGTGGCCATTGTGAAAGGCCGTCCCCGGGTGCTGAACCTGAAGGAGCTGCTGGTGGAATTCGTGGAGTTTCGCCACGAGGTGGTGGTACGTCGTACCCAGTTTGAATTAAAAGACGCAGAAAAGAAAGCCCATATCTTACAGGGCTACCTAATCGCCCTGGATCATCTGGATGAGGTGATTGCCCTGATTCGCGCCTCTGCCACACCGGAAGTAGCCAAAGACAACCTGGTGAACGCCGGATGGGGACTGGATGAGGTGCAGGCCAAAGCCATCCTGGAACTGCGTTTACAGCGTTTAACTGGTATGGAACGGGATAAAATCAAGCAGGAATATGATGACCTGATGAAGCTGATCACGCACCTGAAAGAGTTGCTGGCCAATGAAGGCATGCGCTACGACCTGATCAAGACCGAATTGTTGGAGGTGAAAGACAAATTCGGCGATGCCCGCAAGTCAGAAATTACCTACCTGGACAACGAGGTGAGCATTAAAGACCTGATCAAGGAAGAAGATGTGGTGATCACCATTTCGCACCTGGGTTATATCAAGCGTACCTCAGCGACCGAGTTCCGGGCTCAGAAAAGAGGCGGCCGCGGTGCCATGGGCGGACGCACCCGCGACGAAGACTTTATCGAGCACCTTTTTGTAGCTTCTACCCACCATACGATGCTGTTTTTTACCGAAAAAGGCAGGTGCTACTGGCTGAACGTGTACCAGATACCCGATGGCGAAAAGAACAGCAAGGGCAGGGCCATCCAGAACCTGCTGCAGATAGCGCCGGACGATAAGGTTCGGGCCATTATCGACATCAAGGACCTGCAGGATGTGGAATTTGTTAATTCTCACTACATTGTATTGTGTACCAAAAAAGGTATCATCAAAAAAACGGCGCTGGCCGATTTCAGCCGTCCGCGTACCACTGGTGTCAATGCCATTACGATTGTAGAGGGAGATGAGCTGCTGGAGGCTAAAATGACCGATGGTAACTGCGAGATCATGATGGCCGTGAGCAGTGGCCGTGCTATCCGTTTTCCGGAGGCTAAGGTGCGTTCTACCGGTCGTGGTGCTATAGGTGTGACTGGTATCGAATCGGAAAGTGCCGAGGAAGAGGTAGTTGGTATGATTTGTGTTAATGCATCAACGCCTGAAAGAACCGTGTTAGTAGTCAGCGAAAAAGGATATGGCAAACGAACTCCCGTAGACGAATACCGCATCACCAACCGCGGCGGTAAAGGCGTAAAAACCATAAGCGTTACCGAAAAAACAGGAAAACTGGTCGGTATATTGGATGTGGCCGAGTCGGAAGACCTGATTATCACCTGTAAAAGTGGGATCACCATTCGTATGAAAGTGCAGCAGATCAGCGAGCAGGGAAGGGCCACCCAGGGTGTAAAGCTCATCCGTATTGATGAGGGCGATGAAATTGCCGCTATTACCCGGATCGATGTTCAGGACGAAACCGGCACCATTGCCGAAACGCTGGAAGAAGGCGAAACGTCTGCTGACGCAACGGTTTCTGCCGTAAATCCATCTGATGAAGAGAACAACGTTCAACCATAAATACACTCTTAAAAACTCAACAATGCGAAAAGTAGTATTATCAGCATTATTGGTAGCCTTTGCGGGCGCCACTTTGAATGCACAGAAATTATCGGATGTGCAGAAGAAGGTTAGTGAAAACAAATACCAGGAAGCCAAGGAAAGCATCGATAAAATACTGAGTGACCCGAAAGGACAAAAAGATGCCAACGCCTATTACTGGAAAGGCGTGGTGTACAACGAGCTGGCAAAAGATTCAACAAAAGACAACAGCGCTTACCGTCTGGAGGCTTACAATGCCATGAAAAAGTACCAGGAAATGGATCCCAAAAACGTAATGGGAGAGCTGGAGCAAAACTGGCGTTTGTTTGACATCTACAACTATTATTACAATGCTGCCATTCAGAAGCACAATGCCAAAGACTACAAGGCTGCTTTGGACAATTATAGAAATGCCATTGATGTACAGCAGTACATCAACCAAAAAAACTTCAGCTACAACAACCAGACTTTACCGGCCCTGGATACCGCTTTAACCCTGTATGCAGGAAGCGCTGCTTTCCTGGCGCAGGATACGGCTGCCGGCGTACAAATGTTCTCTAAAATAGCCGATGCCAAAGTAGGCGGTAAAGACTACCAGGATGTATACATGATGCTGGTTGATTATTACAACCGGAAAGGTGACAAACCCAATGCCGACAAATATTCAGCCCTGGGCCGTCAGTTGTATCCTGATAATGACTACTGGGTTTATTATGAATTGAACGACCCGGCAATCAGAAACGACAAAGAAAAGCTGATGGCCAAATACGAAGAGCTGATTGCCAAAAACCCGGACAATAAAGTATTGCCTTTGGATTATGCCATTGAGCGCTTCAACTATACGTACGGCCAGGACAAGCCGGCTGATTATGTAGCGGCCCAGGCCAAACTGGAAGAAGCTATCAAAAAAGCCATTTCAACAGAGAATAGTGCTGAAGCCAACTTTCTGATGATGCAGCACATGTCTAACCAGATCTATGACCTGCAGGAACAGCAAAGAGCCATCAAAGGCACCAAGCCGGAAGATGTAAAAAAGAAGAATGCACTGACCGCCGAGATCAACAAAAAATACGACGAATCAGTTACTTATGCCGAAGCAGCAGAAAAAATGTATGCTGCCAAGCAAGACCTGAAAGCCGTAGAAAAAGTGAACTACAAAGCGGTATTGAACCAGTTGAGCAACTATTACAAAAACAAAAAGCAACTGGATAAAGCAAAAACCTACGATGATAAGATCAAGTCATTAGGTTAATCCTGGCTTGATAAGCATAAAAAAAGACCGGTAACCATACCGGTCTTTTTTTATGCCCCTTTGCCTGCTAATCGAGCATTTTTTGCCATATGAGCTTTTTAAAGGCTTTTACAATGCGGCCAAAACCTAGTGCCGCAAACCTCAACGCCATTAGTTCTGTTTCCTCCATCCAATTTCCTGCACAAAAAGAAACAGGAAGATTTTACAACCTTAAAGTCTGCAAACTAAAATTTGTTGTTCTGTAAAGAACAAAAGCCGGCAACATAAAACCTTTTAAACCTCATGCTTAAAGTACCGAACCCGGATGACCCAGCTATAATTGCACATTTAATCGCCGGAACTTTATGTACTGGGGTATTGCACGATTGGTTATTTAGTCCTTTGTAGCCTTTGATAGAGCATTTGGTCCCACTTCTTCAAAACCCCATATAAAGTTGACAGATGACTGTTGACAGCAGCAGCATCTTCAAAAACCCACACACAACCCTTCAACCAATCAGTCATTCAAATTATCAACCATTCAACTCTTTCAAAACTCCATATGCTCTTTATGCATCCGTGAAATCCTCTTAAAATCTGTGAAATCAGTGACCCAACTTATTAAAAACCCTATATAGTGAAATCAATTAGCATTTTGGCTGGGAAAATTGCTGCAACCAGAAAGACCGTTCTTTTAAAAAACTCCCGCCAAATAAATCATCCCTGCGTTCTGTGCTGCGGTAGGCTCATGTTTGTCCGGCAGCACCAGGAAATGAAAAAAACTACGAATAGTGCAAAGGTGATACGCAACTCCAAAAAGTCCGATGACGGCCTTTGGTGTGTTGGTTGGCATTGTATGAACCGTATTTTATGTTAAATAGCAATTGCCGCTCAGTATGGGTTTTTTAAAGGTTTAATGGAAAGAAGAAGGGTATATTTAGCCTTACAACAAACTAAATTATTCCAGTAAGGCCTTCTTCCATTATATCAGTTCAAAGGTTGTAGGAACCATTAACCTCAGAAACAATAGATCGGGGTAGATTTCTTCAATATTATGTAGAAACAATACAAATACTACGAATTACTACGATACTATAGATTTCTACTGCGAAAGTAGACTAAGGAAGCAACTTATACTACGATAATGCTTTCGAAGTAATACATAATACTTCTATAGGATCATGAAATAAAAGTTTGAATACTATCTTTACGCTACTATGGCTACGAAGTTCTATTCAATTTTACTCAGTGAAGACGAAAAGCTGCTTTTTAATGAATGGCTGAATAGCAGGGAAGAGAGTTTAATGGCCCAGTTGCAGGAAATAAAATTGTTGCGTACCAAACTGGAACAGGATGCCCAGGTATCCCCACCAAAAAGGGAAGAACCCGTATTCAGGCCGGCTCCGGTAAGGCTTCCGGTACAACCAAAACCCTTTACAGACCGGCAACAGAGCTGGACCAATAAGATCATTGGGGTTTTTAAACAACTTAATAAAAGCCTGATTTCGAAAGAGATAATAGACTGGTTTATAATTAATGATGAAACCGTGAAACATAAGGACAGATCCTTTGTTTCCAAATCCGTTACTTCCAAATTAGCCGTACTGGAGGAAAAGGGAATACTCCGAAAGGATATCATCGATAAAAAACACGTCTATACTATGGTCAATGAAAGAGCCACAGACGACCATAGTAGTAGTCTTTTCTAGAGAGTAGTCAATACTTCGACTACGCACTTGTTACTACTTAGCTGATAAAACAATAATTACTACGAATTATTAATACTAGTACATTACTACGCCAATTATACTACGTTTATAACCTTAGTGTCGTAGTTCAAGTCACATTATCGTAGTATTTATTAGGAGCCATATACTGCGAAATTGCAGTTTTGAGCGTATTAATAGAGTAGTTGTTTGTCTGATCGTAGTAGCACGATATTCGTAGTAAATTTTGGAGTTAAGCCAATACGGTATAATTATTCTTTAGTCCGGGTAAGCTGTGCCAGGAACTCTATATTATTTTGATTCGTATTATAGGGTTTTTATCTTCCATATATAATAGTAAAGAAAATACCCTTGAAGCAAATTATGTTAAGCATACAGGGAAAGATGAGTATGGGGGAATAACTCATAGCATGATATGCTCAAGAAAGTTCTCATTACCGATTGTCTTCCAACATTGATTAACTACTTTTTGCAATAAGTCTGCTGCATATTCGGTTGCATCTGATAGTTGATTATAATTTTGAAGATAGATTATAAAGGTTTCATCATCTGTAAATATCACATGTGGATTGCCTTTTTGATAAGTAAAGCAAAAGTCGAAGTTGTTTGTAGGGTTATCTAGAACTTGTAATATAACAGCTTTTTCAAATTATCTATAGGTCTAAGGGTAGGGTGCTACCATATAGAATTTACTTATCGTAGCACGTCTCTCTACAAGCTTGATAAAAAAACAAACAAAGCAAGGACCTTGTGCGGAGCGCCTATTTAACATAATATAAATTATAGGCTGAAGCAAATGCCATTACAATAGGCTGATATGCTGGACTAAAATCTTAGTGCTGCAACAACTACCAGGCATTATCCGGATTGTTGCTGGTTTCAATAAAATTGTCTTTTAATGTTTGTTTACTCCATCAAGAGCAACGTTTATTCCTATACCCGGCAGCTTAACAAGTCGTGCACGGCTGGTCCTGCAGCGGGAAAATGAAACTGAAACCCCGATGCCAGCAGGTTTTCCGGGTACACCCAGCGGCTTTTCAATACCAGTTCGGTTTCGGTCCCAATCAGTACGGCGCCTATTTCTAGCAGCCATTGCGGCGTGGGTAAGCCGATGGGGATACCCAGGGTTTTCCTGATAAGGCCCATCAGGGCTTTGTTGGAAATGGCTTCCGGTGCAGTGCCGTTATAAATGGCTCCGTCCGCTGCATTTTGGTACACCCATTCTGTTATCCGCGCCAGGTCCTGCTCGTGAATCCATGAAACATACTGATAGCCATGGCCCTGGTGGCCGCCCAAGCCGCATTGCACCAGTTTTTTCAGCCTGGGCATTACCCCGTCTGTCCGGCCCATTACAATGCCGGTGCGGAGGACCACTTTTTTGGTTTGAGGGGTGTCTAGCGCCCAAAAGCTCTTTTCCCATGCCTGGCACACTTCTACCGAAAACCCATACCCGATATCTCCATGGTTTTCTGTCTGGGGTGCGTCTTCGGCGTGTCGGTAAATGGTAGCCGACGTAAGGTTCAGCCACATCCGGGGCGGATCTTTGAGGGTATTGATGGCGTTGGCCAGCAATTCGGTAGGTTCGGTGCGGGAGGTCAGTATAGCCCGACGGTTGGCGGCTGTATACCGGCAGTTTACGTTTTTGCCGCAAAGGTTAATGAGCAAATCAGCGCCTTCCAGGCAGGTGGTCCACGGCCCAAGGGTTTTACCGTCCCACAACTGGAAAGTGATGTTGCCCTGGCCCGTTTGGGGCTGCCGGGTAAGCACTACAATAGTGGCGGCTTTGTTTTGATAATAGCTGGCCAGCACCTGCCCGATATAGCCCGAACCGCCGGCCAATACAATTTTGTGATACATGATATGGGGTTTTAAAAGAGTTACGGGATTTTAAAAAAGAAGGAAAAGAAACAGCAGCCGGTACAATACCCAGGTAGCAGTCAAAGCCAAGCCCATTTGCAGCAGGCGGGAGCGGCGCACGTGTTCCAGCAGCATCCAGCCGGCTGTTAACCCAAAAACACCCACATAAAGCCATGGGTTTTTGAAAGAAAAGAGCTGCCCGGTTGAGGCTACCAGGAGCAGCAAAATAGCCCCAGCTAATGAAATGGTCATCATGTTGCCCAGGTAGTCCCATGCCTTACGGGGATGCAGCAGGCGCACAAACAGCAGCTGCCACACTACCTGTCCACCGCACAGGGCCAACTCCCGGTAAAAATTACCAGCAGGTACGATGGGATTTAAAAAAGAACTGTAGTAAAAAAGGCTGCTGGAAGTGACCAGCCAGGCCAGCAGGATGTATAAGCTACGATACTTCCTGTGAAAAGCCGGAGCCTGCAAAGGATGGGCGGTGTCGGCCGCGGCCGGTATGATCACCCGCCGGTTGTAGGAAATGAATCCATAGGCCCTGGCCGCCAGGAAAGCAAACGGCCGGCACTTAAAAAGCGGCTTTAAAACAGGAACAGCATGCTGCAAAATGGCAAAAAGGCTTTCAATGCCATACCGCACTTTCCCGGTTTGTTTGTCTACCAGCGCAATTTCATTGACAGCGCGGCCGGTATCCACCCATCCGCAAAACGCCTCGGGCATTTGCTGGTAAGCGGCTCTGCCCGCCTGGTCCAGCATACCCGTTTTTACAAAACCTTTGGTGTACAACTGGCACATGGGACAGGCTTCATCGTAGAGAATGACGTGGTCTTTTAATGTTTTCATATTTTCAAAAATTATTGAAAGTTTATGGCAAAAAAAAGCTACTTCAACAGCTTCAAAATGGCCCCGAAAAACCAGTTTTCATCTGCCTTCAGCATGGTTTCCACGCTCCTGTCTACCTTGGCCGCAAAGCCATGAATGTCCTTAACCGTTTTTACAAATTGGCGGCTTTCTTCGGTCTGCTCCTCTACGTTTTCCAGTTGCGCCAGTTCCCGCAGCACCGGTTCTATTTCTCTTTTTTTCCTTTCGCGGGCAATGCGTTTGGCTACCTCCCAGATATCTTTTTCGGCTTTGAAATATTCTTTACGGTCGCCCGGCAACAGTTCCTTA
>JAEWAC010000027.1 GCA_023391895.1 Bacteroidota bacterium
TCTCCGGCAGGTAGTATTCCGGTACGTCGGCATGGAAAACCGTACCTGCCTCGCCCTTCATATCCTGAATCTTGCGGTAAGCCTGTTCAATAATCCGCAGCGACTGCCACATCTCACCATTACGCACCAAAAAGCGGTCGTAGGTATCGCCGGTGGTACCCAGCGGTATATCAAACTCAAAATCCTGGTAGCTGCTGTAAGGCGAGTGCACCCGTACATCGTAATCCACACCGGCCGCCCGCAGGTTAGGACCGGTAAAGCCATAATTCAGGGCTCTTTCAGCACTGATAGGCCCGGTACCGATGGTACGATCCATAAAAATACGGTTACGTACAAACAGGCTTTCAAACTCACGCAGTACTTCAGGGTATTCTTTTAAAAACTTCTCCAGCTTGGTAAAGGCAATGTCATTGAAGTCGCGCTCAAAACCGCCAATCCGGCCGATGTTGGTCGTCAGGCGGGAACCACACACTTCTTCCCAGATCTCATAAATGAGCTCGCGGTACTGCATGACATACAAAAAGCCGGTAAAAGCACCGGTATCCACCCCGATAACCGAGTTACAGATGAGGTGGTCGGCAATGCGGGCCAGCTCCATAATAATCACCCGCAGGTAATCGACCCGCTTGGGCGTGGTAATGCCCAGCAGTTTTTCGCAGGTCATATGCCAGCCCATATTGTTGATAGGAGCCGAGCAATAGTTAAGACGGTCGGTGAGGGGGGTGATCTGGTAGAGCGGGCGGCGCTCGGCAATTTTTTCAAAAGCCCGGTGAATGTATCCAACCGTTTGTTCGGCCGATACAATCCGTTCGCCATCCAGCTCCAGAATGTTTTGAAACACACCATGCGTAGCCGGGTGCGTAGGGCCCAGGTTCAGCGTAGTGGTGGTTTTTCCAATGCTACCTTCCGGTAGTGCGATATGTTGTTCTTTTACGGTAGACATTTATAATAATAAGCTCAACGTTATAAATACTTTTTAGCGGCAGCTGCGTTGTACACTTGTATCATACCACCGCCGGCTACTTATTTTCTTTTCAAATCCCCAATACTTTCTCCTAATCGTACCACCGAAGCGGCAACCGCAAATCCAATCAAAAAGTTTCTCAACCCCATTCGAATATCAAAGATGGCAATGATCAACGCTAATAATATAACCAGGTCAAACACTACCCTTCTGTACTTTACAAAAGCACTACTCTCCTTTCTCCGCTTCACTGATCTGAGTGGGTGAGCCATCGGCCTGGCGGTTACCAAAATCAAAACTGCCTCCCCTTCCAAACATCTCGTCGTCTTTATCTATACGGGTCTGGTCTTCCAGCGGGAATTCCTTGCGCATGGGGAAGTAATCCATTTCCTCCACGTTCATGATCCGCCGCAGGTTAGGATGCCCTACAAAATTAACCCCGAAGAAGTCGTAGGCTTCCCGCTCCTGCCAGTTGGCCGACTCAAACAAAGCCGTAGCCGAAGCCACGTCAGGCTGCTGGATGTCGGTAAACACCTTAAAACGAATGCGGCAGTTGTCTACCAGGTTATGCAGGTGATATACAACCGCCAGCTCCCGTCCTTGATAGGCCGGATAATGCACGACTGTCAGATCGGTCAAAAAGCGGAACTTCAACTCCTCGTCGTCATACAAAAAGCGCAGCACCTCCAGATTCAGCTCTTTGGGTGCCTCAAACGTAAGCATGCCATAAGGCTCTTCAAAAGCGGTCACCTGCTCTCCAAACTTCTCAATCAGCCGTTGTTGTATCGTTTCGTTATTTAATGCCATGTCTGAATTCAAAATGAAAAAAATGTAAAACCTAAAACGCTTTACATTTTCCCACTTTACCTTTTTATTGTATTCCGTAACTGTTTAATAAGTTTTTATAGTGCTCGCTGTTGCGCCTGCGGATGCTTTCTTTACCCACCAGGTCCTGAATACGCATCACGCCATCCAGAATCGCTTCTGGCCGCGGCGGACAACCCGGCACATAAACATCAACCGGAACTACCTGGTCAATACCCTGCAACACGCTATAGCTGTCGAAAATACCTCCGCTGCAGGCACAGGCACCAACGGCCATTACCCAGCGGGGCTCTGCCATTTGCAGGTACACCTGGCGCACTACAGGTGCCATCTTTTTGGCAATGGTACCCATAACCATCAGCAAATCGCACTGGCGGGGCGAAAAACCCAAACGCTCCGAACCAAAACGGGCCAGGTCATAGTGAGCAGCCATGGTAGCCATAAACTCAATACCGCAGCAGGAAGTAGCAAACGGCAAGGGCCAGATGGAGTTTTTACGGGCCAAGCCCACCACATCACTCAGTTTAGCAGCAAAAAAGCCTTCACCCTGGTAACCCTCGGGCATGCTGGCAATGCTAATATCCTGCTCTAGAGGCTTTTGCTTTATATTATACGATACCGGACGAGCCATAATAAATTAATTTTAAAGTCAAAATGTAAAATGTAAAAAATCAAACATTAAGCCTCTTTTACATTTTGCATTTTTAATTTTATCAATCTTCCCATTTCAAGGCGCCCTTTTTGACGATGTAGATAAAACCACAGGCAAAGAAGCCGACAAACATCAACACCGCCCAAAATCCATCCCAGCCCAATCCCCTGAAATTAACAGCGTAAGGATAGAAAAAGATGACTTCTACATCGAAAAGCACAAACAGGATGGCCACTAAAAAGTATTTGATGGCGATAGGTTGCCGGGCATCGCCATGGCTTTCAATACCACTGGCAAAAGTTTGCAGCTTATCGGTGGTTTGCCTTTTGGGGCCCAGCAGGTGGGTCACGCCCATTAAAAGCCCAATTAAGCCTACGGCAAAAAGCAATTGCAAAGCCACCGGCAAATAACTATGTGCACTGTTCACATCGGTTACGGCTGTAGTAACATTTGATTGGAGTAAATGAAACATATTCTTGAAATGGCAGGCAAAAATACAACAGCCTGCGTAATCTTTCAGTTAATATTTCTTTTTAAAAGAAAGGTCCTCCGGCAGCTGCCGGAGGACCTTTTCTGGATTAAGAGAAACTACTTATCCTTTATTAGCTATTGCCTGAACTTTTAGTACCTGCACCGCTGGACGAGGTCTTGGTGCCGCTTGCTGGTTTTTTGGCAGGCGGTGTACTTTTTTGAGCCGGTTTTTGCAATATCTGGATGTTCTTTTGAATGGCAGTGTTGGTAGGATCAAACTCCAATGCCTTTTGCAGGTAAGTGATGGCTGTATCCTTTTCACCTTTTACGTTATTGTAGTAACCCGCCAGGTAACCCGCAGCCTGGAAACCCATGTTCTTGAAACGCTCTTTATCGGTAGAAGCTACTTCCAGTGTTTTCTGGTAAGCCGGTACGGCCAACCCCTGCTCCATGGTTGTATCCATTTGAGCACGGGCCAGGGCGCTCCAGTAGTGGCCGTAAATGCTGTCAGGCAAGGCTGTAGCATAAGCCGAGAACAGGCTGTCTGCTTTTTGGAAATTACCACCCTGGTAGTAAGGCAAACCAATGGTGAATAATTCAGCCGGGTTCTTTTCGGGTTTTAATTCATAGGCAGCCAGGCGCAGTTCAGCTTCATATTGTTTTTGACCGGAAGCTTTAAAACGCTCAATACCTTCGTTCAGGAACTTCAGCTGGTTAGCCAGTACGCTATCCTGCTTGGCTGCCTGAATATATAAAGGCGCTACGATAGAAGGATCTTCCTTACCGTAAACGTCTGCTTTCAGTGTCAGGTCGGCACCGGCAATATCTTCTTCTTTAGCTTTTGCAAAAAACTGGTCTACGTAAGTTCTGGCACCGGCGGTATCACCTTTCTCCAGGTGGGCGTAGCTTAACAAGCGGTAAACCCGTGGATTGGTTTGATCACCAGCCTGGGTGATGATATTTTTAGCGGTAACAATCGCATCATCGTATTTCTTTTGCACAAACGCAGTCTGCGCCTTAATGTAGTCGTTTTGTACACTAGGATCAGAATTAGCAATGTACTGGTTGGCATATTGCTCGGCCTGTGCAAAATCTTTCGGATACAGCAGGGTATAATAATACAGGTTGTAGTAAGCTGGCGCAAACTTAGGATCGGCCTGAATAGCGTTGTTCAGCTGCTGAGTAAAAATCTCCCAGTTACGCTGTGTTTCGTACAGCTTGGCCTGGCGGAAAAATGCCGGTGCAAATTTAGGATTCACCTGTGTGGCTTTTTGGTAAGCAGTGATGGCCTGTCCGCCATTACCGGCTTTACGGTAGGCATTACCCAGGTTCAGCCAAATATCAGGATTGTTGGCGCCGTCTTTTGTAGCGGCAGCGGCTGTCAATTGTGTAATGGCATAGGCCGCATCGCCGGCTTTGGCATCAACGTTGGCACGGCCAATGGCATTGAGCACATTGGCATCAGGGCCCCTCTTGCCTTTGCTTAAGTTGATGGCCGATTCAAAGCGCTGACGGGCTTCGTTGGTTTTATTTTCCAACAACTCCACGTGCCCCATGCCTACCAGCAGTAAAGGCGCATTGCCGTTGGTAGTTAATGCTTTTTCGTATAATGCCCGGGCGCCAGCCACGTCGTCATTTTCAATGAGTGTTTGCCCTAACCAGTATACGGCTTCAATATTGTTAGGATTGGAAGCCAGCATTTTTTCAAAGTTGGCCTTTGCGCTGGCATAACGCTCGGCATACAGGTGATTGACACCTTCCTGGACCGATTGCGCAAAAGCGGTAATGGTTAAGAGGGCACTAAAAAATAAAACAATTGCGGATTTCTTCATTTTCCTTTTCTTTTTTAGGTTTCAGTATAGATTTCAAAAAATGTACTTGAGTTTACTTACTAGTTGTTAATGTTTATTATCCTGCAGAAGCGGGGCGTACAATAAACGCCTGCTGGGCCGGCAATAAATAAGCCCTTCTAAAGATCAACTGCCCTCTTTCACCACTCAGAAAATAAGCAAAACCATGCCCCAGGCCCCGGTGTTTTTCCTTCAACACATATACCAAATCGCGTACCATAGGATAACGTCTGTAATAAATGTTTGCCTGCCAGGGCTTTATATATCCACCCGGGTTGTCAACACTCTCAATATTAGCAATTTTAACGGTTTTTAAAAACGACATCTGTACAGAATCTTCCTTATTTCCAATCCAGCTGACACCGATAAACCCTACCGCATCCACGTTTTTAGCCACGTAGTCAATGACCCCCTGGCTGTTTTGGGCTGCGGTCACATTAGGCCCTAACGGCGCCCCCTTCAATACCGAATCGATCATAAAACGCACCGTACTGGTGGCCCGCACCCCGTCAAATACCGGCTTTAAGCGGGTGTTCCCTTTTGAAACCAGGTCTATGATTTCCTGCATGGTAAAAAAAGAGTCCGCAGAAGCAGGGTTTACAATTACGGCAATGGCGTCCCTGGCAATGACCATCTGCTCCGGCACCAGCTGAAAGGAATCGATAATAAACTGTTTTTCACCAGGCATCAATCCCCGGGTGGTAATGACCATGCGAATGCTGTCCACCCCCAGGTCCTGCAGGCACTCCGCCTCGGGTTTGTAGTGCGCCACGATTTTGGCAGCAGGGTAAGAAGCCTCGTACACCTGGATCTGTGCATCAATAACCGGCTTAAACGACTCATCGACACTAATGTGAATGATGCCGCTATCCCGCGTATCGGGCTGGTTCAGCCCATTGCCGCCCCCATTACACCCCAACAGAATAAAAAAGCTAATGCAAAAAAGAAAAGTGGTTACAACCTGGCTAATCCGTTTCAATAACATCATTTAAAATAGTTCTTCTTATATCCTCTGTAAATTCTCCAGGCTCCGTATACAACAAATAAACCCCCGATAAAATAATCCATCGACGACGGGTAACGGTTCAAAAAGTTAAAGCCCAACTTCTGGTACAACAGAAAGTACAAACCCAGTAAAAAAAAGAGGGTCCCCATGCCATAATCCATAATGGATCGCATGCTGCTCACCTGCTTTCTTCTGTTCTTTTCATAATCTTCTATCATAGACCAAGATTTTGGAGAGTGGCAATTTAAAACTTTTTTATTCTTCCCTACCTATAAAAGTTACTGGCTGAGTAAAGGTTACGGCCACCTGCTGCCCGTTTTGAATAGCTGGTTTCCATTTCGGCATTTTCTTTAGCACCCTAATAACTTCGTTATCGAAAGCGGCGCCGCCCGATTGTACCACTTCAAAACCGGTAATGCTGCCGTCGGTACTGACTAAAAAACGAACCAGTACGGTTTTCTTTTCACCTGCCTCCAAAGCACCGGGCGCCTGCAAATGCCGGCTTAAAAAAGCGGCCCAGGCAGCGGCACCACCCGGAAACTCGGGAGCCGCCTGCAGCAGAGTTGCAGCAGCAGGCTGTTCTTCTGCTACAGCAGTAACTGTACTGTTGCTTTCGGCTACTGGCGGCAGCGCATCCGCTGGTATGCCCTGTGTTGTTACGTCTGAAATGGCTACATCCAGCAAATCGGTTTGGGCCGGCAAAGCGGTTTCCACCGGGTCATTGGTAATCTTTATCTGGTTGGTAAACTGCTGCTGCGCTACCGGTGCGGCAGGTGGCTGGGGCCGTGCGGTGGTTGGCGCTTGTTGCGGAGGCCGTGTTACATCTTTCGGTAAATCAATGGTAGAAACGATCACATCCGGTATTTCAGATTGAGTGGGCGATTGGCTGATCTCCACCGGCTTCAGCAGCAGCATGAGCAACACTACTGCCGTAATGGAAAAAGCCAGGGCCATCAGCAACCGGTTGTGGTAAAATTTTCGGAGGGTGTAGGCACCATACATTTTGTTGCGGTTTTCAAAGAGTATGTCCAGGACATCTGCTTTCAAAATTTCGTGGCTGGTCATGGTAAATGTTTACAGATGAGATGCAACGAGGGCTTCTTTCCATAACAGTTTTTTAACAATCACCATTTACTTTGTTCATGACTTAAATTTGCAGGCTTAATGCAGCAGCTATGAAAATTTTAATGGTATGCCTCGGTAATATTTGCAGAAGCCCGCTTGCAGAAGGCGTGCTCCGGCACAAAGCCAAACAGGCCGGACTGGACTGGTACATTGACAGCGCCGGCACCAATGGTTACCACATCGGCGAAGCACCGCACCGCCTGTCGCAAAAGGTAGCCAAACTCAATGGCATTGATATTTGCGAGCAACGGGCCCGGCAGTTTGTAAAAGAGGATTTTGAGCGCTTTGATAAAATCTACGCCATGGCCGATGACGTGCTGGACGACATAGAACGCATTGCCAGAAACCGGTTTGATCCTGCAAAAGCCGATTTATTTTTGAACGAATTGTATCCCGGTCAAAACCTGTCCGTACCCGACCCGTGGTATGGTACTGAGCCCGGCTATCATGAGGTGTATCAAATGATCAATAAAGCCTGCGACAGAATTATTGAAAAATACGCCCCCTGTCCCCCCGAAGGGGGAACTTAGGCGCCAATAGGTATTTGATAAGTCAGGCTTCCGGCTGCTTCACTACTATTAAAAATCCTTTGAATTCGCACACTTGTATCTTCATCCTTCTATTCAACAAATGTTTTCATAAAGGCTATATTATAAATGACTACAAAAAAAAATATAGAAAATTCCAGTCTAAGTTCCCCCTTCCGGGGGACAGGGGGCAAACCATCTTTGCCGCAAGGCACCCGGGATTTTGGCCCCGAAGTAGTACGCAAACGCCAGTATATCCTGAACACGATCAAACGCGTATTTGAATTGTACGGTTTTCAGCCGCTGGAAACACCGGCCATGGAAAACCTGGAAACCCTGATGGGCAAGTACGGTGAAGAAGGCGACAAACTGATTTTTAAAATCCTCAACAACGGACTGGACAACCCGGCCAAGCACCAGCAGGCCCGGGAGGAATTTGAAAAAGTATTGCAGGGCAAAAACACCAAAGGCATTACCGAGCGGGCCCTCAAGTACGACCTGACCATTCCGTTTGCCCGCTATGTAGCCATGAACCACGGCCAGTTAACCTTTCCGTTCAAGCGCTACCAGATACAACCCGTATGGCGTGCCGACCGGCCGCAAAAAGGCCGCTACCGCGAGTTTTACCAGTGTGATGCCGATGTGGTGGGCAGCCATGCCCTGATCAACGAAGTGGAGTTTGTCAACATCTATCATGAGGTTTTTAATGAATTGGGAATTAAGAATTACGAATTAAGAATTAACTCCCGCAAAATATTAACGGCTTTGGCAGAGTTGTGTGGCGGTGCCGACAAAATGATCGACATTACCATCGCCATTGACAAGCTGGATAAAATTGGCCTGGAAAAAGTAAAAGAAGAACTGGCGCAACGGGGCCTGAACAATGACCAGATCGGCATCATTGAAAATTATTTGAACATTAACGGCAGCAACGAAGAAAAACTGCAGCAGATCAAAACGCTTTTCCATCATTCCGACACAGGGCAAAAAGGTATTGCCGAAATTGAATTTGTGCTGCAGTCTTCAGTTGACAGTTCACCGTTGACAGATGACAGCAGAGCAGAGGCGGCCAACGATCAACCATCAACCATCAACTTGATCATTGACTTTACACTAGCCCGCGGTCTCAACTACTACACCGGTATCATCTTCGAAGCCAAGGCACCGGCTGAGGTGAAAATAGGCTCTATCGGCGGCGGTGGCCGTTACGACGATTTAACGGGCTTGTTTGGCGTACCCAATATACCGGGTGCCGGCATTTCTTTTGGTGTGGATCGCATCTATGATGTGCTGGAAGAAATGAACCTGTTTCCGCCAACAGTGGAGCAAGGTACTCAGGCCTTGTTTTTTAACCTGGGCGAGGCCGAAAGCAAAACCGCTTACACCTTGCTGCAACAACTGCGCAAAAAAGGGCGGGCGGCCGAAATTTTTCATGAGCCGGCCAAGATTGACAAGCAGTTTAAATATGCCGAAAAAAAGAACATTCCTTTTGTGATTATTATTGGCAGCCGGGAGCTGGAAAGCGGCACCTGCATGGTCAAAAACATCCGCACCGGTGAACAAAAAACCATACCGTTTACCGAATTGGAAGAACACTCTTTTACAGTTTAATTAGCTTTTCTGATAGTTATACCTCACCCTCGGTCCCTCTCCTGAAGGAGAGGGAGGCCGGGCCCTCTATTTCATTTCAGCTATAGAATGGACGTATGGACTTTTGAACGTTTCTGAGCATTGGAGATAAATACATCAACTTTTTCAAAAACCCATAGTAGTTGACAGATGACAGTTGACAGAAAGAATTGCTTTAAAAGTCCATATGGGTTTTTAAAAAAGTGCTCTTCCATTAAAGCTATCAAAATAAACAAAGGACTCTTGTTCCAGTCATCCAGGCCATGAGCCGTGATCTCCTGCATCTTCAGCATCTTTTTCTTTGTGCTCCTTTGTGCCTTCGTGTCTTGGTGGCCCAACAGCATCCCAAACCAGCTTCTTCAAAAACCCATAAGGCCCCTCCCCTCTGTTCCCTCCCGGTGGAGCGGGAGGCCAGGCAGTTGATTTCAATTCAACATTGAAATTGATGTAAGGGCTTTTGAACAATACTGAGCTAAACTGTACAAGTCATCAACTCTTTCAAATACCCATATAGCAGAGAAATTATTCTGCTTTCATCCTAATCTCTTAATCCCCCAAATCACGGTTCCGGCATCTGTGAAATCTGTGATCCGAAAAACCATATGGAAGTGGACGGTCTGTTATTTACCAGTGTTGTCTTTTCGTTTTCCCTTTTGCAGGCTGTTGAAGTTGAGAGCAGCATCGAATTTGGCTTCCAGCTCAGACGGCACGTAACGGTAGCCAAAGCGCAGGCTGTCCTGCCGGATTTCGCGCCAAAACAAGTTATTCTTTTCTACGCCTTTAAAGATCCACCCGCCCTGTGCATGAGGCAGCGGGACGTGGCGGCTTTCTTCAATAGGGTGAAACTCCTTTAACGTATCGGGGGTATAAGCCACGTAGAAAACCATACCGTTGATGTAGCGGTACACCTGCTCTTTATTGCCGGTGCTGTCAGTCGTTGTTTTTTCATCGAGATAGCCACGGGGTACCTGCAATTTTAACGTATGGCTTTGCTCCGGCCCGTTGCTATAGGTAAACGAACGTTTTTTATAGCCCGTGATCAGGTAGCAGGACGAAAGGGAGATCAGCAAAAAAAAGAGAATCAGCTTCATGTTTGGCAATTACTCATTCTCTTGAACAACTATTGTACCCGCTTACAAATAGGTCTTTATTTTGCCAGCGCCTTTCTGCTGGCGATAAAGTATTGTTGGCGATTGATAAAGGCGGTTACTCCTTCTTTGGCTCCTTCAAACGTGGCGTCGGGCACCTCTACCCTGATGCCGGCTACCTTGCCGCTGCTGTTGCGGGTAAAATAAGCCATGCCCTCAAAATTGACCAGTGCAAAAGTGTCTTTGGCCTTTTTTTCCATAGGTGTAGCGCCCGCCGAAGAATTAGCGGTTAGCACATTACCATCCAGGTAAATTTCGGCCGAATTTACAGGGCTGCCTTCCGGAAAAATATACTTGCCAACATACTCTTTCAAAGTGGTATCGGGCTTTGCGGTGCTGCCCTGCGCAAAAGCACCCAACATGGCCATGCTGCAAAAAAGAAAAGCTACGATTTTTTTCATATGAATTATTTCCGTCAAGTTAATCAGCAATGACCAAACAAACAATACCGCTCATAAAAACTTAAAAATTGCAGTTCTCGTAAATAATGCTGGCGCCCTGGCCCACTCCAACGCACATGGTAGCCAGTCCGTACTTGCTGCCGCGGCGCTTCATTTCGTGCAGCAAGGTGGCAGATATGCGCAGCCCGCTGCAGCCCAGCGGATGCCCAATGGCAATAGAACCGCCATTGACATTAACTTTTTGGGGGTCCAGGCCCAGGTCGTGTATGCAGGCCAATGCCTGGGCAGCAAAGGCTTCGTTCAGTTCCACCAGGTCCATATTGGCAATGGAGAGGCTGGCTCTCTTAAGGGCTTTCTGCGTAGCTGGTACCGGTCCCATACCCATGATGGCGGGGTCCACACCGGCTACGGCCATCGCAATGATTTTGGCCATGGGCTGCAGGTTGTACTTCCGCACCATTTCCTCGCTGGCCAGCAGCATAGCCCCGGCTCCGTCGTTAATACCGGCGGCATTACCGGCCGTAACGGTTCCGTCTTTTACAAAAGCCGGTTTGAGGGAAGCCAGTTTTTCCAGCGTGGTTTGACGAGGATGTTCGTCTTTTTCAAACAGCACCGTTTTTTTATCCACCGCTATTTCCACCGGTATGATTTCGTCCTGCCATTTGCCTTCTTCCAGGGCCGCAAAGTAGCGCTGCTGCGACTGCAGGGCAAAAGCGTCCTGCGCTTCGCGGCCGATGCCCCATTGCCGGGCCACGTTTTCGGCTGTTTCGCCCATACTGTAAGGATAATACATGTTGGATAACCTGCCGTTAACAAACCGCCAGCCCAGGGTGGTATCGTACACTTCGGGGGTGCGGCTAAAAGGCGTGGCCGATTTGGCCATTACAAATGGCGCCCGGGTCATGCTTTCCACCCCGCAGGCAATCATCAGCTGGGCATCATCTACCATAATCTGCCGGGCGGCATCCATAACCGCCTGCAGGCCGGAGGCACACAAACGGTTGACGGTATTGCCCGGTATGGTTACCGGCAAGCCGGCCAGCAGAGCCGCCATCCGGGCTACATTGCGGTTGTCCTCGCCGGCCTGGTTGGCCGCACCGGCTACCACGTCTTCAATTTCAGCTACGTTAAAGCCTTTGTTGCGCTCCAGCAGGGCCCGGATGGTAAGTGCCAGCAGGTCGTCGGGCCGTACACTGCTGAGGGCGCCGCCGTATTTACCAATGGGGGTTCTAATGGTATCAATTACGTAAACGGTTTTCATTGTATAGCAAGCGTTTTGTTTTGAGTTGACAGTTGATAGAGACAGTTGACAGTAGCCGACATTTACTGTTATTAGCTAACTGTTGCATGACGAAAAGTATAAGTTCTCTCCAAAGGTCAATGCTCATTCATTAGCAATTCAACCACTGACTTTTCTTGCTGTCAACTGTCATCCCTCCACTGTCAACCACCTTCAAATTGGTGTTAAAAGCTATGCAATATACTGTGAACAAAGCATTCAACTGGCGGCTTTGGGGTATCTTTGCCCAATGATTCAAACGGCGCACAAAAACATTCGTCAGCTGAGCCTGGAGGAGCTGGAACAGTATTTTGAAACCCTGGGCGAGAAGAAGTTCCGGGCCCGTCAGGTGTGGGAATGGCTGTGGCAAAAACATGCCTACTCCTTTGCCGACATGACCAACCTGAGCAAGGAGCTCCGCCAGAAGCTGGGCGACCATTTTACCCTGCCGGTCTTAACCGTAGATGCCACGCAGTACAGTGCCGACGGCACGGTAAAGTCGCGCTTTAAAACTCATGAAGGTCACCTGTGCGAGGGGGTGCTCATTCCTACCGAAAACCGTTTTACAGCCTGTGTTTCTTCGCAGATCGGCTGCTCCTTAAGCTGCCGCTTTTGTGCTACCGGCTATATTGAGCGCAAGCGCAACCTGGACTTTGACGAGATTTATGACGAAGTGGTGTTGATCAACCAGCAAAGCGAAAGGGTGTACGGCAAAAAGCTGAGCAATATTGTGTTTATGGGCATGGGCGAACCGCTGCTGAACTACAAAAACGTGTTAAAAGCCATTAACAGAATCACCGCCGAAGACGGTCTGGCCATGAGCCCGCGCCGCATTACGGTATCTACCGCCGGTGTGGCTAAAATGATTCGCCAACTGGGCGACGACAAGGTGCGATTTAAACTGGCGCTTTCGCTGCACGCAGCCAACGACACCAAGCGCAACGAGATCATGCCCATCAACGAAAGCAACAACCTGAAGGCGCTGGTAGATGCCCTGAATCATTTTTACAGGGAAACCAAAAACGAGATCACCCTGGAATACATCCTTTTCAACAACTTTAACGACAGCCAGAAGGATGCAGATGAGCTGATTAAAATTTACCGCCAGGTGCCGGCCGACCTGGTTAACATTATTGAATACAACCCCATTGACTTTGCCAAGTTTGAAAAGCCGTCCGAAGAACGCATGACGCAGTTTATGGATTACCTGGCCAAGCACAAAGTAAACGCTCACCTGCGCCGCAGCCGGGGCAAGGACATTGACGCCGCCTGTGGTCAGCTGGCCAATAAAGAAGTCTGAACCATGATGGATGGGATTGGAAAGATTTTGTAAGAAAAGCTTAATGATATGGTAAAAGCTGGCGGTTAGCTGCCGGCTTTTTATTTACAGGCACTGTATTTCTTTCAAAAACCCATATACAACCTTAATTGTTACAGTCAGGCTGCCTTGTTCTTCAATTACTGTTCACTTCTCCTCCATTCAACAGCGCAACACTTCAAATGTCCATATGCTCCCTTCTCCTGGCTTCTAACTCCTATTTTTTCTTTAACCAAAACCTTTAACCTTGTTTAACCTGGCGGACTTAAACCTTAAGTTGGTCAGGCGGTCTTTATACCGTTCACATTTAAAAACAAAAAATTTATATGAAAAGAATATTCACCAGCGCCTTTGTGGTTTTGTTAACCATTGGTGCCGCGCAAGCCCAAACCACTTCTCCCAAAGAGCACAAGGGGCATCAAAAAGAACACAAGATGGCCTACGACCAACTGAATTTAACATCCGACCAAAAAGCCCGTTTACAAGCCATTAAAGAAGAGCACAAAAAGCAGGCAGCAGAAATAAAAGCCAATCAACAATTATCCGAAGCGGATAAGAAAGCCCGCCGCCAGGAGCTGCGCCGGCAACAACAAGCCCAGGTGGAAGCCATTTTAACACCGGAGCAAAAAACCCAGCTCCAAAAAATAAAAGCCGAAAGAAAAACCACCGCCAAGGCTGGCAAAGGCCAGTGGAAAAAAGGGGAGGCCCGTGGCGAAGGCAAAGGAATGGGCAGAGGCGCCGAACTGGAAAAAGAATTAGGCTTATCGCAGGAGCAGCAGGCCAAAGTAGAACAGATAAGGACCGACTTCCGTACCAAAATGCAAAGCGTGCGCAACAACAACGCCTTAACGCAGGAGCAGAAAAAAACACAAATGCGCGACCTGATGCAACAACAGCAGCAGCAAATGAAAGCGGTGCTGACCAAAGAGCAGCAGGAAAAAATGCAAACGCTGCGCAAAGAACGGGCGGCCCGCAACACCCGCTAAGCAACATTACCATACTCTTAACCCTCATGCAAAACAAAAAGGGCCGTGCTTGTGCGCGGTCTTTTATATTTTTGCACCTCACTCCTGTTGAAAAACAGCAAAACAAACAACATGAAAAAGAAAACCGGTTTTGAAAAATTTCAAAAAGGCGGCCCCAAAAAAGGCAGTGCCTTAAAAGAACAGATCCGCCAGGAAAAAAAGCAAATTACCCGCGAACGGAAAGAATACTTCGAAAATAAAAGAAAGGAAAAAGCGGAAGGCTTTCAGCAACGCCTGGCTGGCAATGCTGGTGCGGGCACCCCTAAAAGTGCTCCTTCGATTGCCAACAAGCCGGCAGCACAAATGCCCCTCAACAAGTACATTGCCCACTGCGGCGTGTGCTCCCGACGCGACGCCGTGGAACTGATCAAAGATGGAAAGGTAAAAGTCAACAACGACACGATTACAGAACCGGGCTACAAAGTAGCCGAGCGCGACGAGGTAAAAGTGAGCGGCAAAAAAGTGTATCCCGTGAAAAACCTGGTGTACATTTTACTGAACAAACCCAAAGACTATATTACTACCACCGACGACCCGCAAAAGCGTAAAACCGTGCTGGACCTCATTAAGCAGGCGACCGACGAAAGAGTATACCCGGTAGGCCGGCTGGACCGCAACACTTCCGGCGTTTTGCTGCTCACCAACGACGGCGAACTGTCGCAAAAGCTGACGCATCCCAGCAACGAAATCAAAAAAGTATATGCCGTTACCCTGGATCGTCCGCTGGAGAAAAGAGATTTTGAAGCCATACTGAAAGGCGTTCAGCTGGAAGACGGCATAGCCCGTGTAGATTCCCTGGGTTATACCGATGCGGCCGACAGAACCCAGATCGGCATCCAGATACACAGTGGCCGCAACCGCATTGTCCGCCGCATATTTGAGCACCTGAAGTACGAGGTAAAAAACCTGGACCGCGTGATGTTTGCCGGCCTGACCAAAAAAAATGTAACCCGCGGCAAATGGCGTTTTTTAAGTGAAAAAGAAGTGCGGGAACTGAAGTTTTTTAAAAAAGGCAAGTAAACTTGAGCAGCGGACAGTGACATGAAGATAACAGACCTGATTATTTTTGAGAACGAAGACCTGGTAGCCGTTAACAAACCTTCCGGCATGCTGACCATACCCGACCGCGAAGGTCATTTGGCATTGAAAAATGGTTTGCAGCAGCACTTTGGCGACATCTTTACCGTGCACCGGCTGGACCGCGACACCAGCGGCATTGTGGTATTTGCCAAAAACGAACAAACCCACCGCCAGCTTTCCCTGTTGTTTGAGGGCCGGGAGGTACAAAAGTTTTACCAGGGTTTGGTGCTGGGCAAACCGGCCCAACCCGCCGGCACCATTGATGCCGCCATTGCCGAACACCCGGTTAAAAAAGGCGTGATGACGGTAGCCAAGAAAGGCAAGCCTTCCGTTACCGATTATGAGGTATTGGAAAGCTTCCGATTTTTTAGCTGGATGCAGTTTCAGATTCATACCGGCCGCACCCACCAGATACGGGTACACATGAAGCACCTGGGCCACCCCATTGTGTGTGATGAAACCTATGGCGACGGCAAGCCTGTCTTTCTTTCCCTGCTCAAAAAAAAATACAACCTCTCCCGCCAGGAAGAAGCCGAACGGCCTATTCTGGCACGGCTGGCACTGCACTCCTGGAAACTGCAGTTCAGCCTGAACGGAAATGAATACAACCTGGAAGCCGAAATACCCAAAGACCTCCGAGCCCTGCTGCAGCAATTGCGTAAAAACAAATAGTGAGGGAGAAAGAAGGTCCGCAGACGACAGTCCACAGCGGAAAGAGAGGAGTTGTAAGTGGTAAGTTGTAAGTAATAAGTAAAGAAGGCAGAAAGCTAAAGGCTTAATGCAGAAGGCAAAAGTGAAAAGGCAAAACCAAAAAATGTAGGACAGCTAGACTGGTGCAGCCCCTTATCCCGCGTTAGCTTCAGACACGTATTGCTTGGAGAAAAGACTAGCGGGATACAGCGCCTGCAGTAGTTTACCTTAACATGCAAAAAGATTTGAACTTCTTCAAAAACCCATACCTGTAGTCCAGGTTCAAGTAACCTACAGAAGTTAATGCAGGATACACTCCATAGTGATTGTTGCTGTGCGGGGGCCGGCCAAACGGGCGGAGCCTTCGGGTTGGCCTGAACTTTTTGCTCCCCTTTTTCGGGGAGAAAAAGTAAGAAGCACTACCTACCGGAGGATAAAACTATAGTCATATGGAGTTTTGAAAAAGCTTGCTATATATAGATTTGAAGAAGTTAGTAGGAGATGCTGAATCCAGTTCAGCATGACAGGGGCAAGAAGCATTACAACTTCTTAAAAATGCCATATAGGGTTTTGAAGAAAAAAGCCGTTCTTATTTGAAGCTACGCTATATCAATAGAGATAACAAGCCCGCCCCTGCCAACAATAAGGAATGAAGTTTGTTTCAAAAAAGTAAACTAAACTTGTTCTGCTAAACAGCATAAGATGAAAGCAATGATTTTTGCCGCGGGCTTAGGCACCCGCTTTAAGCCTTGGACCGATCAGCACCCGAAAGCACTGGCCGTAGTAAATGGAAAGTCGCTGTTGCAGCGCAATATCGAATACCTGCAGCAATACGGCATTACCGATGTGGTGGTGAATGTGCACCATTTTGCCGACCAGATTACCGAAGCCGTGGAAAAAAATAAAGGCTGGGGCAGCAACGTGCTCATCAGCGACGAGCGGGACCAGGTGCTGGAAACCGGCGGAGGTTTGATGAAAGCCCAGGAACTGCTGGGCCGCGACACCTTTCTGACCATTAATGTGGACATTCTTACCGACCTCAATCCCAAGTTTTTCCTTACCTATCACCAGCAGCAGCAATCGCTTATTACGCTGGCGGTAACCGACCGCCCTACCAGCCGCTACCTGCTGTTCAACAAATACAACCGGCTTTGTGGCTGGCGCAACACCAAAACCGGCGAAGAAAAAATTGTGATACAGGCACCGGACCTGGTTGAAAAAGCCTATAGCGGCATAGCCCTGTTTGAACCGGCCGTGTTTGACCTGATACCCTTTACCGGCAAGTTTTCGCTGATTGATGCTTACCTGTTTTTGGCACCGGAAAACAAGATTGCTGCCTACGACCACAGCGGCAGCAGGCTGCTGGATGTAGGCAAGCCCGAAAGCGTAGCCCAGGCCGAGCGAATGTTTCCCTGACACCCCCGGTTTTCCAACATCAATTACCGTATTTTCAGCTATTGAAAGTTTGTCATCAATGAAAAAAATTTACCTGTCCCTTTTGGTCCACTGTATCTGGCTCCTGGCGGTGGCACAATCAAAGTACAACCACCTCGAAGTCTTTGATCCCAACTTTTACCCCCAAACCGGCAACGACTACCGCAGTGCCAGCGGGGAGCCCGGGCCGAAGTACTGGCAAAACCGCGCCGATTATAAAATTGCCTGCACACTCGATACCCTGGCGCACAAAGTTTCAGGCGAGGTGGAAATTACCTACACCAACAACAGCCCCGACAACCTGAAGTTTTTATGGCTACAGCTGGATCAGAATATTTACCAGCAGGGCTCCCGCGGCACAGCCACCACCACGCAAACCGGCGGCCGCTGGGCCAACGCTTCTTTTACACAGGGATACGTTATCAAATCTGTCACCATTGATGGGGAAGGCAAAAAGTACAAGCCGCAGCACACCATTACCGATACCCGCATGCAGGTGTGGCTTGAGCAACCGCTCAAAGCGGCGGGCCATAAAACCAAGGTCCACATCAGCTACGAGTTTGTGGTGCCGGAGTACGGAACCGACCGCATGGGCCGTTTAAAAACCCGCCATGGCATAGTGTACGAAGTAGCGCAGTGGTTTCCCCGCCTGGCAGTGTACGACGACATTCAGGGTTGGAACACGCTCCCTTATATAGGTGCTGGTGAGTTTTACCTGGAGTATGGCGATTTTGATTACAGCATTACCGCGCCGGCCAACCTGATTGTGGTAGCCTCTGGTGAAATGCAAAACGAAAAAGAAGTACTGACTCCCGCACAACAAACGCGACTGAACAATGCCCGCAACAGCGATAAAACCGTGATGCTGCGCAGCGCCGAAGAAGTAACTGATCCAAAATCCAGGCCTGGTGGCGCCCAGCTTACCTGGCGGTTTAAAATTGAAAATACTAGGGATATAGCCTGGGCCGCTTCACGTGCCTTTGTGTGGGATGCCGCCCGCATTAATTTACCCAGCGGCAAAAAAGCGCTGGCCATGAGTGCCTACCCGGTAGAAAGCATTAAAAAAGATGGCTGGCAGCGCAGTACCGAAATGGTTAAAGGTAGCATTGAACACTACTCCCAGATGTGGTATGAATATCCTTACCCGGCAGCGGTAAACGTAG
>JAEWAC010000322.1 GCA_023391895.1 Bacteroidota bacterium
GAAACGGCGATTGAATTCATCAACCAAAAACAACTGGCCGATGCCCCCATTGGTCAGTACGAAGGCCAACCGGTTACCAAAGGCAAAGGTCGTTTTGGTCCTTTCATCAAATGGAATAATTTATTTATTAACGTGCCCAAAGCCTACAACTTTGACGCACTGACCCAGCACGATATTAATGAGCTGATTGAGAAAAAACTGGATAAAGAAGCTAACCGTTTTATACAGCAATGGCCAGCCGAAAAAATTTCCATCGAAAATGGTCGTTGGGGTCCCTTCATTCGTTTTGGCAAAAAAATGCTGAAACTGGGTCGCAAAAAAAATGGCGAAAAATATACGGCCGAAGAACTGGCAACCGTATCGCTGGACGAGGTGAAGCAGATGATTGAGCAGCAGGTGCCGGATGCCTTTGCCAAAAAAGCAGCGGCTAAGAAAACGGCAGCCAAGAAAGCCGCCCCCAAAAAAGCGGCGGCTAAAAAATCAGACAAAAAGTAAGTGCAGGCATAATTTTTTTTGAAAGTTTTTGAGTGGAATGGAGTATACAAAAGAAATATCGGCCCTTTTCAAATTAATTGACGATCCGGATGAAGAAGTATTTGGTGCCGTGTCGCATAAGATTATTGGCTATGGCAGAAGAATCATACCCAACCTGGAAGACCTGTGGGAGAATACGGTGAGCGAAGATGCCCAAAGCCGTATTGAACTATTGATTCACCAGGTACATTATACGGATCTGACGGAAGACTTCAGGCAGTGGAGCATGGCAGGTCATCATGACCTGACGGTGGGCGCCTTGCTGGCCTCCAAGTTTCAATTCCCGGACTTGGCTTCGGCAGCTACCCTGCTGGATATAGAAAAACTGCGTCGCAACATCTGGCTGGAGTTGAACAACTACCTCACGCCGCTGGAGCAGATCCGCATTGTAACAGGCATTTTATATGGTTATTACGGCCTGAAAGGATCGGACACGGCTTATACCGATGTCAATGATTATTTGCTGCATAAAATCCTGGAATCCAAACGGGGCAACCAGGTCAGCAATGGTATCTTGTACCTGATTCTGAGTGACCTGCTGGATATTCCGGTTCGGGCTATAGGCATTCCCCGGCAGTTTGTACTGGCGTACTTCAAACCCGGGTACAGCAGCGAAGAAGAAGAGCCGACCATCAGTAAGATCGAATTTTACATTGATCCTACCACAGGCCAAGTGTTTACCTATAAAGACCTGGAAAGTTATTTTAAGCGCATCTCCGAACCACCCACACAAGCTTACTTCAGGCCACTCTCCAATAAAAGAGTGATACAGTACCTGCTGGAAGAAATGTCCAAGTGCTTTGAGTCGGAAAAAGAAACCTATAAGCAGGAAGAATTAATCAAACTGGCTAAATTGCTGGATTAAATGGAACTCCCTTGGAACTTATTAGTTGGAATGATTTTGAAAAAATAGACATACGGGTAGGCACTGTCATTATGGCTACGACATTTGCCAAAGCCAAAAAACCGGCTTACCAGCTGACAATTGATTTTGGAGCTGACCTCGGTATCAAAAACTCTTCGGCCCAGATCACCCAGTTGTACAGCACTGATGATTTGATCGGTACGCAGGTCATTGCCGTGGTCAATTTTCCGCCCAAACAAATCGCTAATTTTAAAAGCGAATGCCTGGTGCTGGGTATTTATACCGCCGATGGCAGCGTGGTGTTGCTACATCCCCAACAAAAAGTTGCCAACGGCTTAAAAGTAGGCTGATGCAAACATTTACCGGTTACTGCCAATCACCCATTGGTTTATTAAAGGTACAAGCTAACGAGGCTTTTGTTACCTCGCTTTCTTTTGCTGACGCCATTACAGAGCCAGCACATTGCAATGAGGTAACCAACACGGCTTTGACGCAACTGCAGGAATACTTCAACGGCACCCGCACCTTTTTTGATTTTCCCATGCAACAACCCGGCACCCCTTTTCAGTTAAAGGTGTGGCAGTTGCTAGAGCAAATTCCTTATGGCAAAACCATCAGTTACCGGCACCTGGCCTTGCAGTATGGCGATTTAAAAGCCATTCGCGCCGTGGCAGCCGCCAATGGCAAAAACCACATGGCCATTGTCATTCCCTGTCACCGGGTTATTGGCAGCAATGATTCTTTAACGGGTTATGCCGGCGGATTGTGGCGTAAAAAATGGCTGCTGGAACATGAAGCCAGGTTCTTTTCCGGCGTGCAGCAACTGCCTTTTTTGGGATAAAGGATCTAGGAGTTTGGAGACAGGAGGTGGAAGTTGTTGTCCAAAGCGTATGGAGTTTTGAAGAAAATGGCCCGGCGATTATTTTAACGAATGTGGTGTGTAGAATGTAGGCTCTTTCCTATTCCATAAGTATAAGCTAGTGGTTAAATACTGCAATAACGATATCATATTTTGCAAAGAACATATGAACTTTTAAAGAAGTTGTCTTTTTGAAAAATATCTATAACTGGTTAATGGCTGGATGAAGTTTTCATTCCGTTTTTAAATCATCATTTATGCTTGTGTGAATTGAAGAACATAAACCACGTTCAATAAAGACCATGTGAAAAAGCGAAGCCTTTTAAATCTGTCAAGTATTATAAAAACAACTTCTTCAAAAACCCATATCACACCATGAGCATTTGAAGAAGTTGAGATAAACTCTTAACGCAATTCTTCGCTGGTAAAGGCCAAAGGCAACAGGCGGCTGGCGCTGTCAATAACATAAACCGGGCCTTCCATTCCTCCTAAAATCAATTGCACCGGGTGGTTCACCCTGGTTTCAAACTCCTGCAAAGACTGGCGGCAAATGCCGCAGGGCGAAATAGGATGATCGCTCTTGTGGTGCTCGCTTTTGTAACTGATAGCAATGGTTTCAATCGGCACTTTGGGAAACAGCGATGATACCGAGGCCAGCAATACCCTTTCGGCACACAAGCCCACCGGAAAGGACGCATTCTCCTGGTTGCTGCCGGCTACAATTTCACCATTGGCCAGTTTGGCCACGGCCCCTACCTGAAAATTGGAATAAGGCGCATAAGCCTGTTCGGTTACTTCCCGGGCTTCGTTCAGCAGCCACTGCAGGTCTTCCGGCAACTCCTCTATGTTTTTGTAAACCTTGTAGTTGAACTCAAATTTGTTTTCACGCATATACAGTAATTAAGACAAAAATGCCCCTTTTGACAGGGGCATCTAAAGATAACTTATTTTACGGTTCGGAACAACCTATTCCACCGGGGGCCGTCTTCCCAGCTAAACCATATCAGGGAAGCTTTTCCTACAATCCGGTCTTCCGGCACAAAACCCCAGAAACGGGAGTCCTGCGACTGGTGACGGTTGTCGCCCATCATCCAGTAATAGTTCATTTTGAATGTATAAGTAGTGGTTTCTTTTCCGTTCAGGTAAAACTTGCCGTCCCGCATTTCAAAATCATTGTGCTCGTACACCCGGATCGGTCTTTCGTAAATGGCGTAGTTGCGGGGCGTAAGGGTTAGGGTGGCGCCTTTTTTCGGCACCCATATTGGACCATAATTATCCACGCTCCAGCCGTTTTGAATTACGTAAGAAGCAAAGGCCGGGTCGTAAAAAGCCGTATCGGACAAAATAGGCTTGGCCGATTTCAACAGTCCGTTCTGCTGCATTTTGGTTAAGGCCTCATGGGTAATCAGCAGCTGATAGGTGTTGGGCGCTACTCGTTGTGCCTGCTCGGGGTTGTACAGGTCGATGTTGTATTCTTCCTTTACGGTTTCCGGATCCAGTAATTCGGTTTTGGTTTCTATATAATACGGCATCAGCGAGTGCGGGGGCGGCTCTTGTTTGGTGCCATCGATGTACACGTCGCCGTTTCTGATCTCCAGCGTATCGCCAGCTATCGCCACACAGCGCTTGATGTAATTGTCGGTTTTGTCCGGTGCATGTATGGCCAAAGGATAATCTTCGGGATTATTGAGCACCACCTGCCGGCCACGGGCTTCATCGCCGCCGCCCAGTTCTTTGATCAACTGGTAATAAGGATGAAACGACTGGTAATCGGGTTTGTTCACCACCGTATCGCCTGCCGGGAAATTAAACACCACTACATCGCCGCGTTTAACCGGAGAAGGAAACCAGCGAATGTACGGCAGCTTTACAATTTCGGTATATGATTTACGGTCGGTGCCGGGTATGTAGTTATGAACAAAAGGTATAGACAAAGGTGAGTTAGGAATGCGGGGACCGTAAGCAAATTTGGAAACAAACAAAAAGTCATTGATCAGCAGTGTTTTTTCCATGGAGCCGGATGGAATGGTATAGGCTTCAAAAATAAAGGTGCGGATGAGCGTAGCGGCTACAATAGCAAACACAGCCGCATCGATCCACTCGCGCCAGCCGGGTTTTTTGTAATGACGGGCACCTTCCGGTCCAATGTAACGTACTTGTTTGGAATAACCCAGGTAGGGAAAATAAAGAGGTGCCAGCAATGCGGCCAGCGTATGATCGCCTAGTGAAAAACGGCCAAAAAGTTTTACAAATTCAATGAAAATACCGGGCGAAATAAACCAGCCTACCACCGGGATAGCCTGCCAGAAAACCCAATGCTTGGGCCGCTTGGCCAGCTCCTGCATGACCCAGGTATTGTAAAAAGGAATATAAGCCTTCCATTGCGCCACACCCGCTTTTTGAAACATCTTTGCTAAACCAAACGAAGGAAGAAAAACAATCAGTACAGAAATTAAATAAACAATCAGGATGTGTGCAAGTGGCATCAGCGTATCTTTAAAGCGAACAAATTTATTATAATAAACAAGTTAAGCAAGAACCTCAAAGCAAAGTTTTTGCTAAAGATGTTGTTAAAGGCGATTGACAAATGTATTACTTTACCATTCGGGATATTGAAAATCTTTGTGGTATCAAAGCGCATACACTGCGTGTGTGGGAACAGCGTTACAATTTTTTTACACCTAAGCGTAAAGAAAGCAAGCACCGCCTGTACGATAATGAAGATCTGAAACAGTTACTACGCATTTCTTTTTTGTACCAGCATGGCTGGAAAATTTCCAAAATTGCACAGTTGTCGCCGGAGCAGATCATCCGGGAAGCAAGCCAGTTTCAACCCGGACCGGAGAGCTACCAATACTTCATCAACCAGCTATTGGAATGTGCCCTGGATTTTGAAAAAGAAGGCTTTACCAAACAACTGGAAAACATTATTGCCAAAACAGGATTCGAGGACTGCATCCGGCAGGTGTGTTATCCGCTGCTGCAAAAAATAGGCATGCTGTGGATGACCAATCATGTAATCCCCGCCCAGGAACATTTTTGCAGTTATATTATCCAGCACAAGATTATTGCGGAAACCGAAAAGCTGGCAAAACCCGCTTCCAGCGCACCGGAAATCATCTTATTTTGCCCGCATGGCGAGTACCACGAATTGCCGCTTTTTTATATGGATTACCTGCTGAAGAAATGGGGCTGGAGCACCTTCTTTTTAGGCAGCAACGTTTCGTTTGACCTGCTGCAGCAATTTGTCCACCGGGACAGTGTTCAATACTTGTTCCTGCATGTCATCACCAACTTTACCGGCTTTACCATGGATGACTATTTTGAAAAGCTCTGCAAAACCTTTGCTGATAAAAAAATAATTGCGTCCGGTACCAGTGTGTTTGGCCTGCAACGCAATTTTACGAATCTTACGGTATTGAAATCAGATGATGCAATAATTCAGTTTATTGAAAGCCATGGCGCTATTTAGGCAGCACATAGCTTTTGACATCTTCCCGGGTAATGGACTTACCGGACAGAATCACCAGCCGCTCCACCACGTTTCTTAACTCCCGGATATTACCGGTCCAGTTGTAGTCCTGCAATTCTTTCAGGGCTTCGTCGGAAATCATTTTTTTGGGAATTCCATAGTCGTTGCAGATGTCTTCCAGGAACTGGTCTACCAGCAGGGGAATATCGTCCTTACGTTCGTTCAGCGAGGGCACATGAATCAAGATCACGCTTAAGCGGTGGTACAAGTCCAGGCGAAAGGTTTTGGCCTCCACTTCCTTCATCAGGTCTTTGTTGGTGGCCGCCACTACCCGTACGTCTACGGCTATTTCCTTGTCGCCGCCTACACGGGTAATCTTTCCTTCCTGCAAAGCCCTTAACACTTTGGCCTGGGCGCTCAGGCTCATATCGCCAATCTCATCCAAAAACAAGGTACCGCCATTGGCCTGTTCAAACTTGCCGATGCGCTGCTTGATGGCTGAGGTAAATGAACCTTTTTCGTGGCCAAACAACTCGCTTTCGATCAGTTCGCTGGGAATAGCCGCACAGTTGACCTCTACCAGCGGGCCATCGGCGCGGTTGCTTTTTTGGTGTACCCAGCGGGCTACCAGTTCCTTACCTACCCCGTTTTCGCCGGTCACCAGTATCCGGGCATCGGTTGGAGCTACTTTTTCAATGGTTTCCTTTATTTTTTTAATGGCGTCTGACTCGCCAATCATGTTCTGCACTTTAGCCACCCGGCGCTTCAGCACCTTGGTTTCCGTCACCAGTTTGTTGCGCTCCATAGCGTTGCGGATGGTGATCAGCAAGCGGTTCAGGTCCGGTGGTTTGGAAATAAAGTCGTAGGCGCCGGTTTTCACCGCTTCTACCGCGGTTTCAATGGTACCGTGGCCCGATATCATGATCACCGGCACGTCGGGATTGGTTTCGGCGGCTTTCTGCAAAAACTCCAGGCCGTCCACCTTGGGCATTTTTACATCGCACAGCACCACATCAAATGTTTTTTCCTTGAACTTTTTCAGGCCTTCCTCGCCATCGGCGGCCTCGTCTACTTTATAACCTTCAAAGGATAATATTTCGGAAAGGGTTTTACGGATGGCTTTTTCGTCATCTATAACCAATATGCTGTTCATACGTATCTATTGTGGACGCAAAGTAAAGGAATTAGCGGCTTAAAGAAAGAATGGAGAAGTTATTAAAAAAATAAAGGCCGGATAGAAATCCAGCCTCGTGTAAAATCCAATATCCTATGAAAAACCGAGACAAAGATGCAGTGAAATTTTTCAATTTCAAAACTTATTTGAAAATATTTTTTTAGAAGTAATGGCATGAAAATGAAAAGGTTGTGTATTTCTACACAACCTTTCCTAAAATCCACAATTCGAGGAACGAACTCCTCAATTATAATATAGTTTAAAGTTTTAAGTCTAATGTTTAAAGTTCACCAGTTCTCAAGTTGTCTGCTTCGCTGATTTTTCCTTTCAAAAACTCCAAAAATCATTTACTCCTCACTGATTACTCATCACTCCTCCTCCCTACTTATTACTTACAACTTAAAACTTATTACTTCTTCAAGTACATTACCTCTTTTACCAGCTTTACCGTACGGGGCACATCCGGCAGGGCGGCAGCTACCAGGTTAGGCGCATAGTGCAGGGGCGCATCGGCAGCGGTAATGCGGCGGATAGGGGCATCCAGGTAGTCAAAACCTTCTTTTTGAATGCGGTAGGTAATTTCAGAAGAAACGGAGGCAAACGGCCACTGCTCTTCCACAATCACCAGGCGGTTGGTTTTCTTTACACTTTCCAAAATCGTCATCCAGTCCAGCGGGCGAATGGAGCGCAGGTCAATCACCTCGGCACTGATGCCTTCTTTTTCCAGTTCTGAAGCGGCACCCAGGGCCACTTTCATCATTTTATTAAAAGAAACAATGGTGACATCGTTCCCTTGTTTTTTGACATCGGCTTTACCCAGCGGAATGTAATATTCTTCATCCGGCACTTCGCTTTTGTCGCCATACATCACCTCGCTTTCCATAAAGCATACCGGGTCTTCCTCGTAGCGGATAGCCTGCTTTAGCAACCCTTTGGCATCGTAGCCGTTGCTGGGCGATACCACTTTCAAGCCCGGGATGTTGGCATACAGGCTTTCAAATGCCGTGGAGTGCTGGGCACCCAGCTGACCCGCCGACCCGTTGGGTCCGCGAAACACGATAGGACAGGAAACTTGTCCGCCGCTCATGGCCAGCATTTTAGAGGCCGTGTTCAGGATCTGGTCCAGCGCCAGAACCGCAAAGTTCCAGGTCATGAACTCTACAATAGGACGCAGGCCATTTTGTGCAGCACCTACACCAACGGCGGCAAAGCCCAGCTCGGAGATGGGAGTATCAATAACGCGTTTTGGACCAAATTCGGCCAGCATACCCTGGCTTACTTTATAGGCACCATTGTATTCGGCTACTTCTTCACCCATCAAAAAAACACGTTCGTCACGACGCATCTCTTCGTTCATAGCTTCACGTAGTGCTTCACGAAATGGAATTGTTCTCATGGTTTCTTTTTATAAACGGTGGCAAAATTAGCAGAGCATTTTCAGATTACCTAAACAAAATAGGCCGACAAGGGGTTGAATTGGAAAAAGTTTTTAAAAAACCCATATGGCTTGATTTTTCGTTTTTAGACAACACGTATGAATATGACCCAATGGATTGGTATTGTGGCCGGTGTGCTGACCGCCACCTCCATGCTGCCGCAGCTGATAAAAGTGATCCGGAAAAAAGAAGCCGAAGACCTGTCGTTTAAAATGCTGCTGATCCTCATCAGCGGCATTGCCTTATGGATTGTTTATGGTTTTAAAAGAGATGACATGCCCATTATTGCCACCAATTCGTTTTCGCTGCTGGTGAATTTATTGCTGATGTTTTACCGCTTTAAGTACCGCAACCGGTAAGCAGCCTTTCTTTAAAAACCATATCGAATCGTTGACAGCAGGGAATGTTGGCAGTTTATAGATGACGGTTGACAGCAGGGAAATCCTTCAAAAACCCATATTTGAATTTTTCAAAGATCCATACTCAACTATTCAACTTCTTCAAAACTCCATATATGTTTAAAAAGGCTATTCTTTTTCCTAAAGCTATCAAGAAGAACAATAAACAAAGAACCCTCCCACTTGTCATGCAGAACATGTTTCGGCATCTCCTGCGCCTTCAAGTATCTTTTTTCTTGGTGCTCCTTGGTGCCTTCGTGGCTCCAAACCAACTCTTTTAAAAGTCCATATTTAGTTGACAGATGATAGATGACCGTTGACAGAAGTGAGCTTTTTCAAAAACTCATATGACAGATCTTTTATGATTTCTTATGAGTATTGACTCTTCCTATCGTAGTTAGCGCATCATACTTTTTCTCCCCGAAAAAGTAAGCAAAAAGTTCCAGGCCAACCCGATGGCTCCGCCCCTTTGGCCGGCCCGCGCACAAGCAACCCTCATTTTTGAGTGTATCCTGCATTAAGTTCATTAGATTATTTGATCCTGAACTACAAGTATGGGTTTTTCAAGAAGTTCAAATCTTTTTGCATGCTAGGGTAAACTACTGCAGGCGCTGTATCCCGCTACACTTGCACTACAGCAACAAGAATCTGGAGTTAACGCGGGATAAGGCGCTGCACCAGGCTGAATGCTGTCCTACGTTTTTGGTTTTGCCTTTTCACTTTTGCCTTCAGCTTTCCGCCTTTAGCCTTCCGCCTTCCTTTTTTAAATACAAAGAGAGCTGTAAACAACAGCTCTCTTTTACTCTATAGATAACTCAACCAACTAAACAAGTTCTACCACCAGCGCACTGGCGCCGCCCCCACCGTTGCAAATGCCGGCCGCACCAATTTTGCCGCCGTTTTGCTTCAGTACATTCAGCAGGGTCACCACAATACGGGCACCGCTGCAACCCAGCGGGTGACCAAGGGACACTGCTCCACCATTGACATTTACCTTGGCGGGGTCCAGGTTCATTTTCTTTGTATTTACAATGCCCACTACGCTAAACGCCTCATTCAGTTCTACAAAATCCACCTCGCTCATTTGCAGGCCGGCTTTTTGAACCGCTTTGGGCACCGCAATGCTGGGTGTGGTGGTAAACCATTCCGGCTCCTGCTCCGCATCGGCATAGCTGCGTAAAACAGCAATGGGTTTAATGCCCAGTTCCTCCGCCTTTTCCTTGCTCATCAGCACCACGGCAGCCGCGCCATCGTTCATGGTGCTGGCATTGGCGGCCGTAACCGTACCTTCTTTACCAAAGGCAGGCTTCAGGGAGGCTATTTTATCAAACTTTACATTCCAGGGTTCTTCGTCCTGCTCTATGGATACATCGCCTTTTTTTGATGCAATGGTTACCGGCACCACTTCTTCTGCAAACTTTCCGGACTCCCAGGCCTTCTGGCTGCGCTGGTAGCTTTCCACCGCAAAGGCATCCTGCTCCTCCCGGCTGATCTTGTTTTCCGCAGCGCATACATCGGCGGCGCAACCCATGGCAAAAGTGCTGTAGCAATCAGTCAGCCCGTCTTTCTGCAATCCATCTATCAACGAAGTGCTGCCATATTTATTACCCCAGCGCAGGTTTTCGATGTAAAAAGGCACGGCACTCATATTTTCCATGCCGCCGGCCACCACCACATCGGCATCGCCCAGCAGTATGCTTTGGGCACCCTGTGTAATGGCTTTCATGCCACTGGCGCACACTTTATTGACGGTAGTGCAGATGACTTTATCGGGGAGACCGGCGTACTTGGCCGCCTGGCGGGCCGGCGCCTGCCCTAAATTGGATTGTATCACGCAGCCCATCAGCACTTCATCCACCTGGTGAGGGCTGATGCCGGCTTTTTCAATAGCGGCTTTAATGGCGGTGGCGCCCAGCCGGGTAGCGGGCACGTCTTTTAACGCACCGCCAAAGCTTCCCACAGGGGTGCGTACCGCAGCAACAATGTAAACTGTTTTGTCCATATAGCATTTTTAAGCGTCGCTAAGTTACTCCATTAAATTGATAGCCGAACAGGCGAGGAATGAGGGAGTTTAAGGTTTAAGGTCTAAGGTTGATCGTTCACGGGTTGGATCACAGATTCCACAGATTTGAAAAAGGATTACACAGATCTTTAAACATATAGGGTTTTGAAAAAGTTGAGTGGTTGGATAGTTGATTGGGTGAGAATGGATTTTTGAAGCAGTTAGATCTCGGGTTGCATGAATTTTTAATGGAATTCACAGATGGAGGAGCCATATGGGTTTTTGAAAGACATTCCCTGCTGTCAACTGTCATCTATCAACTGTCAACTAAAGTTGAACAAACATTCAAAAGTCCATAGGTCAATTCTACAGCTGAAATGAAAACAACTTGCCCGGCCTCCCGCTCCTTCAGGAGAGGGATCAAGGGTGAGGTCTCCTTATCTTTGAAATACCTATGTCGCAAACCTTTCTTACCGCCGAATGGCGCCACCTGCTGATGGCCAACTATAGCATTGATCCTGCTGTTTTAAAAACCTATGTGCCCTGCCATACCGAACTGGACACCTTCAATGGCGTGCACTATGTAAGCCTGGTGGGCTTTTTATTTACCAATACCAGAGTGGGCGGCATTGCTTTTCCTTTTCACCGCACGTTTGAAGAGGTGAACCTGCGCTTTTATGTACGCTACAAAGAAGGTAACCGGTGGAAACGGGGCGTGGTGTTTATGAAAGAAATTGTACCCAGGCGCATGATCACTTTTGTAGCCAACACCCTATACAAGGAAAAATATGCCACCCACCCCATGAAGCATGTATGGCAAAGGGAAGGCGACAACCTGAAAGTGGAGTATTACTGGAAGGTTGGAACTGAATGGAATTATTTAAAAGCTGTGGCGGATCAACAAGCGATTCCATTACAGCCGTGCTCCGAAGAAGAATTCATTACCGAACATTACTGGGGCTATACGTTAGTGAGCGACCGGTGCACCGGCGTTTACCAGGTAGATCACCCGCAATGGAACATCCATAACGTACAAAGTTTTGAGGTGAAGTGCAGCACCGCCCAGCTTTACGGGCAGCCGTTTGCAGAAGCCTTGTCACAATCGCCCCGTTCGATTTTCCTGGCCGAGGGTTCTCCCATTGCCGTGTTGAAAGGTTCCAGAATTTATACCTGAGCCCAACCGGTTTTCATACAAAATCTCATGAACTTCAAGTAAGCGGTTTCAATAACTTTATTGCATGATGAAACTCTTTGTTGTCCTTGCCCTTTTTGCCTGGCAGCCCTTTGTACTGGCCCAATCCAAAGCACCCAAGAAAAGCACAAAAGAATATTTTCCGCCGGCACATGCCTGGGAGCGTCGCTCGCCTGGCGCCACCGGTTTGGATTCGGCTCAACTTCAGAAAGCCATTCAGTTTGCCCTAACGCATGAAAGCAAAGCACCCCGCGATATGGAACTGGCGCAGGCCATGACCTTTGGGAAGGAACCTTTTGGAGAAGGCATTGGTCCGTTTGCAGAACGCGGCGATGCTACCGGCCTCATTATTCATAAAGGCTATATTGTAGCCAGCTGGGGTGATCCGTCGAAAGTGGACATGACGCACAGCGTTACCAAAAGTTTTTTATCTACCGTGGTGGGACTGGCGGTGGACAAAGACCTGATACAGAATGTGGAGGATACGGTCTACCGCTATATAGCTCCTATTGAAGTATACAACCCCCTGGCACAGCGTACCGCAGAGGCACTAGGCACGACACAGCTGTTAACTCCATTTGCCTCACCGCATAATAAAACCATTACTTGGGAGGTGCTGCTGCGCCAAACCAGCGATTGGGAAGGCACCCTCTGGGGCAAACCGGATTGGGCGGACCGGCCGGACTCCAATAACCGCAACTGGCAGCACCGCAAAAGAACAGCCCCCGGCAGTGTGTTTGAATACAACGATGTACGGGTCAATGCGCTGGCGCTGGCGGCTACCTGTGTGTGGCGCAAACCGCTGCCGCAGGTGCTGAAAGAAAATATCATGGACCCTATTGGCGCCTCTCCTACCTGGCGCTGGTATGGTTACCGCAATGCCTGGATTGTCATGGACGGACAACCGGTACAAGCCGTTAGTGGCGGCGGACACTGGGGCGGCGGCATGTTCATCAATGCCTACGATTTGGCCCGCTTTGGCTTGTTGACCCTGCATAAAGGTGCCTGGAATGGCAAGCAACTGGTTACGCAGCAATGGATGCAACAGGCACTCACCCCTACCGCAGCACAACCTACCTATGGATATATGAACTTTTATTTGAACACCGATAAAAAGCTGTTACCCAGTGCACCGGCCTCCGCCTTTGTACACCTGGGCAATGGCACCAACGCCGTATATGTAGATCCCGAACACGAACTGGTGATGGTGGTGCGCTGGATCGAAAACAATGCGTTGGATGGAATGGTGAAAAACGTGCTGGATGCCTTGAAGTAACACCCCTTCAGCTTTCTTTGTTTTTTGCAGCATTTAATGATTGCTGTTGAGGCTTGAATATTTGCTCCAGCATGGCAAACAGTTCCGGATGATGGCTTTGCAGCAAACCCGGGCGTTCGAAAAAATATTCGGATGCCACCGCAAAAAACTCAGCCTGGTTGGTAGCACCATAGGGATGAATAGCAGATTGTCCTTCCAGGATCTTTTGTATTTCTTTCTGCATCAGGTCCAGCCAGGGCACGACAAATTGCTTGTCCATGATATTTTCCGGAATACCGTCGGTAGCCCCGTCCGTTTTATCGATCAGGTGTACAAATTCATGGATGCCCGTATTAAGGCTGCTTTCACCATACAAAAAGCCGGACCTCAGGTCCTGCTGCGACAGCAGCATCTGGTTCTGCAGCACGCCCCATCCTACCATGCCTCCATAAATACGATCGCTGGCAGTAAAAACAAATTCTTCATTAAACGCATTGGGATACAGCAACACTTCATTCAGGTTGGGATACTCCCAGTCCTTGAACGCAAAAATGGGAATAATGGCGCTGGCGGCTATCAAAACATGGTCTATATCCTGTACCTCGGCGCCTACACCGGTTATACGAACCTGCGACAGGAATTTTTGCATACGTTGCTCAAATTCCTTTTTTCCTTCATTGTTTAAATTATTATAAAACGCAACATATTGCTGCAGGAGGACCCGGTAGCTTTCGGGCAATACAAAAGTTTGTACTTTTCTTTCCGAGCCATAAAAAAGCAAAAGAAAGAGCGCAACAAACACAACGACAAATATAATCCCAACCGTTAACGACATTGTTGCCATGAATATACCAATTCAATGGGAGGTTTCATTATTTTGCTGCGACAGCAAAATGGCATCAAACCTGCAGCAGGGATTACATTTGCAAAAAAGGAAGAAAAGTTAATGCAACATTATTCTTTAATTATCATAGGAGGTGGTCCCATTGGTCTGGCTTGTGCACTGGAAGCGCAAAAAGCAGGCATTGACTATCTGATTCTGGAAAAAGGCACCCTTGTTAACTCGTTGTACAACTACCCGGTCAACATGACCTTTTTTTCTACTTCGGAGCGGCTGGAGATTGGCGGCGTACCATTTGTATCCAACAACCCCAAGCCTACGCGTAATGAGGCCCTGGAATACTACCGGCGGGTGGCGCAAGACAACAAGGTAAAGATTCATTTGTTTGAAGAGGTGCTCCATGTGCAACCTGATCATGATGACTACGAGGTCATCACCAACAGAAGTACCTACACGGCTACCCACATTATTATTGCTACGGGCTTTTATGATATACCTTATTTATTGAATGTACCTGGTGAAGAGTTGACTAAGGTGCGGCATTATTACAAAGACCCCCATTTTTATGCTTTTCAGAAAGTACTAGTAGTTGGTGCCATGAACTCCGCCGTGGATGCAGCTTTGGAAACCTGGCGCAAAGGAGCAGAAGTAACCATGGTGATTCGCGGGCCTGAGATTGGGCAACGCGTTAAATATTGGGTGCGGCCCGATATAGAAAACCGCATCAAAGAAGGTTCGATCAAGGCTTATTTCAACTCCAGCGTAGCCGCCATACGGGAGCACGAGGTAGACCTGCAGACACCCGAAGGGCCGATTGCCCTTGAAAACGACTGGGTGATAGCCATGACCGGTTACCAGCCCAACCTGTCGTTTTTAAAAAAGATGGGTATTCATTTGAGCGATGATGCCGTATTGAAACCTACTTACAGCGAGGAAACACACGAAACCAACCAAAAAAACATTTACCTGGCCGGTGTTATTTGCGGCGGCATGAACACGCACCGGTTGTTTATTGAAAACTCGCGGGAGCATGCGGAAAAAATCATTCAGAAAATAATGACAACAAAAGGACAGTAATGATGGAGCCCATCACTTTAGCAGCATTCAGGCCAGCCGGTGGTTAACCCTTTATTGCTCTACCTTGGCATTTACCAGCGATAGCTTGGAAAAATCGGTACCGCTGAAGATTTTTGCCAGATTGATGTTTTTTGATTTGTGCCACTCCGCCAGGTGCGTCTGAGTTACAATACGCCAGAAATTTTTGGCCTTCAGATCATCATAATCACGACCTTTTACAATCAGGCCACGAATCGGATCTCTTTTTTTAAATTCAAAACGAATGGCTTTATGTTGATGGATGGTTTCGGCGTCTAAAAACTTTTCAATTTGTTCTACTGTCATAATGGGCCTAAGGTAAGGGTTTCTTATATGCGCAAAAGTTAAAAACAGTTAAAACAACAACCATATGGGTTTTTAAAGGGTTTAGGTTCAGGCATTAAGGCAGAAAGCGTGATCAGAAAGCACCTAAACTCATCTGCAAAACTTTCAAAAAGCTATATGAGCTTCGTGATACATTTGATCTTTCCTATATATATCTTTTGCTTTTACGTCCAAAACCTTTTTGTATAGACAAAGCAAAAGTCATTAATCCATTTTACTTATACCTCAAACACTACCGGAGGATTGACCAGTTCGTAAGATTCGTTAAGCACACAGGCATTGATGAATTTGGTAATGCCTTTTTTGGTCACACCATAGCCTTCGTGAATATGACCATACACATGTACTTTGGGTTTTATTTCCAGTACCTTTTTCAGCAGGTCTTTATCACCGACGTTTCTGCCATTGATAACCGTATCCAGTATACCAAACGGAGGACCATGGGTAATTAACACATCGGTATTGGGCGGAATCATTTTCCAGTGGCGGTTGATGGAGGTGCCCCGGAAACGGTTAAAGGCCCAGTTGAAAAACCAGGGCGTCACCGGCGAACCCCAAATATTGAGGCCCTCTATCACCAAACCGCTATCGTTTAAATAAAAAACATTTTTAGGCAATAGTTGAGTAATAGCGGCAGCCGGTTGTTTCTCCAGATAAAAGTCATGATTGCCGGCAATGAAAATTTTATAGCGGTAATTCAACGAATCCATCCAATGCAAAAAATCTTCCACCTCTGATTTTTCTCCCCTGTAAGAAACATCACCGGCGTGTATCAGCACATCTGCCTTGGGAAGTTTTAAACTGCTATGCCGGCAATGGGTATCTGAAATGGCTACAAATTTCAAGGAGTATCCGAAGTTTTTATCCCTTGCATTATTACAATTAATATTCCACGCCTCAACAGAACAGGGTTCAAAACAATAAAGCTGCCCCTAAAGACAGCTTTATGCATAACGCAGGTTGTTGGCTACGTTACCTATTTGTGCTTGTGTTTCTGTTGCTCGACTGATCCTGTTGCTTGGGTTGTGGCTCGGAACGCTGGCCGCCTTCTGCCTGTTTGTTGTGATTCGATTTTTTACCAGCCTTCTCCATGGGCTGATTGCTCTGGTTGCTGGCGCCACGTCCGGCACTACCACTTTTATTGTTGTCTCCTCTTCCTGACATGGTATAATATTTTTTTGTTAACAAAATGGATATCTTACTTACTTGCAGTTATTATGCCACATCAGTTAAAACATGGAGCTTTGAAAAAAATGGTTGCTTTTTTCCTTTTTGCTTTCCTCTTTTGGTCTCACACTTCTCTTGCACAGGCAACAGATACGATGCCTGTTCTGCAACTGGACTCGGTAGTGGTAAATGCTTATGAACAAAACAAAAGGTTAAGGGATGTGCCGGCAGCTGTGAGTTATATCAGCCCGGTGGCACTGGAGCGTTTTAGTCCGGCTTCTGTGGTTTTGGCCGTCAACACAGCACCCGGTGTTCGTATGGAAGAGCGGTCGCCCGGCAGCTACCGCTTCAACATCCGCGGCAGTTCAGCCCGCTCGCCTTTTGGTGTGCGGAATGTAAAGGTTTATTACAACGACCTGCCGTTTACCGATCCCGGTGGACAAACCTACCTGAACCAGCTGGGTTATTACAACTTTCAATCCATGGAAATCATAAAAGGTCCCGGCAGCAGTTTGTATGGTGCAGGCACCGGTGGCGTGTTGTTAATAGAAGGTATGGACAGGCAGGCACCAGCCGGCTTTACTGGTGAATATACCGCCGGCAGCTATGCCCACCACAACCTGTATGGCGCCATCACTACCGGAAATGAAACAGCCAAAAGCACCATAGGCTTTCAACACCAACAGAGTAATGGTTACCGGGACCACAGCGAAATGCGGCGGGATGTATTCAGCTGGAATGGTCTGTTTTCATTTGATGGCGACCGGGCATTAAAAACTACTTTTTTGTATGGCGATCTGTATTACCAAACACCCGGCGCTTTAACGCTAGCGGAGCACAACACCAACCCCCGCATGGCCAGACCCGGCACCGCAGTTTTTCCCAGTGCATCAGCAGCACAGGCAGCCATTTACCAGAAAACATTTTTAGCAGGCGCCAGTTATACCCAACCCATCACCACCTACCTGAACAACAAAACAGCGGTATATGGTGCTTTTACCGAATTGAAAAATCCCGCGATCCGTAATTATGGTAACAGCAAAGAACCCCATGTAGGTGGCCGCACCGTTTTTAACTTTCAAAAAGCCATGGCGGCATCTTCTCTTTCCGTTAATGCGGGTGCTGAAATCCAGCAGGGTTTTTCAACGGTCAGTATTCATCAAAATAAAAGCGGCCAGCCCGATAGTTTGCAAACCCTGGATGAAATATCCAACCGGCAAGCCTTTGTTTTTGCACAGGCAGCCCTGGACCTGCAGGACTGGACGTTTACCGCAGGTACCAGTATCAACCAGATGAAACTAAAATTTTTAAGACTGGCACCACAACCCCAACCGGAGCGCCAGCGAAATTTTAAGAATGAATTAGCGCCCCGGTTTTCGGTCATGCGCAAGTTCAAATACTTGAATGTGTACAGCAG
>JAEWAC010000337.1 GCA_023391895.1 Bacteroidota bacterium
TGGGACGAATGCCGGTATTCGCAAAAGAGATGATGGTAAAGGAAATGGGCAGTATCCAACCAGAAGGGCTGCATGAAAAAGGAATGGAAATCATCGGGACCATAGGAGCTGATTTTATTGATGGAAAAATGATATTGATCGATTATCCCCGAAGAAAAATCATTTTAGGACCGGAAATTCCTTCAAAACTAAAGCAGGACACCATACTATCCGATTTTGTTTATGCGGGCAGAAGCGTATTGCTACCGTCAGTTATTAAAGAAAAAACAACGTTCCTCTTTTTTGATACCGGCTCCAGTGCCTTTGAGCTTTTAACAGACAAAACCACCTTTGCATCGCTAGCGGTACCCAACACAAAGTCACGGCCATACGGGGTAAAATCATGGGACAGAACTTTGACGGCCTTTACCGCCCCTTCAACAGACAGTATAGTGATGGCCGGCCAAAAATTGCCGATCGGCAAGGTGACTTATATTGAAGGCGCCACGAGCACCCAGATTGACCAGATGATGAAAATGGGCATCGGCGGCATGACAGGCAATAAACTTTTCATTCATTACAGGCTACTGCTGGATACAAAGAACAAGAAGTTTGGTGTATTGAACGCGTCGCAAAAGAAAAAACATTAGAAAGTAAATCGAACAGTAAAACCAAATCAGCCTGTAAGAAGTTCAACGTCTATGGCCTTTGCATTTGTTTCCCAACAAAGAATACCTATTTTGTTTCGGCAAGGTTTAAACACCAAAACGTTCAAAACCCCATATGCACGTTTTCTCTTCACTTACTGAATTATATAAAATACAAGCCTCAAATGATTGACAACATAAAGATTTTAGAAAGTAAAGTGCTGTCCGATAACTGGTACGTGCTAAGAAAGGTTACCTATGAGTATTTGAAAAAAGACGGCAGCCGGCAAATACAAAGCCGGGAGGCATATGACAGAGGCAACGGTGCTACCATCCTGCTTTACAACAAGGAGCAAAAGACGGTTATACTTACCCGGCAGTTCAGGCTGCCGACCTTTATAAACGGTAATGAAACCGGCATGCTGATAGAAGCCTGTGCAGGTTTGCTGGACAAAGACCATCCCGAAGACTGCATCAGGCGTGAAACAGAAGAAGAAACCGGGTACCAGGTAACAGAAGTCAGAAAGATATTTGAAGCTTACATGTCACCCGGATCTGTAACGGAAATCCTGCACTTCTTCATTGCCGAATATTCGTCGTCGATGAAAGTAACCGAAGGTGGCGGAGTGGAGCAGGAAGAAGAAAATATTGAGGTTTTGGAAATACCCATTGACCAGGCTATGGACATGATCCGGCAGGGGGATATCAAAGACGCCAAAACCATTATGCTGATGCAATACATTAAACTTCACAACATTTTATAATGTCCACTACAAAACCGCTGATGATACTGGTTGCAGGCCCCTACCGCTCCGGCACTAATGACAACCCGGATTTGATTGCCGCTCATGTAAAAGCCATGACCGACACGGCCCTGGAGTTATACCGAATGGGGCACCTGCCCGTACTGGGCGAATGGTTTGCATTACCATTGATAGAAGCAGCCGGATCCCAAAAAACAGGAGATGCCATTTTTAATGAAATTTTTCACCCCGTCGCCATCCGGCTGATTGATCATTGCGACGCTGTTTTAAGAATAGGCGGCGCCTCCGCCGGTGCCGATGAAATAATGACGATTGGCCGGACCAAAGGAAAAATGATCTTTCACCATAAAGAGGATATACCGGCCATTCAATAACCAAAACCTTTTATTACATCCGCTAATAAAAGCCAGGCGTAAAACCTTACATAAAGGAAGGCTGTTTTATTGCTACACTTAAAATTATCTTTGCGCCCCATTAACAGCCACATCCCACAACTGCCTGTAAGAACATGTATCAATTAAACCAGTCCGCGCTTGATAAAATTGTTGCATAAGCAGCCGCCCAAAAGACATCCAGGGTGCGGTTTTCCATGTCACCTCTTTAGACAACACCCTTGATGTAACCAGTGCTTCGGGCAACATCGAACCGGACGGCCCCTATTATATTGCCAGCATCAACAAGCTTTTTATGGCGGCCATTACCCTCCGCTTGTGCCGGGAAAACCAATTGCAGCTTCCCGACAAGATCACCCCATATCTTCCTGCCGAATGGATGGAGGGACTGCATATTTATCACGGAAAGGATTACTCCAAAGACATTACCGTAAACCATCTTCTTACGCAAACCTCCGGGCTTCCCTGCTACCTGATTGGCAAGCGGCCGGCAGCGCCTAAACTAATGGACGTGCTGCAAAGCAAGGAACAGGAGTGGTCTGCAGAACAGGTGGTTGCGCAGGTAAAGCAAATGAAGCCCCTGTTCAGGCCCGGCCAAAGGGGAAAAGCCAACTATACCAATACCAACTTCAGGCTTTTGGCTAAAGTGCTGGAAACGGTAACCGGTCAAACCATTGATAAACTTCTAACTAGCCTTTTTAACCAGTTAGGTTTACGCCATACCTATGTGCTCAGTCCGGGTGAAGAAAGAACCTATACGCCCGTTTACTTTAAAGAAAAGCGGGTCAGCCTGCCCAGATACCTGGCCTCCTCCGGGTATGATATTGTTTCCACTGCCCGTGACCAGATGACTTTTTTAAAAGCTTTTTTTGACGGTTATTTTTATCCAAAAGAACAATTGCAGGAGGAAGCACAATGGAACCCGGTTTTCTTCCCTTTTAAGTACGGCAAAGGCATGCAGCAGTTTTATATTCCACGGATCTTATCACCGTTCAAGCCTTTTCCGCCTATGATTGGGCATGCAGGGTCAACCGGTTCGTTTGGATTTTGGATTCCGGCTAGGAATGTCTTTATCACGGGAACCATCAACCAGTCGGCGAATCCCAACCTGGCGTTTCAGACCATGGTCAAAATCATCAATCAGCTGTAAACACAAAAAGGGAAATATCAAAGCTTACCTTTTTGCGGCTGCCGTAACGGCCCCTAACTGAAAACGGGCAGAGATGGCTTTTTTATGGGCGGGTATGGATACCGTTTGGGTTTGATGGGGGTATACGTTGTTGAAGAATACCGTTTCCTTTTCAAAAAGCTTTTGTCCTTTTTTGTAATAAAACACATCTACACTTACGGTTTCCAGCAGTTCGCGGCTGTTGTTTTTTACCATCACCTCCACGCCCGAGAGTTTTTGCTTTTTACCATCGCGCAGATAGCGACTTTGTAAGCTCACCTGCTGGTGCAAAGAGATCGGCCGGGCAGGCTGCTGTTTTACCGGACCTGAGGTAGTTGTTTGGGCATAGGACCTTTGACTGTTTTTGGGGTATTTGCGGGGCCGGGTGATGGGTATAGCATACGTCATTTGTGCTTCATCCTGCTCCGCCACTACCCTTTGCACCGAATCCAGGTACAAATCTACCGGTAGCCTTTGGTCAAAGTCAACAGAATCGGCATATGGGTTCTTGAAAGATTTGAGTTGGTCTGATGTTGCCTCCGCCTTTTGTGCTGCCGGTATAGCTTCGCTGGCAGGAATTAAACCAGGCCCTTGTTGTGCTACGGTCGTAGTGTATGCGTTTGACGGTGCTACTGCTGTTTGCTGATGGCGGTAGATCAGCCAGCCGAAAAAAAGAAACAATGCCACCAGGGCACCTACCAGGTGACGCTTTTTATTTAAAAAACCACCTTCCTCCTCATCTTCTTCTGGTTGTTGCAAGGCGCCGGCTGCAGGTGGCGGTGTTGCTTCTGGCTTTGAGGAACTGCCGGTTAAAAGGCGTTCTTTTGGTGGTTCTACCGGTGGCAGGCCAGCCTGGGCCTGCTGGTAGTTCGGCAATGCTTTTGTATCATGATCGGTTAAGAGATGGCGTTCATCAGCCAGTTTCAGCACTTTGGTATCCAGAAAACTGGGAGCGGCCCTTTGACTGCCCACGGCAATGAAAGGCACCCCGGATATATGACCAATAAAACGATTTGCTTGTATGGCCGCCAGCACTTCCTGCTTTACCTCCAGACCTCCTTCGGTTTGGACCAGGTAAGGCTGCAGTGCCGGTATTTTCAGCGGCGGCAGCCAGTCTTCGCTCTGCCCGATCACCCATACCAGGTCCTTTGCTTGTAGCGGAAGCTGCAGCAGTTCCTCCAAAGTATAAGGTCCTGTTTCTAGCTCATTTTGTATGAGAAGGTAAATATTCTGCATCGGCACGGGTTGACGGTGATGAGGCTGCAAATTTTAGTCCATAATTGTTGGACGGCAGGCAATAACAGTTGTTGGTTCTATATGGGCTTTTTAAAAAGTGGAGAATACCCTTAGTTTCATATGCGGAACAGTTTTTTTTTATTTTTAGGCTTTCAACTGTTGAAAACAAATTGGTTCATCCTCTATTCTATGGTTAAATCCAATATTTCGTAACAGTATATTTAACCTGTTGTAGTCCATAAAATAAAAGTGAAAGAAGTATCGAGCAGAAGATCCGGTAGCAGATTTTTTTTTGTAGTTGTATCGTATTTAAATAAAAGATGTTGATCATGCCTTACATTAGCCATGTGCAATGAACCCATTCGTTACAGCAGTATAACCTTTTGAACAAATGAACCCGATTAGCTTATTTCAGGAATGGCACCGAGAAGAGCTGCGGCTTTCCACCTCCCCTGTTCCCTCAGCCTGTTGTTTATCCACTTTGGGTACCGATGGTTATCCCAACGCCCGCTTTGTAGCTTTGAAAGAAGTAAAGGAAGAAGCTTTTGTGATTACCGGTCCCCTGCTCTCCCGGAAAGGGAAAGAAATAGCGGCGCATCCTAAAGCTGCTTTAACCTTTTGGTTGGCGGCTACGGAAAGGCAAATAAGGATTCAG
>JAEWAC010000351.1 GCA_023391895.1 Bacteroidota bacterium
CCATTAGCAATAGCCGCAATCCACAGCAGGATTTGCTGGCGGAGCACTTTGGTGCCTATCTGAAAAAGCATTATCAAAACCTGCACCTGCCGCACCGGCACTCTTTCTATCATTTAGTTTTGTTTACAAAAGGGGCCGGCTGGCATACCATCGATTTTGAGCGGTTTGCTGTCAAGCCGGGGCAGATCTATTTTATGATACCGGGACAGGTGCACAGCTGGCATTTCGAAAAAGAAGCAGATGGTTACCTGGTCCATTTTGCAGATAGCTTTTTCAAAACATTTCTGCAAAACCCGGCTTACCTGGAGCAGTTCAGTTTTTTTGGGGGCAGCAGTTCCAAAGGGGTGTGCCAGCTGCCGGCCGACGTACAGCAACAGGCGGCCTTTTTACTGGAGGCCATCATAAAAGAAGCAGAAGCGGGGGTGGAGTTTTCCATGGATGTAGTGCGCCTCCGGTTGCTGGAGCTGTTTATCCTGGTGGAGCGCTCCTGCGTACGCCAGGGAAAAAAGAAAGCGCCGCAGCAAAAGTTGCTGTTGCTTAAACATTTTCAACGGTTGATTGAACAGAACTTCAGGTCGCTCCGGCTGCCCAAAGCCTATGCGGAACTGCTTTATATCACCCCTAATCATTTAAACGCCTTGTGCCAGGACCTGCTGGGTAAAACCGCCGGTGAGATCATCCGAGACCGGGTGCTGCTGGAGGCCAAGCGTTTGCTGACCAATGCGGATATGAATGTGTCGGAAATAGCTTATGAGCTGCAGTTCCAGGACAATTCCTACTTTAACCGCTTTTTTAAAAAATATGAGGGTGTGACACCCGAAGATTTCAGAAAACAATTTATACAATCTTAATATATATTGATATGTGTGCTCAGGCCAAACATCATAAACCCAATTTAGTACTCAGTGTACTGCAAAATAAATGTCCCCGCTGCCGCCGGGGCAAACTGTATGTCCATAGCAGTGCCTATCGAATGAAGGGGGCTATGGATATGAATGACGCTTGCCCAGTTTGTCAGCAACCGCTGGATATGGAGGTAGGCTTTTATTACGGCACCGGTTATGTTAGCTATGCCCTGTCGATAGCGATTTGCGTAGCCAGCTTTATAGCCTGGTGGGTCCTGATTGGCTTTTCCTTGTCCGACAGCCGCTTTTTCTGGTGGATGGGGGTCAATGCTGCCTTGCTGATTATTTTACAACCGGCACTGATGCGTTTGTCCCGCACCATCTGGCTGGCTTTTTTTGTACACTATAGTCCCGACTGGTATAAAGGGGATGTGGTTAAAACTGAACGTACAACGCCTGCGGCCTGGAGCATGCCTGGTAATTAAAAAAACATCCTTATGAAGTGGATCAGAAGAATATTTTCTTTTTTGTTTCCGGTAAAAAAGTGTTGCCGGTAAGTAAAGCCGGTTGGGTAGGTAAATACTAAAATTGAGTAAAATCAATTCGGGCATTCAGAAGAGCTAATATCTTTGCACTGTTTATGAAAAAGTATTTCATCATCCTTTTACTGCTGGTGTATGGGCTGTCCTCAACGGGCATGAGCGTACACCTGCACTACTGCTGCGGGCAGCTGGATGATATTACTTTTTCTGCCGTGCACCAATATGGCTGTTCCAAGGATTCGGAAGATAAACCTGGCCCTTGCTGCAACAGTAAACAAATTGAGTTAAAGCTTAAAGCAGACCAGGAGCCGGCTGCACAGTGGGTGCAATCGGCCAAAGAAATAAAGGCGCCTGCCCCCGAAGCAGGTCCGGTGGTCTTCTTTATCAAGCAACCGGTGCCGGTAATCGAACAGGCTACCGGGCCGCCGCCTGTTCCGCTATCGCTTCCCCTCTTTATTCAAAATTGTGTTTTCAGAATTTGATGCATAATGGTATTGTGCCATGCTGGCCCATGCCAAAAGGCAGGTGCCTGTAATACTATTTATTCATCAACCCCATCTGAAAATGAAATCATTTATATTATACTTTTTCATCAGCAGCCTGATGCTGCTTGCTGCTGCCACAGCTTCAGCTCAAAAAGATTCCACTGTTTCCTTTAAAGTTTCCGGCGTTTGCGGCATGTGTAAAAAACGCATAGAAGAAGCCGCCCAGGGCAAAGGCGTTTCCCAGGCTAACTGGAATATGGAAACCAAAATGCTGACCCTCACCTATAATCCTTCCCGCACCAATCTGGATAAAATAAACAACCGCATTGCAGCCGTGGGGCACGATACGGAAAAGAAAAAAGCCGATGACGCCGCGTATAAGGCCTTGCACGAATGCTGCCTCTACCGAGACCTGGAAGCTGAAGCAGAGGAGGAAGCATCTGACACAGCAGCAATTGAAACAGCCCCGGTAAGCGATGCGAACCAGGCAACTGGAGCTACCATCCGGGGCGTTGTGCTGGAAGAAGATCGCAAGGGTCACTTCCATCCGCTGGTGGGCGCTACTGTCGTATGGCTGGGCACCGGCAATGGCACTGCCACCGATTCGTCCGGCGTTTTTTCCCTTGTGGCCGGTGCCAACCAAAACCGCCTGGTGATCAGCTATTCCGGTTACCAGTCCGATACCATACTGGTGCACCCGGCACAGCAACTCAAAATTGTACTGGCCACCGGCCAACAGTTGAACGAAGTAAAAGTAGTGGCCTCTCGGGCTTCTACCTACATCAACAGTTATGATCCCTTTAGAAAAGCCATCATGACCCAAAAGGAGTTGCTGAAAGCTGCCTGCTGCAACCTGAGCGAAAGCTTTGAAACCAATCCTTCGGTAGATGTTTCGTTTAACGATGCTGTGACCGGCTCCAAGCAAATCCAGTTGCTGGGCCTGTCCGGCAACTATACCCAGCTGACCATTGAAAATCTGCCCGGTCCCAGAGGGCTGGCAACGCCGTTGGGCCTGAACTCGGTACCCGGTACCTGGGTAGAATCGATCCAGCTGATCAAAGGCACCGGCTCGGTGGTCAACGGTTATGAAAGCATTGCCGGCCAGATTAATGTGGAATTGAAAAAGCCCGCCAGCAGCGAGCAGTTGTATGCCAATGTGTACGTCAATGACTTTGGAAAAACCGACCTGAACCTGAACCTGTCCCGCAAAATAGGCAGACGTTGGTCCACTGCTTTGCTGCTGCACGACGCTTTTGGCAATAAAAAGATGGATTTCAATAAGGATGGTTTTCGAGATGTGCCCACCGGCAACCTGTTCAGCGGCATCAACCGCTGGAGTTATGACGATGGAAAAGGATGGATGGTGCAGATGGGGGTTAAGTTGCTGAAAGATAAAAAAACAGGCGGACAGGTAGATTTTGATCCGGCCAAAGACCCCTTGACGACGAACCGGTACGGAGTGAATATCGATATCGACCGCTATGAGGCTTTTGCTAAAGCTGGTTATGTGTTTCCGCAAAAAAAGTACAAAAGCATTGGTCTGCAGGTATCAGCCATCGATCACCGGCAGGACTCGTATTTTGGTTTAACCACCTACAACGGGCGTCAAAAGAATTTTTATTCCAACCTGATCTATCAATCTATTATCGGTAATAACAGCCATAAGTTTAAGACCGGCCTGAGCTTTTTGTATGATCAATACCAGGAGGACCTGAACCAGCAAGCTTACCAGCGCAGGGAAGTGGTGCCAGGTGCCTTTTTTGAATATACCTACAGCCCTTCCGAAAAGTGGGACGTGGTAGCGGGTATCCGTGCCGATCACAACAGCCTGTTTGGCGCATTTGTTACCCCCCGGCTGAACGTTCGGTACGAGCCGGTAAAAGGTACGACCCTCCGGGCCAGTGCCGGCAGGGGACAAAGAACCTCCAATATTTTTGCAGAAAACAACAGCGTGCTGGTCAGCTCCAGGGACGTGCATATCATGGCGGCACATAACAAAGCTTATGGGTTGGACCCCGAAGTATCCTGGAACAAAGGCCTGAGCGTAGACCAGAAGTTGCGCCTGTTTAACCGCAATGCAACACTCAGCCTGGACTATTTCCGCAATGATTTTGAGAACCAGGTAGTGGTGGACCTGGAAAACCCGCGGGAGGTTAATTTTTACAACCTGCAGGGAAAGTCGTTTTCCAACAGCTTTCAGACCGAGGTTTCTTTTGAGCCCGTACAACGCCTGAATGTACGGCTGGCGTACCGCTTTTTTGATGTGAAAACCACTTATGGTACGCAACTGCTGCAAAAGCCCTTAATGGCCCGGCACCGAACGTTTGCCAACCTGGGTTATGAAAACAGCGGCTGGAAATTGGATTACACCGTGAGCTACAACAGCTCCAAAAGAATCCCTTCCACCCACTCTAATCCACAGACTTACCAGCTGGGCGATTATGCACCGGGTTATGTTACCATGAATGCGCAGGTGAGCAAAACCGTAGGTAAAAAATTCCCGGTGGATGTGTATGTGGGTGGCGAAAACCTGTCTAACTATTTTCAGAAAAATGCCATACTGGCGGCCTCCCAGCCGTTCAGTGAATATTTTGATGCATCCCTCATCTGGGGACCGATCAGCGGCCGGATGATTTACGGCGGACTACGTTTTAAGATTGAATAAAGGCTGAAGGCAGAAGGCTAAATGCTGAAGGCAAAAAGCTGAAGGCATAAAAACAGGAGGCATAAAAACAGGAGGCATGGTTATCATGCCTCCTGTTTTTATGCTTGTTGTATTTCAGTTAGGTGTGGATGTTTTTTCAGTTCATATGGGTATGCGAAGATGTTGGCAGCTGTAGTTGGCTATGCTGTTTTTAATGATACAAAACTTTTATCAGAATTGTGATTGAGTATTCACCATTGACCGTTCACCATTGACGACATGATTTTATAAAGCTGAAAACAGTTAAGTATTAAAATGCTCATTCCTGCAGCTTATGCATCCGGTTCTTACTTTTGCGCGATTTCTATTCCACCCATTTATGACTAAGCCGCATCAGCCCGTAACTGTTTATTCCGAAAAAGAAAGCTTTGCCAAAACTTACTACCGGGATTTTTATATAGCCTCCTACCAGGATACCGCGGAAGAAGCGTTCAATCGTATTGAGCCGCACCGGCATACCTATTATGAAATCATCTGGATCACGGAAGGGCAGGGAACCCATGTCATTGACTTCAAGGAGTATGCTTTTAAAGGGCCTTGTTTGTTTTTACTGCAGCCCAGTCATATTCATACCATTTATAAAGACGTACCTACTAGGGGCCATCTACTCAAGTTCAGCGAGTCGTTTTTTGCTGCGGATGCGGCACCGGACAACCTGTTGCTGAAGTATGACATTTTTGATAACATTCATGTGCAGCCGGTGGTGCATCTAAGCGCGGAAGCCGTGCAATTGTTGAACGACCTGATGCAAAAAATGCTGGTGGAATATGAGCAGCAAAACGAATTGTCAAAAGTGATCCTGGTGTCTTACCTGAAAGTGTTTTTGCTGCAGGTATATAAAATAAAAGACCATCATCCCGAAGCTTTGTCCGAAAAGCCGCACCCGCATTATGCCGTTTTTCAGCAGTTCAAGCGGCTGGTGGAAGATCATTTTCAGCAGCAGCACGGCGTGAGTTTTTATGCTTCTCAGCTTGCTGTTGCACCACGTACCTTAAGCAGCTATGTCCACCGCTATGCCGGTAAAACAGCGGGTGATGTAATCAGGGACCGGCTGATGCTGGAGGCCAAACGGTTGTTGTACAACGGCGCTCTTACCATCAAAGAAATTGCAGCTTGTTTGGGTTTTGAAGAACCGGCTTATTTTACCCGGGTGTTTACCAAAAGCGAAGGTCTTTCGC
>JAEWAC010000390.1 GCA_023391895.1 Bacteroidota bacterium
GTTTACCTATCACCACCTGAAAATAACACCCACCACGCAGGTTACACTCAATGGCTTTGCCCGTTTCAGAGGCCAGTTGCAGTTTTACGAGCTGGGTTCATTTGGTGCCCTCAACATGAGCATCAACCAGCAGTTTTTAAACAAAAAGCTGACGGTTACCCTTAGTGCCCAGGATATTTTGCGCACCAATAAAAATGAGTTTGTCCTGCAACAGGGCGCCATAGATGCCAGCGGTGTACGCCAGGGCGATACCCGGCGTTTTGGCTTGAACCTGCGCTACAACTTTGGTTTCCGAAAAAAAGAAGAAAACAACTTCTTCAACGTGGAATCGCCTGAAAAAGCCAATTAACCGCTATGGGTTTTTGAAGAGGAAAATGAAAAAGGTAAAATGAAAAAGTAAAAACAGGTACTGCATGGGGTTTTGAACTTTTTCAAAAACCCATATAGCAAGGGTGGAAAGTTTGATAGGATAGAATACGGCTGGTGAACCCCTTTTTAAAGCGGTGGAAAAGGAGGCATATGGGGTTTTAAAAGAAGATAGGTGCTGAGGCTGTAATGCTGATCCGGAGCGGGTTTCAACATTTGCAGGCCCCGATGCATCCAAAGCCTACCACGGCATAATTTTTATCATAGTTATATCTATATTAAAAATAATTGCCATGGAAAGAATGAATGACCTCAGAGATTTACTGAAATACGAAATCATGGATCTGTATTCGGCCGAAGAACAGATCATTAAGGCCCTGCCGGCCATGATTAAAAAAGCCAAAAATCCCGAGTTGAAACAGGCTTTGCAGCAGCACCTGAAAATAACCGAAAACCATCGCAACCGCCTGGACCAGGTGCAGCGTTTGTTGACTGGGGAAGGTGGTGGTAGCGGCGAAGGAGATAAAGGTCTTTTGGCCCGCCTGTTTAGACGCAGCCAGACCTGCAAGGGCATGGAGGGGATTATTGATGAAGCAGAAAAAATTATGGCGGAAGACATCAGCCCCGAAGTGTTGGATGCCGCTATCATCGGCAGTGCCCAAAAAGTAGAGCACTATGAAATTTGCGGGTATGGTACGGCCAGGGCTTACGCCCAGGAACTGGGATTAACCCAGGTGGCTGACCTGCTGGAGCAAACCCTGGACGAGGAATACGAGGCCGATGAACGGCTGACCAGCCTGGCGGTAACCCGCTTGAACGAACGGGCTGAAAAAGCCGGCAGCAGGCGTGCCGCTACTTCCGGTACATCCCGCTCCATGACGGGTACTACCGGTGGTACAGGAAGAAGCAGCACCGAAACATCGCGTCAGCGTGCTCCCCGCGAAGAAATGGAAATGGCCTCCAGCAAGCGTGGCTCCACTGCAGGTAGCAAAACCACAGCCGCAAGAACTACCGGGGCTACTAAAGGAACTACCGGCTCTACCCGCAGTACCAGCGAAAGCCGTGGTGCCGCTACGGGCAGGGGCACCGGTAACAATACCAGTGCCTCCAAAGGTACCACCAGCAAGGGCAGCCAGTCTGCCGGCAACCGGGGCGGTACTACCGGCCGCGGAAGCACTAGTGGTGGCCGGTCTTAATGCATTCATCTATTAAAAAAAGCATCCGTTCTTTACTAACCAGAACGGATGCTTTTTATTTAAGGCAATAACTAATTCGCTGAGTGTAGGATCGCCAACTTTTTGGGCTCAATTAATAAATGCGGCCTTTTTCATCGTGGTCAATTAACTGGGTGGCAGTGGTGTGGTCAAAGGCGTCTTCCTTGCTGGCAATCACCTGGCGCAGCAGGTCGTGAATGGTGATGACGCCGGCAAATTTTTCCTTCTCATCATACACCAGCAGGTAGCGTGCCTTGTTGGTGATCATGGTATTCATGCAATGTTCCAGTGTGTCGTCCAGGCTGACAATCGGCAAGTCGGTTGTCATGACCTCCTGTACGGTGGTGTCTTTGCTGGCACGGCCTTTCAAAATCACATTTCGGCTGTAGTCCCGCTCGCTGAAAATGCCTTTGTAATCTTCGTCTTCCATCACCAGCAGGTAGCTCATGTCTACCGTATTCAGCAGGTTTAGGGCATCAATCACCAGGGTGTCGGGCGTGACTGAATTGTATTTGACTGCTTTGCTCTCCAGTATGTTTTTAACAGTGCGCATGGGGTAGTGTTTTATTAAAATGTAAATTGTTTTGTGTGTAGATACTAGCACTTATCAGTTCTGTTACTGATCAGCAAAAACCGACCCGCAATTCAGTTCGTGCCTTTTTTACCGGCCGGCTTTTTCACCGAACGTTCGGTGCCGGGTACTTCCAGCACCAGGTCGGGGCCGTATACCCGGGCCGGTGTTTGATACCCATGTATCAGGTCGCCGTTCAATACTTTTTTTACAATCAGCAAACTGCTGTGGGCGGTTAGGGTATAGCCATCCGGTGCGGTCAGGCGGGCTTCTATTTTTTTACCTTGCCGGTTTTCTACTTCGCCCCAAACCAGGCTTTTGCTGCTCTGCCGCTGTTCTTCACCGGGACCGGCCGGCCGGCTGTCAATCTGCCTTTTTATGGCATTACGCACCCTTTGGGTACGCAGTAGCCAGTTGAATAAAAATTGCAGTTTCAGCAGCCCGTACAGGCCAGGCTTTACGCCGGTATAAACTTCTATGTTGCGGATGCCGGTGGTAAAATAGGCGGTTGATACATCACCCCAGGGAATGGTCATGGTAAACAGGCGCTGGAAGCCAAAGTCTACCCGCCGGCCTTTATGCCCCAGCGGTTTTCTTACAATTTTGCCATACTCCCGCACGGCGCCTCCTTCGCCCAAACCGTCTGCCATGGTCAGTGCCGTACCATGCGATACGCTGCTGCCCAAAGAAGCAAAAGCCAGCTTCAGCCAGTTGGCATCCGGCAATTGGTTTTTTAAAAAAAGGGCCAGGCAATCGGTGGGCACTACGTCAAACCCTACTCCCGGCATGACCATAATGCCGGCTTCCTGTGCTGCGGTATTGTATTGTTTGGCAATTTCAAAAACCTCCAGTTCTCCGGTTATGTCCAGGTAGTGCGTGCCGGTTTGCAGGCAGGCTTCAATCATGGGAAAGGCGGTGTATTTAAATGGACCGGCTGCATGCAGTACCACCGGTACATCCACCAGCATGGATTGTAACTGTTCCGGGTGGTTTAAATCGGCAATGCGGTAGGGCAGGTGGTATTGTTCAGCCAGGGTGCGGATGGCCGCTTCGTTGCGACCGGCCAGTATGGGCTGCAGGCCGTATTCAGCCGCCAGTGCCAGTATCAGCCGGCCGGTATAACCATTGGCGCCGTATAGTAAAAAGGATGTTGTTTGCATAGCAAAACTTACAGAATCTGCATAAATGTAAAGCATCTGCAACTATGGCGCCGGATAGTGGGTAACTGCCAACCAAAAAGGCTTCTGTTCAGGAAGCCTTTGGGAAAAAAGAGCATGCCACTTCAGACCACAGGGGCCGCGCTGAACTGACCATCCTGCCGGCGGCGCAACAGCCATACGCTACCTACACAAAGCAGTCCTTCTAATACGGCCCAACTGTGTACAAAGGTATTGGCAGGTCCTTCCATCATAAACCCGGCCAGGCGACCTATAAAAAATCCACCGGTAAACAGGGACAGGAGCAGTAGGCCAAATCCCTGTTGTTTGAACGCGGCATACATCATGTACAATCCGAGCGCCATGTTCATGCCGCCATAGTTGGCACGGATGGAGTTGCGGGCACTTGCATTGGGCAGGGGTGTTTGTACAAAGTCCATCACCAGTTGCGGGTTGTAAAAAGCTTGCAGGGCTACGCTGATAAAACCAAAACCTGCCATCAGCAGCAATACTTTGGCGGGTGTACTATTCTTTTTCATGTTTGTATGATTTGCGGTAAAGGTGGCCCGGTAAAAAAAGATAAATGTTGACGCAGACCAAGATTTGGATCACAGATTTCACAGATTGAAGAAAGAAGGCTAAAGGCTGAAAGCAGAAGGCAAAAGTGAAAAGGCAAAACCAAAAAAGCAGGACAGTCAGCCTGGTGCAGCGCCTTATCCCGCATGAACTTAAGAACTCTTGTTGCTGTAGGAACAGGGTAGCGGGATACAGCGCCTGCAGCATTTCCACATAGCACGCAAAAAGATATGAACTTCTTCAAAAACCCATATCAGAAGGAACATTACAGATTATCTACAATTCATAAAGAAGGATACACTCAGGAGTGAGGGTTGCTGTGCGTGGGCAAGGCCAAACGGGCGGAGCCATCGGGCTGGCCTTGAACTTTTTGCTTACTTTTTCGGGGAGAAAAAGTAAGAAGCGCTACCTGCCGGAAGATAAAACCATAGTCATATGGGTTTTTCACAAGAAATGCACGATGGGATTTTATTCAAAAGTCCATCGTGCACAAAAGGCCAATAGTGTAGCCCGCATAGGCTTTCATTTTTTGCTGCAGCGGCTTACAGGGGCTTTTGCTCCTGTATTCTTTTCAGAAAAGCAGCCGTATCCCGTGGTGCCGGTTCTTCGTACAGGATCAGCCCGGTGGTGCTGTTGCAAAATGTCATCAGCTCTTTTAAAAACCCGGTTTCAATGCGGGTGTCAGGATAACGGGTCTCGCAATAAAGACCGGCAATGATCTGCCCGTCGCTGGTGAACAGGCACATGGCACCTCTGAGCAGCGCCTCTTCTTGATTGGACCAGTAAATGGCGTGTACTTCGTTGGGGTGTTGCTCCAGGTAGGCGATCAGTTGTTCATCTGCCTGAAACAGGATGTCCGGGTTGTCAGCAAACTGAGGTATTTCATAGACATAAGTGTACTCCTGCCGGCGGGGTACAAACCGCTCTAAAAAAGCATGAATAAAGGTTTGGGATCTTTGGTTGGTCAGTACATAACAGTCGGCAAAGTTGACCGGGTGTTTTTCCTTTTCTGTCATAGCGTTATTGACCGTTTTAATAAGCAAAGTGGAGCATCAAGCCGGGCATGAAAAGCTATTTAAAGATAAGGCCTTCCGTTCCGGCAGTCAAGTGGACTATAGTCATTCATAAAATGTTTTTCGGAAGAGGGGCTTATTCTGCTGGGGCATATATAAAACATTTTATGTTCATCTATAACCCTGATTGCCAAACCCTCATCTTGTTTCGGCACGTTTTTTTTAACCAATAGGTCCTATGGTTATCGCTCCACACCGGTGGGGTAATCAACAATTGGTTGAGCAGCGAAAAGCTGATCAGCAGGAAGGATTATTTAAAACTATTAAAAGCATTAAAAAAGACTATGCTAGCAATGAATTTCCGAGGCCCCTTCCGGGTCCGGGCAGACCGCAACCGGCCAATGCCCGAAATATTGCATCCGCAGGATGCGATTGTGCGGGTCACCCGCTCCTGTATTTGCGGATCTGACCTGCATTTATACCACGGTTTGGTACCCGATACCCGGGTAGGAATGACCTTTGGCCATGAGTTTACAGGTGTGGTGGAAGAAGTAGGATCAGAGGTGACCAATCTTAAAGTGGGAGACCATGTGATGGTACCCTTCAATATTGCCTGCGGCACCTGTCCCTTCTGTAAGCAGCAGCTGTTTGGCAACTGTCATGAATCCAATCCGGCGGCCACTGCCGTGGGTGGCATTTTTGGGTATTCGCACACAGCGGGCGGGTACGATGGCGGTCAGGCAGAATATGTACGGGTTCCGTTTGCCAATGTGGGTCCTACCGTTATACCCGAAGGCATGGACCTGGACAATGCCGTGTTGCTGACGGATGTGGTGCCCACGGCTTACCAGGCGGCAGAAATGGGCGGCATACAAAAAGGCGATACGGTGGTGATTTTTGGCGCCGGGCCCATAGGCATTATGGCCGCCAAGTGTGCCTGGTTGTTTGGTGCCGGCCGTGTTATTGTGATTGATCATGTGGAGTACCGCCTGGAGTTTGTAAAAAATTATGCGCAGTGTGAAGCCTATAACTTTAGATCGATGAATGACCCGGTGGTGTTTTTGAAAAAAGCCACCGGCGGGCTGGGAGCGGATGTTTGTATTGATGCAGTAGGTTGCGAGGCGGCAGGCGATACCATGCAAACCCTTTTGGGCCGAAAAATGCTGATGACCGGTGGCTCTGCAACGGCGCTGCACTGGGCCATCAATTCCGTTAAAAAAGGCGGCATTGTTTCCATTGTAGGTGTGTATGGTCCGCTGGATACGCTGGTGCCCATTGGTAACGTCGTGAACAAAGGACTCACCCTCAGGGCCAACCAGGCATCGGTAAAACGGCTGCATCCTATCCTGATCGATCATGTGATGTCGGGCCGGTTAAACCCGAAAGAGATCATTTCTCACCGCATTCCTCTGGAAGAAGTCGCTGAGGGATATCACATATTTTCGGCTAAACTGGACAATTGTATCAAACCGGTTCTTATTCCTCCATCCGCCAACGTGGCTTAAACATAAATGTTATGGAAAAAAAATTGGAACGCAATAAAGCTTTTGAAGCTGATAAAGACAGGGAAATCGCCAACCGTCCTAAAGATAACATTCCGGGCTGGGGCGCAGATTTTGATCCCGAAAATGATCCTACTTACCCCATGAAGCAGCGGAACGGGGCGGACTATGAGCGGCTGAATTACGAAAGGCCGCCGCAGCAACCGGTCAATATTGAAGTGTTGCATTCTATTGAACGGCCGGGCGTAACCCGTGTCTTTGGCACCTCCACACCTCCGTCCGGCCTCAGTGGCGCCATTCGCCGGTTTGCTTTCAGGTACAGTGAATCTACTTTTGCCCACTGGGTGCCCCTGGTACTGGCCGACCGGATAAACATGGTGGAAGGTATTGTAGACGACCTGAAACATGGCATTGTGCCCAATGTTTTTGCCGAACGCGGGTGGCAGGCCGAGTGGAAGTATAACCGGAAAGGTTTGATTACCAAAGTGGCCGTTGGCGCTGCCGTAACCACCCTGGTGGCCGTATGGTTGTTTGGAAATAATAAGAAAAAGAAATCCTGGCTTTAATATCAAAAGGGTTTTTTAAGGTTATCCTGGTTGTGAATCGGGATAACCTTTTTTGTAGATTTTGTATGATAGTTACTTGCAAATGGGTGCCAGGGGGGCCGGCAGGTTGGTTGCTGAAAATCTTTATGGGGATTTGAATACGTTTTGATCACGCATTCAACGGTCTTTTTAACATGGCATGTTTTTATGATGCTTTTGTTTGATGAATACCTTGTTTCCTGTGGAGCCTGTTTTTCCCGAAGGTTTTGCTTACACGCCGGATTTTATCACGCAAAAAGAAGAAGCGGATTTGTACCGGGAAGTTGTGAAAACCTCCCTTCATACTTTTGTTTTCCAGGGTTATGAAGCCAAACGAAAAGTCGCCAGCTTTGGCTATGACTGGAGTTTTGAAAAACAAAGTCTTTCCAGAGGTAAGGACATTCCAGAGGCGTTCCAACCCTTGATAGCAAAAGTGGCTCATTACCTTTCCCTCGGCAAAACGGCTTTTGCAGAACTGCTGGTGACCGAGTATCCCGTGGGTGCGGTCATCAACTGGCACAGGGATGCGCCGCCCTTTGATTTGATTGCCGGTATTTCGCTGCTGTCCGATTGTACCTTTCGGTTGCGCCCCTACAATAAAGCGCAACAAAACCGTGCTGCCCTTCTTTCTTTTCCCGTGCGGCGTCGTTCGCTTTACGTGATGCAAGGCCCTGCCAGAACGGACTGGCAACACAGCATTGCGGCCGTAAAGCAAACCCGTTTTTCCATTACTCTGCGCACTTTGAAGGCGTAGCAGTGCCCCATCCACCGGTGGACGGAGTTTGCATCTTCTTCTGAATTGGATGTTTAATCTGCTATGGAATGCCAGTCTTCGGATTGGCTGCTTCCGCTTCCATTGTATTGCGGGTTTGATGATGCGCATTCAAACAGAATATCTCCTTGTTGTGATTTTTCTTCTACATTAGCCTGCAAGTACAAAATGGTTAGTTTTTTTTGGTTTGTTGCTGCCTGATTTTCACCGGTGGATGTAGCCTCTTAATGGATGGGGTTTTAAAAGAGCTGATGCTGGCAATAACCCGCTTTAAGTCTGGATGATGCGGTCTTTCACCGGAACCTGGATGTGCAGTCTGTATGCTTGTCTTCTGGCCGGCGTTTTCCACATTTTTGGCGCCTTGTGGTGCAAATCTTTTTTAGTTTTAGTATGATTGTTGTTTTGAACTATTCCGTTGATAAATAAGGTGGCAGGATGTTATGTGATTTAGGATATATAGCTTAATTTACTGCAGGTAGCTACCTCAACGGCTATCAACGCTCCAGTCTTACTTGTAATATTCACTTTATAATTGAAATGTATGGCAAAAGCATCCAAAGCAGCATCTAAAAAAACAGAAACCAAAAAAGCTGCCCCTAAAAAAGCAGCACCCAAAAAGGCCGAAGCAAAAAAGGCGGCACCTAAAACCGCGGCCAAAAAAGCAGCTCCCAAAAAAGCCGCCGCAAAAAAATCAGGAGGACAAGCCAACGCAGCTTTTATGGCCCCACTTACCGTGAGCCCGACCTTGGCCGAAGTGGTAGGCAATAAGCCTTTGCCCCGGACAGAGATCATTAAAAAAATATGGGATTATATCAAGAAAAATGATCTGCAGGACAAGAAAAACCGGCGTATGATTAATGCAGATGAAAAGCTGAAACCGGTTTTCAACGGCAAAAGCCAGATCTCCATGTTTGAGTTAGCCAAAGTGGTCAACCAGCATGTACAATAACAGGCGGTAACCACAGCGGTTATGGCTGCATGATCGCTGCACAGGTAAAGATCAGACGTTAACAGCTTGGGCGTTTGCGATCTGGCGGTAGGGTATCGTCAGGTCGCAAATAAAAAGCTGCCCTGCAGGCGTATCGCCCCATCCCGAAACGGCCTCTTGTTGCACTTCTCAACTCCCATAATCATTATAGGCGGATCACCTTTTCTTTATGGGCGTTCTATGTCATGTTCCCGTGGAGACTTCATTTGCGGCAGGTTTTGGCCTGTCGGTTTCTGGTTCTTGTGACAGAACCAATAAGCCCGCTGTACACTCCCCCTCTTTTTTCAGCTTTGACCATACATTGCGCATGCTAACTTCTTTAAAAGTCCATATGGGTTTTTAAAGAAGTGCAGGCATTAGCGGTGCTCCTGGTAATACGATACGGGTACTGCTTTTTGAAGCATCTGCATTTCTTCGTCTGTAAGGGTGGGTGTGACATTGGCCTGCACCGCTTCTTCCAGCTGCTCCATGGTTCGGATGCCCACCACCGCCGAATTGACTGCCGGGTGCTTTAAGACAAACTGCAGGGCGGTTTGGGCGGCACTGCGGTGCTGGCCGGAGAGGGACTGTATGGCTGCCGCTGCCCGTTGTACGTCGGCTTCGGAATAACCAAAATAAGGATAGGGCGGCTTGTT
>JAEWAC010000400.1 GCA_023391895.1 Bacteroidota bacterium
GGCCTGAAGCAACAGGTGAACCCGCATTTTTTGTTCAACAGTATCAACACGCTTTCCAGCCTTATTTATGAAGACCGGGCAGGGGCAGGACGCTATGTAAAGGAAATGAGCCAGGTGTACCGCTACCTTTTACGGAGCAATGACGATGAACTGGTACCCTTGCAACAGGAACTGCAGTTCATACAGTCCTACTACCACCTGCTGAAAACGCGGTTTGGTGCCGCCATTCATTTGCAGGCTGATGTTCCGCAGCGGTTTTATACTTCACTGCTGCCGCCCCTTACCCTGCAGATGCTGGTGGAAAATGCCGTAAAGCACAACAACGTGAGCCGGGCAGCACCTTTGCGTATTTTCATTGAATGCACAAAGGAGGGGTGGCTGTCGGTAACCAACAACCTGCAACAAAAGCAGGGTCGAGTGGATTCCACCGGAATCGGATTGAATAACATAAGGGAGAAATACCGGTTGCTGGGGCTTCCGGATGTGCAACTGCAGGCGAGCCTCCATGATTTTACCGTATTGATCCCGCTGGTGGAGAACATGGCGGCCAGGCAGGAGGCGGAAAGGTCAGTGTAGAAGATTTATTGTAATGGGCAGTTATTGGATATAGATAAAAGCTGCCAAACTTCTCCGTATTGTTTAGGTGTCCTTTGGTGCAGGCCTATCCCGGCTCAAGGCCGGGATAGGCCTGCACTCGGTACGCAGTTGTTTTCCTTTTTACCATTTCGTTCAATGGAATTCAATTAGCCGTTAAATCTATTTACCGGGTTTAATCACAGATTAGTATGAAGAAGTAAATACCGGTTTATTTAACAGCACTTGTTTATGAAGACATGGGCTTTTTAAAAAGTTAAGCTCTTACTCAACTGCCTTTTAATGATACTGAAAAACATTGCTGATGACAGATCCTAACTTAACTACTTCTGGGTTATATGCGGAAACTTGTCTGCCACCAGGTTCAGTTTGACACCGTGCTCCAGCCAGGCTTTTAAGCCATCCAATACGGTGGTAAAGCCCCCGGTGTTGTCTTTAATGGCTTCAATGAGTTCGTTACCGGTCAATTGAAAGCCATAGTTTTTAATGGTTACATAGGTGGTATCATCTGTAAGGGCTCGAAACTCGTAGTCCACCGTGGTAACCGGCTCACCCCACTCCGTAACAATCTTTTGAAGGGGAACAATTTCTTTTACAAAAACGTTGGCAGCAACGCCATACATTTCCCATTCCCAGGTTAAGGTTTGTCCTGCCGCCAGCGGGCCACTGGAGCGGGTAAACCAAAAGTTGGTGGTTACGGCCGGATCAATAAATGCCTGAAAAACCTCCTGCACCGGCCGCCGGATCAGCATTTGGGCTTCTACGATAGGTGCGTTAGTTGGTTCAATCATTCTTCTTTTGTTTTAAGCTGGTTGCAGGCCCATCCCCGTGAGCATCACTGGATAAACCATTCTTTTTAAAAAGCCATGTGCATCATGTCCCAATGCGTTTCCAGATGATCACACGTGCCGCCCAACCTGTCCTCCGTATTGGCAATAGGAGCACCATTGTTACTGCTGCGTCTGATGGATGAATAGCTGGTCTTATGCACAACAGAGATATTGCCTGCAGGCTCAAAAGTAATATTGTTCCGTATACCTAAAACTGCGAATGATAAAAATGCTAAAAGGTCATTAACTGCGGGAGCATGGGGTTTTGAAAAGGTGGTTAGTGAATCAGTTTAAAGCCTGTTGGGTCAGGACAAAGTTCTTCAAAAACCCATATAGCCTGCAACCAGGCAGGCACTGTTAATAGCAGCAAAAGTTCAACCCTGTCAATCCGTGCTAACAGAAAGGTTTAACAGCTTTGGTTAGAAAAATGGTTTGGCATAAGTACTACTGGAAGCAAATGCATACGACTGATAAAGTACTCATTGAGCCAATCCTTTTACTATGGCTTTTTCAACCGGGCACAACTCATTTTCGGGCCTATAGATGTTAAAGTCTTGCTTCGTCAGCAGGGGTGGTTGCGCCATAAATTTAGGCGTTGTGCCATAGTGGTCCTGCGCGGCGTGCACCAAAAAAGGATGGCACAAATAAACCGTTCCGGCCCTGCCTGTTGCCAATGCCTCCTCCCGCGCTGGCAGGCTGTCAAGCCTTTGCGCTAGCTCCATAAATGAAAGCCCCTTCTCTCCTTCGGGTTCCAGAATTTTGGCTACATCTAAATGAGAACCGACCCTGATCCTGGTGGGCGCATCCTGTTCCGATACGTCCGAAAAAAGAAACAGCATCAGCAAGGCACGTCCTTTGGAATGGATATTCACCCGCCATTCTAAATAATTATGCGCATCTTTTCCGGGAAAACTGGCATCCACATGCCATCCGGTGTCGCCTGCTGGTACTTTGCTGGGGAAACGAATGGGGAAAGAGCCCAAGGTTGTTCTGGGCAGCCAGTTGTCTTTTCCGGCCAGTTGGTCAAAAGCTTTATGCAGCACCGGCATGTTGGCCGCCTGCCGGAAAGGCGCAAGGTCCATTTCTCCAATACGGATCACCGGTTGTGTCCAGGTGGCAGGATTCTCTGGATCGCATTGGGTGGCTTTCCATAAAATGGCGCGACACTCTTCGGCAATTTCCGGTGCAAATGCCTCATCCACCTCTACAAAACCTTCATGAATGAATTGGTTGATCTGCGCTGTAGATAATTGTTCCATTTGAGTTTTCAGGAGTTTGCAAACTTCTGCTTTACCGCCAGTCGTGCCGGGATGAGATGCGATGAGAGCTATTTATCCAAATCAACAAAGAGCAGCAACTTGTTTACACCACCCCATTGGGCACCAGGGGCAAAGCCTGCAAAGCAGGTCCACCCGCATCCACTATCGCATTTCGAATTGCTGGTGCCACGCCTATGATGGGGGCCTCACCGGCACCTGAAGAAGGAAGATCTTTACGATTGATCACCACGATCTCGATTTTAGGCATATCACTAAAGCGGGGCACCCTGTAAGCAGAAAGTTTGCCATTGCGGATCTTACCCTCTCCAAAATCCACGGCTTCAAACAAAGCGCCTCCCAGGCCTTGTACCATACAACCCATTACCTGGTTTTCTACATGCAAAGGATTGACGACCGCACCGCATTCAAAAGCCTGTGTCAGGCGAATTACCTTTACTTCCTTAAAATTGTTGATGGCCACTTCGGCACAGGTAGCCACGTAACCACCTTTTTCAAAACCACAGGCGATACCAAAGCCACGACCTGCCGCTTTTGAAGCCGTACTCCAGCCAAAGGCTTTGGCCGCGGCTTCCAACACGGCCGTCAACCGGGCATCGTCGGAATTCTGCACCCGGAATTGCAGTTGATCCATTTTCACCAGCCGGGCCAGGTCGGCCATGTGTGCCTCACGGGCAAACACATTGGCTACTGAAGCTAGCCCCCGATACGACCCTTGTTTCAACGGGCTGTCAGAAGGCAGGTGTGCTATTTGCTGAGCCCCTGTTTTATACTGCGTGGCCAATCCTGCAGCTCCTGAATTGTAGTTCAGGAATTTCCAGGCCGTAATTGTTCCATCCTTTTTTACACCAGCGGCTACTTCTATTACACCTGCCGGCCTAAAATAAGCCCAGCTGAATTCTTCTTCCCGGGTCCATACCAGCTTCACCGGTTTCCTGGCCGCCAGTGCCAGGCGGGCTGCTTCTATGGCTGCTTCACCCGTATGCTTGCCACCATAACCCGATCCTGTATCCGGCATGATCACCCGCACTTTTTCCTTGGGCACCCTGAATATTTCTGCCAGATTTTCCTGCACACCAAAAGGGCGCTGTGTGCCCGTCCATACCGTCAGTTTTCCGTCTTTCCATTCAGCCAGTGCTGCCCTTGGCTCAAGAGGCACGTGGGCTATATAATGAATCTGGTAGGTTTGATGGTGTGTAAAATCGGCAGCGGCCAAACCCTCCTCCACATTGCCTTTTGCAACAGGTGTGTTTCTGCCGCCTCCTCTTGCCTGCTTTACCAGGTGGTCAAAAATAGTGGTGGTATCAGGTTGTCCTGTCTTTTGGTCCCACTTTGCCTTGATAGCTTCTATGGCTTTTTGAGCCACTAGTATATCGGGTGCGGCTACGCCCACAAAATCACCATCCTGAACAACGATCACCCCCGGCAGGGCTTTGGCCGCAGCCAGGTCCACCTCAATAAGGCTGGCTCCATACGAAGGTGGCCACAGTATTTTTCCATACAACATGCCAGGGATTTTCATATCCGAAACATATTGATGCCGGCCCGTGACAAAAGAAGGCCCATTGATCTTTCGCACCGTCTTCCCTGCCACCTTCCAGTCCCTAGCCGCCTTAAGCTGGATGTTATCTTCTAAGGGCAGCAATAACTGTTGTCCATTTGTAAGCTCGCCATAGCCCACTTTTTTGTTGCTTGTAGCATGAATGACCATTCCTTCACTAGCTCTTAGTGTAGCCACATCTGTATCCCAGCGCTTAGCAGCCATTTGCAGCAAGGCTTCTCTGGCAGTAGCAGCTGCCTTTCGCAATTGGGTGCCCATTTGTGGCGTGGTACGGCTTCCAAAGGTCCCGGCATCATAAGGCACCAGGTCGGTATCCCCCATGATCATTTTAACCGCATTAATGGGCACTGCCAGTTCTTCTGCTACCAGCTGCGATAAAGAAGTACGTATGTTCTGCCCTACTTCCACCTTGCCGGTGTACACACTTACGATTCCATCTTTTCCAATATGGATCCAGGCACTTACCTGCCCCGTATCTGCCGGGGTTTCGTCCACGGTAGTTGCCGGTTCTCCTGCAAAGGAAAACAGGTCGTGCAACACAAAAGCAACCGCAAGACCTCCACCGAATAGTTGGAAAAACTTTCTGCGGTCCAGTCCAAAATGAATATCCGGCTTTGCCGGCAGTTCCTGTTCACTGGGTTCAAAAGGATGGTGCAAATGATTGTTCTTCATCGCCAGGTTATTTAGGGTTTCGAAGCCTTTTTAATAGCATTGATAATATAGGGATAAGTTCCGCAGCGGCAGATATTTCCGTTCATGGCATTGATAATAGCTTCTTCGGACGGAGATGGATTATTTTGCAGGAGTGCCACTGCAGACATGATCATGCCTGATGCACAATAAGAACATTGAAAAGGATCCACTTCCAAAAAAGCTTCCTGCACGGGATGCAGTTGATCTCCTTTTTGCAAACCTTCAATGGTAGTGATTTCTTTACCCTCCACCGAACGAAGAGGTGCCGTGCAGGAGCGGACAGGCTTGCCATCTACCAATACCGTGCAGGCGCCACATACCCCTTCTCCACAACCATACTTACTGCCTGTGAGGTCGAGGTGATGGCGCAATACCGTTAGTAGTTCAACACCAGGATCTACAGTTACTTCATGCGTTGTACCGTTTACTTTCAATAGCATGACCAAAGCTTTTGTTCCTACGTTGAATGTACGAAATTAGGCCCATTGAACAAGTGAGCCACCAGAATATATAATCATTTATTTACATAAGAAACAATGATGAATGCAGAAGGGTTTTGTATTAACTTAAGTTACTGTTGCCATTTTGGATTTGTCGCATTTTGGTCTTTGAAAGAATCATGTGCCATCATCCTTGAATATTCTATAATAAGGTCATGATAACAAAAAGACGATCTTTAGATTGAAAGCGGCTTCCTTCTTTATTGCAGATGAGGTGAACGACCTGTTTAAGATCAGCAAGAAAAGTAAACTAATTTCTTCAAGTTGACCCAATGTCGTCCTTTGTTGTGTTCAACTTCACGTATTAATGTTAGAAACGCATTTACCCTAAGTCATACCTATAAGACACTCTTTAACACCAAAGCTCAATAAGAACTTTTATCGACACTGCTGTTCATCTGCATCAATTCAAGCACACTTTTTGTAGTTTTAGCTCTCAGCATAATCAGGGAAGTAACTGGCAAGAACGGCTAAGAGGTTTTCTAAAATTAAGTTATTAGTTTTCTTAGGGTTATGACAATGGCGCTCATGAGGATCATAGCTTTTGCCATGTGGCGGGTTTTTTCGTAATCTTTGGCCAGGCGGCGGAAGTTTTGAAGCCAGGCAAAGGTGCGTTCCACAATCCATCGCTTGGGCAGCACCTTGAACCGTCCGCCGGTGGCTTTCTTTTCCACGATCTGCCACTCGATACGACCGTTTGCATCAAAAGGCGGAATGCCTTGGAACGCACCATCGGCAATTACTTTCGTTACTGTGGCCAAATCTTCTACATCATCCTGGAACGTCCGTGCGTCGGTTTTATCATGCACCGAAGCCGCTGTTACGCCTGCGGCCATCACATTGCCTTGGGTATCGGTGGCGAGGTGCCGCTTTCGGCCCTTGACCCACTTGCCGGCGTCATAGCCCACTGCCTCCCCGGTGAATGCCGGGGGTTTCACCGACTGTGAGCCTACAATCACCAGGCTGGGCTTTGCCTTTCTTCCTTGTTCGTTCCGCAACTTCTGATTCAGTATCGAGAGCTGTCGTTCCAACACCCCAAACACCATCCATTTGTGGTAATCGTACCAAACACTCTTGTAATTGCCATACTGAGGCGGCAGGCCTTCCCACTTGCACCCGTTCTCCAAGAGGTAAATTATGCCGCTCACCACCACTTGTAAACTGTTCTTCCGCCTGCGTGCTTTCGGCTCCAAAATTGTCTTACCTTCATCCCACAGGGAATCAGAAAGCAGAAAAAGAGTTTGCCTATTCAACAGCATTTATTCACCTCTTCTTTTGCAAAGTTGATTCCCTTTCTCTTGCCCTGCACTACTGAAAATCTATCAAATATTTTTAGAATACCTCTGAAGAGTGAACAGCAAGCTCTGCTTTTAACTACAAGACACTTATTTCATTAAATGAACTACATTACAGAAGCAACCTAATCTTTTAAAGTTGTCAACTTAATTGAATCATTGGATATGTTTACTTTGATATCATTTTTTTGTTTTTCTGTAACCTTTTGCCCATTACCCTACTCTATTATAGAGCTTAAGTGGAAATAGATTAGTGATAAAGCATTTGATTGCTTAAACATTCTTAATTAGAATTCAATTGCATCTTAAAATTAAAATCATGAAAGATTTAATTGATGAGGTTCAAATTAACAGCGACGGCTCCGTTATTGAGAAAGTGCTGAATGGCCATATTTCTTTATTCGAAGTTTTGATTCGCAGGTATAACACCGTATTATATCGCATCGCTAAGAGCTATGGATATACACATCAGGATTGCGAAGATCTCATGCAGGATACGCATATTGCGGCATTTACCCAATTAAAAAAATTTGAAGGCCGGTCGTCCTATAAAACCTGGATTTCAAGAATTATGATTAATAAGTGCCTGTACAAGTTGAAGTATGGGTATTTTAAAAACGAAATTCCTACAGAAAATATTAGAGAGCCCAACAATTATTATATGCAAATCAGCCCTCAAGTCAATCAGCCGGAAAGTATATTGATGAACCGTGAACTGGCTAATACGTTGGAAAAAAGCATTCAGACACTTCCATTGCTTCTTAGAACGGTGTTCGTACTAAGAGAAGTGGAAGGTTTTTCTGTTCAGGAAACAGCTGATTTGTTATCCATTACAGCTATAAATGTAAAAGTCAGATTAAATAGAGCGAAGGCTTTACTCCGGAAAGAAATAGAACAGCTTTATTCTCATCAAGACTTGTATGCCTTTAACCTCATTTACTGTGATGGCATTGTTGAAAGAGTAATGGAGCAAATTAATAAACTTGAGGACAAACAATAACCTCCCAGGCGGCGATTGTTTATATTGCTATAAGCCAGTTTAAAGTTGTTTAGCAGAGCTGTAAGTACCCCTTTTATTTAAAACTTGTACTTTAAACAAAACTAGGCTTAAAAACGCATGTACACTACCAGCAGCTATACAAAGATTTATTTTTCAAATATTACGGCGTCAGGCTTTGCGCCGAGCTTTGTCAAACAATCCAGTAAGGCTTCCACCATTTTCGGTGGTCCGCATAAATAAAAATGCTTGCCAAAGTCATCAATATTCTTTTTTAGGAATGCTTCGTTTATAAAGCCATAATGATAGTCAGTTTTTGGCTCATCAGTGATCGTATGAATGACGTTCTTCCCGAGTATTGCATATAACTCATCTTCTAAAATAATGTCTCGGGTAGTTTTATTGGAGAAAAAAAGCTTATTGCCATCTACCTTGCTTTCCATTTTCAACTGCCGGAATATGGCTATAAAGGGCGTAATACCAGCACCGCCTGCAATGAAGTAACCAGGGCCTTTATATTCAATGGCGCCCCACACATCATCAACAATCAACTCGTCTCCTGGCGAAAGACTATTCAATTGGTGCGTCACCCCTTCATGCTCATCATATATTTTTATCACAAACTCAAGGTGGGGAGAACTATTAAGGGAGGTAAAAGTGAAAGGTCGTTTCTCCTGCTGCCATCCTTTTTTATTGATGGAAACTTCAGTGGCTTGTCCAGGAATAAAGGAATAGCCAGCTGGCTTTTCACACTGAAAGCGCTTTACATCATGGGTGACGTTAATAATCGACTTTATCCGGATGATATGCTCCATTATAGTATTTCTTTACAGTCTTCAGAACAAGGCGGTGCTATTTCAATAAGGACAAAAATTCCTTTTTAACTTCCCCTATTTTGAACTTTCCAGAATAGTGACTGGTAATGGTAGTACTGCCCGCATCATTAACACCTCTTGAGGCTACGCATAAATGCATCGCATCTATAACAACCGCTACATCCTCCGTATGCAATATGGCTTTCAGGGCTTTTGCAATCTGTTCTGTCAGCCTTTCCTGCACTTGAGGCCTCCGGCTATAGTATTGAACAATGCGATTGATCTTGGATAATCCAATCACATTACCGCTGGAAAAATAAGCTACATGTGCTTTACCTATAATTGGCACAAAATGATGTTCACAGCAAGAATAAAGGGTAATATTTTTTTCTACCAGCATCTCGTTATAGTGGTAGCTATTTTCAAACAGTGAAATATCCGGCTTATTCTTAGGATTTAAGCCGCTGAAGGTTTCCTTTACATACATCCTGGCAACACGTTCCGGCGTACCTTTTAAACTGTCATCATTTAGATCCAGGCCCAATATCAGCATGATCTGTCTGAAATGATTACTGATCATTTCAATCTTCATTTCATCATCTGTGTTCTGCTCACTGATGGATGTCCCGGCCTCCACGGATGGTTCTAAATCATAGCCATTTGTTTCTTTGCTGTGTTTACCATTGAGCGTTACTATCGTTCCATTATGTTTCATATAGCTTTTTTAAAAGAAATGCGATCTTGCTGTTCTACTACCCTTTAAGTACATCTTCTTTTTCAGCACAAGTAATGGTATAAATGGTTATTAAAAACCCAAGCGGCCAGATGTATGCTACACAATTGCCCATTCATGGCGGTTGATCATTGACAATGCTTTGTTTAATCTCTCACGTATTACAAGTGGCGTGGTATTCAGTATGAAAGCCATTTCATTTTCATCAAAGCCGGCCAGCCTGTTTAACACGTAAACGGCACGAAAGCTTACAGGCATCTCATGGCAACAAGGGCCCTCTTGCTGGAATATGGGAAGACTAATTTTTAGTATACACTTTTGAACGATCCTCTTTGCCATCCAGAGCCTTATTGAAAGGTTATCCGTATGAGCTGTAAAACATCTAATAGCACAAGTGGAGCTCTCTCTAACCCATTCATGCAGCGTTGAATCATTAAAGCCGAAACTTAAGCCAATCTTATACATCAATGGTTCATATCTTTTGACTATTTGTTCAATAGAAACAGATTTATCCCGACAAGGCAGAGCAGGTACAGGCGTATCAAACTGCAACATACTATTGGCTTTAAATATTAGATAGGATGTTCAATGTAGAGAGGTGCAAGTAAGTTGAAGGGTCCTAGACCATCCCTTCAACTTACAGCTTCCCTACAGTTTAAAGCGACTTCAAGTATTCCACCAAATCTTTCTTTTCAGATGGCGATAGGTGCAATGCAAAGTGATTGTTATAATGCTCAACAACATCGCCCAGAGTGGCAAACCGACCATCATGAAAATAGCCTCCTTTTGCTTTGGCAAACAGACCACCCAGTGGTGGCGTGCGATATTTACCTGTTGGGGACCGCTTCGCCTCAAAATCATCAATACCCATTTCAGCTGCGGTTCTAAGACTATTATCGGTAAGTAAGGGCGATGCATGACAGGTACCACATTGCGCCTTTGACATAAATATAGCCCTTCCTCTTCCCGCTGCACCGGGATCAAAACTGCCGGATGGAGGCTTGGGAGCCTTCAGGGAATGCTGGTAAGCTCTTAAGGCAGGCAACTTAGAAGTCAGGAGGTCGGGATTATTCACCACATGAAAAAAGCCATTCTCTACGGCGATGGGGTACTTTAACGGATCGTTCAGCCGCGGATCGGAGAAGCTCCCCTTGCCGTGCATTTGCAGGGTACCTACATAAGCATTCCAATAGCTGATATCGCCCCACCCGGTATAGGTTGCGAGTTTAACACCCTTGAGCCCAAAGGCAGCAGGGATCAGATTAGCCGCCACCTTGCCGTCAGGCCGCAGTGCTTTGCCATCCATATTCAATACGGCATTGTATTTGCCCGGCCCCCAGGCGGCTAACACCGTGCGCAGGGTTGCCTCGTCTACATGCAGCAAATCGGCTATTGGTTTTGCATTATCCGTTAAGGAAATGATAGCGCCTACATTCAAATCCCTATTGGGCCACCCGTCAAGCCGTTTTCCGATACCGGGCGCAAAGGAATTATCTACTGTAGAATGACAAGAGGCACACGTGATCCCAAGGGATTTTAAGTTTCCCGACTCCGTAAAATTGCCTTTTATCCCCACCACCGCATTTAATTTAAGCAACGCAAGCGTAGTAGCAGGATCGTTAAGATCAATAGAACCATTTCTGATACCCGTTACCACATTTGGTGGTAAAGCTTCCGCATCTACTTTCAAACCCACCGAAAGTGCCGTTTTAGGACTGACCCCAGATCCATAACCTCCATTAGCTGCTCCAGCAATGGCTTTGTCCAGGTGCAACAGTCCGCTCCAGAAATCCTCATCTCCAAAAGCGTCGTACCGGAAAATCGTTTTTCCCTCAGCAATCAGTTCCGGGTTATCAGGTTTGCCTTCGCCCGGCCGGCCTTTGCCATTGTCTCCGCTGCTCATGTGGTCGTATATTTTAGTGCATTGGGCAAGCACTATCAACACAATCAATGACAGCGTTACAAGCAATTGATTTTTGAATCGCATAAAAAACTATTGAGGTTAAAAATTTTTGAAGAGGACAAACGCTTTAAAACACCATTTGATCAAATAGAGCATGCAACTTGAAAAAGGTTACAACAAATGCAGAATTTTTCCAACTGTCCAACTATAAGTTTACAGGAACAGACTAACGACAAGCCAGCCAGGCAAACGGAATAGGTATTATGCAAACCGGTCACACTTCAATCAATAGATTTGGAAACGTTATTCAATATCCCTTTCTATTAGTTGTTTGAGTAAGAGCAACGAGCATGAAGCAAACCTTTTACAGCTGGAAAAATTTATCCGAAAACAGGCATTGAACTGTAACCTTTTTTCCATTTTTTAATCTACTGGAGTAGGAACTGATTATTCATTAAAAACAAAAGCATGAAACACCAAAAACGTATTGGAATTTTATTTCCAGTAGCACTCACGTGCCTTCTTGTGCTCTCTGCCCCTGCTATAGCACAGGAAAAAGCTAAACTGTCTGATGCTGAGGTCGCATTTACGGCTGTTACAGCTAACCAGATTGACATTAATTATGCAGCGATCGCCAAAGAAAAATCAAAAGACCCGGAAGTTTTAAAGTTCGCAGAAACTATGGAAAGGGATCATAAAGCGGTGATTGAACAAGCAGTTGCGCTGGCAAAAAAATTAGGTGTAACGCCAAAGGACAATGCTGTTAGCCAAAAGCTAATGGCTGATGCCGAAAAAACAAAAAGCCTGCTCCGTTCAAAGTCAGCTGACACGTTTGATAAAGCCTATATTGATAATGAAGTGACTTATCACAAGGCTGTAATTGAAGCCGTTGAAGGGCTTTTGATTCCTGATACAGAAAATGCAGAACTCAAGGAATTGCTGCAAAATGTTGTTCCTGCGTTAAAAGCACATCTTATGCATGCTGAAATGCTGCAAAAAAGTCTTACAAAATGAGTACCCAGACACTTACTTTGCGGTATGGCGCTTTGATACTGTTTTTAATACTGGGGAATTGGAGCTGCTCTTCAGCACCTGAAAAAAAAGCTGTTAAGATGCATTGGGTCCAGATCAAGCAGATGCAATTCCAGCCTTCAGAACTTGTTGTCCAAAAGGGCGATAGCGTAACCTTTATCAACAAGGACATGGTAGTTCATGATGTTACGGAAGAAAATAATAAGGCCTGGAACTCTTCTCCTTTATCCCCTAATCAGTCATACAGCATGGTAGTTAATGAAAGTGCAGATTACTATTGCTCCATACATCCGGTAATGAAAGGGAAACTAAGGGTACAATAAGGTTGCGAAGCACTGTGTTTCTAAGTTTTGAAATAGAAACAGGATCTGTCTTGTGCATTTCTTAGACGGGTTTTCATTTGCCTAAAACTTCATAATCAGCCTCCATCCACAGCCCTGGCAGAAATGAAGGCAAGAGGCTTATAGCGTGCTTTTTAAGAATATTTTTAACCACCTGGTGATTGATGTAGTACTCAAACCGGCTTAACACGCTTGCCTTCATCCTCACCTGCCTTGAAAAAAGAATTTGCCGACCATTCCGGGATTCTTCTCCTGACCGGTAATTAGAAAGCCTAACTTAAAAAAGTTATTTTAGCCAAAATCATACAGATCACTGTTTCAACCGGCTTGCATGGCTACTTCTGCTTTAGCATGGAGTCTAAAGGCAAAAATCAGAAGGACAATAAAATCGTCTTTCTTATCTTTTTGGAAAGAAGTGTAAACTACCATTTCATTTCACTTTTCATATTACTTTAAAATATCCATATTCAAGGTTTTACTATCGTGTCCAATGCATTAATCTACATTAAATGCAAGGTTAATATTTATCCACACACCTATATAACCTGTTCGTCTTTTATATTATCTTGGGGTTTCAATCAAAATTAACCACCTTATGAAAGCGTACAAGTCGTACCCGCTTGCCTTTGTAGGCAGGGGCAGCGAATATTTTAAGATTCAGCTCGTCAATACCATTCTCTCTATTCTTACCCTGGGCTTGTATTACCCTTGGGCAAAAGAAAAAAGCCTTAAATACCTGTACAGCAAACAGACGTTTGAAGAAACACCTTTTGTTTTTTCCGGCACAGGGAAAGAAATGTTCAAAGGCTTTATTAAGGCCCTCCTTGTTCTCGGCACCCTTTATGGTATCTCGATGTATTTACTGCTGAATGGCCAGATTGCTATGGGCTTTTTGTTGATTTATGGCGGCCTCATCGCCATTACACCATTAGCCATTCACGGCTCTTATCGCTACCGCATGGCCAAGACCAGCTGGAAAGGCATCCGCTTTGGTTATACCGGCAATCGCCGCGAATTGGTCCTTCTCTTCCTAAAGGGTTTCCTGCTGACCATTCTTACACTGGGCATTTATGGTGCATGGTTTACCATTAACCTGCGCCGTTATGTGTTATCCAATATTGCAGTGGGTAACGCCCGTTTTGTTTATACAGGAGATGGCGGTGCTTATTTTGGCCTCAACCTTAAAGGTTACTTTCTTACCTTATTGACCTTTGGCATTTATGCTTTCTGGTGGCAGAAAGACCAGTTTGAATTCTTTGTCAACAACCTGCGGATCGAACAGGGAGATGATGCGGTATTCTTTGAATCAAAGGCAACAGGTGGTGGCTTTGCCGGCCTGATGATCGTCAATGCACTTATTTTGGTATTTACGCTTGGCCTTGGTTATGCCTGGGTGGTAACACGTACCCTGCAATTTACAATGAGCCATATTGATGTAAATGGATATTATTCTTTTGATGAACTGGTGCAGTCTCAAAACGATTTTAGTGATGCTACTGCAGATGATATGGCAGATCTTTTGGACTTTGATGTTGTCATCTGATGGAAACAGAAAAAGTATTTTACTATAGTGGTGCCAGCGCCCGCCCGCATGCGGTACAGGTGCTGGTGCTTTCTGACCAATTGCACGTAAGTGACATGGAAGGAATGGAACACCCGCTTATATTTCCCCTTGCTGCCACTGTTCACAATAAAGTAGGAAGCCACTATTTTATTTACCTGGACAAAAGCGGCCTCAGTTATCTTCATTTTCACAAAGACCATGAACTAGCTGGTCAGCTCTGTTCAAAAGCAGGCATTGGCACAGGCTGGTATGCCAGGCTCATGCAGCAAAAGTTGGCCCTGCTGCTGCCTCTTTTGCTGATGCTGGCAGCTGCACTTTATTTTGTGGTGATTACAGCTATTCCCTTTCTGGGCGCCTGGATGATCACTAAAGAACAGGAAAAGCTAATGGGCGACCGGCTACATGAAGTGCTGCTGCAGCAATCCTCTTTATCGGGAGATACCATCGATTCAGCAGGCACTCGAAAACTGCAGGCTTTTGCCGATCATATCCGGCTGAGTGACACTTACACCATGCAGGTTACCCTTGTAAGAAGCGACATTGTCAATGCCTATGCCTTACCGGGCGGTCATATAGTGGTTTATTCAGCCTTGCTGGATCAACTGCAAAGTCCTGAGTCACTGGCAGCCCTGCTGTCACACGAAAGCGCCCATATCAACGAACGGCACAGTCTCAAATCGTTGTTGCGTAACGCTGCCAACAGCATCCTCATCTCCATTATTTTCGGGGACGTCTCAGGCATTTCAGGGGCAGTAGTCGGTAATGCACAATCCCTAAATGGCCTCAGTTACTCCAGAAAACTCGAAAAAGAAGCGGATGAAAAAGGCATGGAGCTGCTGCACCGGAACAACATACCCCTCAAAGG
>JAEWAC010000423.1 GCA_023391895.1 Bacteroidota bacterium
GGTGTAGTTGGCAATGGCATTATCGGTCAGGTTATAGTTCATGTTGATCCAGATGCCTCTGCCGCTCAGTACTTTGTACTGATTGAAAAACAAGCCCAGGTTGTGGTTAAAGCCCACCTTCAGATCAGGGTTGCCGACAAAAACATATAAAGGATCATTGTTGTCCCGGATAGGCTGCAACTGGTTGATGGTAGGCTGCCGGGTGGTACCACGGTAATTAAGCGACAAATTGGTTTGAGCCTTAAAAGCATAGCCAATCTGTGCCTGCGGTGTCAGGTTAGTGAAATTATAATTGGTGCGCTGGTTTTCGTCCAAATCATACAGTTTTAACTGAACCCGGGAGATACCGGAACCTACGGCCATCTTGAGTTTTTTATCTACAAAGCGCATCACGGCCGTACCGCTGCTGGAGTTGGCAGTCAGGTCAAAATTATTGCTGTAAGTGGGGTCCAGGCTTTCGTATTTGCCGTTGCTGCTTTCATTGAAGGTATTGCGATAAGAAGAAGAATTGTTGTGATTGTAGGCATAGTCCAGCACCATGTTCCACTTGGCGGATAGCGGCTCGTTGAAAGTGACTTTAGCACCTAAGGTTTTAGATTGACCGTCAAAGGCCCGTAATTGGTCTACAACGTCTACAGAATCCACTATACCATTTCGATAAAAGTTGGTGAGGGTGCGGTTCATGCCGGTTTGCTCATCGTCAGTAAGGCCAAAGCGCAGGGTGGTGAGCAACTGCCGGTTTTTCTTTTTAAAGAGTTGTTTATACACCAGCTGGTTATCCAGTTGCTGTCGCTTGGTTTGATTGACTCTTTGCTGGCCACTGGTGTTGATGTACTCCCGGGCACTGTTCAAAAACTCGCTGTTGGTAGAGTCCTGCAGTTCGGTTATTTTATAAATGCCGGAAGTAGTTAGTTTAATGGAAGCCAGTGAATCTATTTTCCATTCGTATTTTCCATTGATGGCGTGTTGCTGGTTCAGGCCTTTACTATTGGTAAACCGGTTGCGGTAATTTACAGTTGTTGGTAAAATGTTTTGCGTAAGGGTAGAAGCATTATTGTCGGTGCCCAGCCGGTTGAAGCGGTAAGACGTATTGAGGTTTTGCTTGTCTTCGTCCCATTTGTTGATGAACAAACCACCGGCTGAATAGGAATTGGGCAATCCCCGCAGACTCCAGTTGTTAAACTCGTCGCTATTGCCAAAGCTGTAGTAAAAGCCGCTGATCTCGTCGTACTCCATATCGTCTTCTATTCCCAGTTTCTGTCGGTCCTGCCAGTTGAGGCTGCCGGTAGAGATATCGCTTTTAGTGCCATAAAACGACACTTTCTTCTTGCCTACAAAACGGTTGTACAGGGCTTTGGCATCCATCAGCCGGTCAAAGTCGGAACCCACATGAAACTTGCCAAAAGCTCCTTTCTTTTTGTCTTCTTTTAGCTTAATGTTGATGGTTTTGCCTTCATTGCCACTAGTCATACCCGTTAGTTGCTGCTGCTCGGTCTTGGTGTCGTACACCTGCACTTTGTCCACGGCCTTGGAGGAGATGTTTTGCGTAGCCATGGTCGGGTCATCGCCAAAAAATTCCTCCCCGTCAACCAGAACTTTTTCCACCCTTTTTCCCTGGGCGGTAATTTCGCCTTTGCTGTTTACCTGAAAACCCGGCAACTTTTTCAAGAGGTCTTCTACCGTGGCGCCTTCTTTTACCAAAAAGCTATCGGCCGTAAATTCAGTGGTATCGCCTTTGATGCGGATGGCCGCACCGCTTTTTACAATTACTTCCTGCAGCAGCTGGCTTTTGAGGGTGAGGGCAATGGGGCCAAGGTCTACATCGGATTCTTTTACTTCCAGCGCATCGGCAAAATCGGCAAAGCGAGGAAAGGTAACCAGCATCACGTACTGGCCTGGGGCCACCCCTTTGATGGTAAAGGCTCCGTTTTTGTCGGTGCGGGCAAAGTAGGCCAGGGTGCTGTCTTTTTTCTGGAGCAGGGAAACCACAGCATGGGTAAGCTGCTTGTTTTCAGAGGTGTCTACTATAGTGCCTTTTACCTGTACGAGTTGCGCCTGCGCTGCAAATGACCAACAAATGAAGCAGATCAGGATTGCGCCAATTTTTCTCATTATGCGGGTTGGGTTGATTTTGGTTCAATTTTGGTTTCAGGGTCAGCGAAATCTTTCTTTTACGGCATACGATCATCAACTATCTTTAATAAGTGAGACCGCCTCAACGTTTATCATCACCTTTAACTTGAACTGTATGAATAGCAATACCAATCCAACAGGCGACAATAAAAAAAATATGGTGAAAGATACTCATGTGTTTTCACAGTCTGAAACCGTTCATCCCAAAAAAAACGTTAAATACGAAGACCAGAATTTTGTAGATACTACCAAGCCGGTATGGAACTACTCGATCTTGTATGATGATGATATTGCCAACTTTCAAAATGGTACCCATTACCAATTGTATAATAAGTTGGGATCAAAAAGGCTGGAGGTGCTTGGTAAGGAAGGGTATTACTTTAGTGTTTGGGCACCCAATGCCACACAGGTAGCGGTGGTTGGTGATTTTAACGGGTGGGATAAAAATGCCCATATGCTGGAGCCCCGCTGGGACCGGAGCGGCATCTGGGAAGGTTTTATCCCCGGTATCAAAAAAGGCTTTTTGTACAAATACCACATCACTGGTTTTGAAGGGGCGGTTACCATCAAAGGCGATCCGTTTGCCAACTACTGGGAGTGCCGGCCCAAAACATCTACCATTGCCTGGGAACTGGACTACCAGTGGAACGATGCGGAGTGGATGCAGACGCGGGAAAAACACAATGCACTGAACGCCCCCTGGAGTGTATACGAAGTGCACCTGGCCAGCTGGATGCGGCCCGACCCGTACAACGAAGAAAGTTACAATTCCTACCACAATATAGCCGAACACCTGGTGCCTTATGTAAAAGACATGGGCTTTACGCATGTGGAGCTGATGCCGGTGATGGAGCATCCTTTTGATGGTAGCTGGGGATATCAGCTCACCGGTTATTTTGCGGCTACCTCCCGCTTTGGCGAACCGGAAGGCTTGATGTACCTGATCGACCAGTTTCACCAGGCCGGCATTGGCGTGATACTGGATTGGGTGCCTTCGCATTTTCCCTACGACGCCCACGGCCTGTACCTGTTTGATGGTACGCATACCTATGAATATGCCGACATGCGCAAAGGCTTTCACCCGGACTGGAACAGCTATATATTCAACTACCGCCGGGGTGAGGTAAAATCGTTCCTGATCAGCAGCGCCCGCTTTTGGTTCGAGCTGTATCATATTGACGGCATCCGGGTTGATGCGGTTTCTTCCATGCTCAAGCTGGACTACTCCCGCACGCACGGGCAATGGGAGCCCAACGAATATGGCGGCAACGGTAACCTGGAGGCCATAGCTTTTATAAAAGATCTGAACGAAACCATTTACCGCGATTTTCCGGATGTGCAAACCATAGCCGAAGAAGCAACCGACTGGCCTGGTGTGACCAAACCTACCTTTATGAGCGGCCTGGGCTTTGGCATGAAATGGATGATGGGCTGGATGCACGATACGCTGGATTATTTTAAAATGGACCCGTATTACCGCCGGCACCACCAGAACAAGTTTTCCTTCAGCATGATGTATTTCTATGACGAAAACTTTATGCTGCCGCTCAGTCACGATGAAGTGGTGCACGGCAAGTCGCCCATGATCTATAAAATGCCGGGTGATGACTGGCAGAAGTTTGCCAACCTCCGAACCTTGTATACCTATATGTGGACGCACCCAGGCGGCCGCCTCTTATTTATGGGTAACGAGTTTGGCCAAACTTCCGAATGGAATTACAAAACCGAGCTGGACTGGGGACTGTTGCGATATGAGTCGCACAAAGGCTTGCAGGCCTGTGTACGCGACCTGAACAGAATACTGAAAGCTACGCCGGCACTTTTCTGCAGCCAGTTTAAAATTGAAGGCTTTGAATGGATTGACCTGAACCACCGCGACGAATGTGTGATTGTATACCGCCGCAAGGCACCTGACAAAAAGGATGATCTCCTGGTGATCCTGAACCTGACGCCGGTGGTACGCTACGACTGGGAAGTAGAGCTGACGGGCACTTATTATACCCGCGAGGTGTTTAACAGTAACGACAGCAAGTACTGGGGCTCCGGCGACGTGTTCAATCCGGAGGTGCGGTGGGAACTGGTGGATGAAAAAGAAAAGAAATACAAAATAAAAGTGAATTTGCCGGCCCTGTCGGGCATTATCCTAAAGTAAATACTTAAAAGATTGTTTTTTCGTTAGCAAGAAGCCGGCAATCATTTGCATTGTTGGCGTAATGGATTATTTTTGAATGACCTTATAAAAACCAATTTAAAATAATATCCTATGCGCTTCTTCTTTACTGCTGCCCTGGCAGCGGTTTCCACAATGGCATTGGCCCAATCCGACAGTGCCGCTTATTTTCTGCAAAAAGGTTTGGAAGAAAAAGGCAAAGGCCGCCTGATGGAGTCTTACAAGGCTTTTGACAAGGCCTATGCGTACAACAAAAACGATAAACAGGTGGTTTCCGAGCTGGCCAATACGTTATTCGAGTTGCGCCGCTATCCGCAGGCCCGGGAAAAGTATATGCAGCTGGAGCAGATGGGCGACGAATCGGCTGCTACCACCAAACAGCTCATGAACCTGTCTTTCAACATGCGCCAGTTTCCGGATGCCATCCGCTATGCCCAGAAGCTGAAAAAGCAGGATCCTTCTGAAAAAGTGGCTTATTTTATTGGCAAGGCCCATTACGAGCAGGAAAACTATGGCGAAGCCATTAAGTTTTTGAACGATGCTACCAAGGAAGAACCGCAAAACGGCGAAATTCCCTACATGATCGCCCGGGGTTATGCGGATATGATGAACTATAAAACCGCCATTCCGTATTTTCAAAAGGCCGTACAGTTAAAACCCGACAATGCCCGCCTGATCTACGAAATGGCGTTGATCTACTACGCCATGCATGATGACAAAAATTCTTTGAAATACATGCTGGAAGCCGGGGAGAAGGGGTATAAGAGAGACAACGAATACCTGGAGAACCTGGGTATTGCTTACCTGAATGCCGGTGAAACTACCAAAGGACTGGAAATCATGAAGGAAATGCTGGTGCGCCGCCCCAGCGATATGAACATTTTGAACATGGTGGCCGAGGCCTGCTACAACGCCAAAAAATTTGACGAAGCCATTGATTACTGGGACCAGGTGCTAACCCTGGATAAAGAAAATGCATCGGCTTTGTACATGATTGGCATGAGCTACCAGAAAAAAGGTGAGAAGGGGAAAGGGCAGGCTTTGTGTGACAAGGCCATTGAAATGGATCCCAGCTTGGCCAAGAATAAACAAAAGATTTCTATGTAAGCCCCTGTCCCCCCAAAGGGAAACTTAGGTACAGAATACTTTGTATACACTTCAATTCATTAAAACCGGAGCCGTAAATGTGGATTTACGGCTCCGGTTTTTTATGCTGGGTTAAATGCCCTTTGTGCATCTCTTTCTAACTTCTTCAAAGTCCCATTTGGCAGTTCTTTTAAAACTCCATGTGATTATGTATTGTACTCCAGTAGTTAGCCTTTCTTACTTTTTCTCCCCGAAAAAGTAAGCAAAAAGTTCAAGGCCAACCCGAAGGCTCCGCCCGTTTGGCCGGCCCACGCACAAGCACCAGTCATTATAGCTGGCATCATGTACTAAGTATTGTAGATTATTTGATTTGTCTTTACTGGTATGGGGTTTTTCAAGAAGTGTAGTCTGTTTGCGTGTTAAGGTAATATACTGCAGGCGCGGTATCCCGTTATTCTTTTCTCAAAGCAATAGATCTCCTAAACAATCGCGGGATAAGGCGCTGAACCATTCTTGTTTTACATTTTTAATTTTTCATTCCTTTAAAAGCCCGTAAAGGGTTTTTAAACTATTTCCTTTGTGCTCCTCCGTGTTCCTGTGTCTCTGTGGTTCAAAAACACTAAAACCAACTTCTTCAAAACCCCATATAGCTTTTGATAAACTTTATATCTCTCTTTTCTTCTTAATCCCTTAATCCACCCAAATCATGGTTCAGACATCTGCGTAATCCTTCCTCAAATCTGTGAACTCTGTGATCCAACTCGTGAACCAGCCAACCCGTGAACTGACGAACTTTAAACCTTAAACCTTAAACTTCTCCGGCTCTACATTCTTTCCGGTACTTTAATGCCTAGCAGGCTCATGGCATGGGCGATCACGTCGGCGGTTTTTTGGCAGAGGCGCAGGCGCAGCTGCTTTTTCTCTTCGGTTTCGGCCCGCATCACGGAGTGCTCTACATAAAACGTATTATAGGCCTGGGCTACACTGAATATGTAATTGGCTATTTGCGCCGGGTCGTGTTCCAGGGCGGCTTGTTTTACCAGGCCGGTATATTGCTCCAGCAACAGCAGCAGCTCTTTTTCCAGAGGCAGCAAGGGGCTGTTAAAAGTCGGGATGGTATCAGCCGGCTGTTCTTTGCGCAAAATAGATTTGATACGGGCGTGGGTGTATTGAATAAACGGTCCGGTAAAGCCATGAAACTCGATGGACTCTTCGGGGTTGAACACCATTTTCTTTTTAGGATCTACTCTTAATAAAAAGAATTTCAAAGCACCTAATGCAATGGTCTCGTACAGCTCTTTCAGTTCTGCTTCGGTAAACTCTTCAATCTTGCTGTGTTCCATTGTTTTCTTTTCCGCTTCTTTCACCATTTCGTCTACCAGGTCGTCGGCATCTACTACGGTGCCTTCGCGGCTTTTCATGCGGCCGGTGGGCAACTCCACCATGCCGTAGCTTAAGTGGTAAATACCGTCAGCATAAGGCATACCCAGCTTTTGCAGAATCAGCTTTAGCACCTTCATATGGTAATTCTGCTCGTCGGCAATTACGTAAATGCTTTCGTCATATGGAAAGTCTTCATACTTCTGCTGTGCCAGTCCCAGGTCCTGGGTAATGTAAACCGAGGTGCCGTCTTTGCGCAGCACCAGTTTTTCGTCTAAACCTTCGTCGGTCAGGTCAATCCACACGCTGCCGTCTTCCTTGCGGTACAGGATGCCTTTTTCCAGCCCCATTTCCACAAACTGTTTACCCAGCAGGTAGGTTTCACTTTCGTAATAAATTTTATCAAAGTCGGAGCCAATGCGGCGGTAAGTGGCATCAAAACCCTCATACACCCAGCCGTTCATTTGTTTCCAAAGCTCAATGACTTCGGGTTTTCCTGCTTCCCAGTCTACCAGCATTTGCTGGGTTTTTTGCATCACCGGCGTATGCGCCCGGATAATTTCCTTGCGGTCTTCTTCCAGCTTTTTACGTCTTTCCTTTTCTTTTTCACTGTTCCCCACCGTGGCCTGGATCTGCTCCTGCAGTTCTACCAGTTTTTGTTTGGCGGCCTCCCCAAAAGAGGAATAGTCGCCTCCTTCCACTGCAGCCAGCAGTTCAGCCGCTTCCTGTTTGATCTGGGTTTCGGCTTTTACATAATAGTCGCCTACGAGGTGGTCGCCCTTGATGCCGGTGCTTTGCGGCGTAGCGCCATGGGCAAAGGTTTGCCAGGCAATCATGCTTTTACAAATATGCACCCCCCGGTCGTTGACAATACAGGTTTTTAACACTTCGTTGCCGGTGGTTTTTAAGATCTGGGCTACGCTCCAGCCCAAAAAGTTATTGCGCAGGTGGCCCAGGTGCAGGGGTTTATTAGTGTTGGGAGAGGAATACTCTACAATCACCTGGCGGCCGGTGGCGCTAAACTGGCCAATGGGAGCCTGGTCCGTGAGGTAATGGGTAAAATAGGCGTCGGCAATCACCAGGTTCAAAAAGCCCTTGATGACGTTGTAGCCTGTAATGAGCTGCGGATGCGCTGCCAACAGGTGTTCGCCAATCTCTTTACCCAGCGCTTCTGGTGATTTACGGAGGGTTTTTACAAACGAAAACAGTACAATGGTATAATTGCCTTCAAACTCGGGCTTGGTTTGGTTTACCAGTACGTCGTCGGCAAAGGCCGGTACTTTATAGAGGTCTTCGATTGATTTGGCGGTAATTTCCTTTAACTGCGCTACCAGGCTCATGTAAAATCTGTTTTGCGCTGCAAGTTAAACAATCATCATTTGCCAAAAGCAGGTGATTTGCCCGGATGTTAACGAAATTACAGCAGTATTCAATCGTTTTGCACTTTACCTTCGCGTCTGCCATGAGGAAGGTGCACCATCAATTACGGAAGATCATCCTGCAGTTTGTGGATCTTTTTTACCCCCTGTTCAGCCGCATGATGACGCTGCAGATGTACCGCTACGCGGCCTGTGGCGGGGGCAATACGGTGCTTAACATTTTTATCTATTTTATTACATACAATTTTATTTTAGACAAACAGATCATCAACCTCGGCCTGGTGGCCATCAGTCCGCATATTGCCGCTTTCCTCGTGGCGTTCTGCATTACCTTTCCCATTGGCTTTTACCTAAGCATGTTTGTGGTTTTTCAGGGGTCGTACCTGAAAAGGCGCATACAACTGTTGCGCTATTTTATGGTGGCCATACTGTGTATCCTGCTCAATTATTTCTTGCTTAAGTTTTTTGTGGAGGTGCTGGCCTGGTATCCTACACCTTCTTTGATCACCACCACCGGTATTGTGGTTTTCTTCAGCTATATGGCACAGCGCTATTTCTCCTTCCGTTCCGCCAAACAGGTGCCGGTGGAAGTGGTGGTTAATGAAAAAAGAGCCTGAGCGGTTGCGTATGGGGGGTGAAGAAGTTGGATCGCAGATTGCGCAGATTTTAGAAGGATTTCGCAGATTCGTAAACGGATATGGAATATTGAAAGACTTTCTGATGGTCAACTATCAACGGTCAACCATCAACGATATTCGCTCCACTTTCTGATATAGGTTTTTGAAAGAGTGGTTGCCTTTATGCTGTCTGCGATTTTCAATTCCTCTTGCCTGATATCCCGACAAAGGAGGGATCTCAGAAGTTACAGCCTTTCATGCGGCCTGATCCAAACATCGCCCAAATCAACAGCAGCCCTGGTGCTGTTGTCAGCCAATCCTCCCTGCACTCCTGCCTAACTGATATAGGGTTTTTAAGAAGTTTGTTTGGGATGATGTTGGGCCACCAAGGCACAAGGCTCAAAGGGAACACCAAGAAAAAGATGCTATTGGTGCGGGATATCCCAGCCTAAGGGCGCGATGACAATGACAGTGGCGAGTGTCCTTTCTTTATTGGAAAAGTTTTAGGAACAGATAACTTCTTCAAAAATCCATACGGACATTTGAAGAAGTTGAATAGTTGAGTATGGGTTTTTGCAGAAGTTCACTGCTGTCATCTGTCATCTGTCAACTATAGTTGAAAAACGTTCAAAAGCCCATACGTCCATTCCAATGCTGAATTGAAAACAACAACCTGGCCCCTGTCTCCTTCAGGAGAGGGGCTAGGGGTGAGGTTAAAAGTTCATTTGTATTTCCGAAACCACCACGCTCAGGTTGCCGCTGCACTGGCTGCGCACCAGTAAATGCTCGGGCTGGGCGTATACACCGGTCAGCTTGATTGCCTCTACTTTTCCATTGCCTCTAATGCCTTTGGTCCATTCTTTATTCAGCCAGGTGTTCATGGTAAGGGCGGCCGTATCGTAATAGCCGGAAAGGTCAATCGCCGTGTATTTTCTTATTTCGGCTACAATGCGTTTGTCAAACAGCCATTTGGCTGTTTTCAGCAGCCAGCTCCTGGTTTTGAGGTCATAGTCAAACTGCTGCAATTCTATCATTTGGGTAGCGGCATTATAAACGGGTTTGCCCGTAAAATAAACAGTGCCGTCAAAAGAGCCACCAAAAGCTACCTCGATGGCCATCTGGTTGCTGGGTAAACTATACACTTTGCAGCTTTTAATAATCACATGATTTTTGATCAGGCCGTCCGACAAGTCAAACCGTTTGCCCTCCAGGTAGCCATTCACCACCTTGCTCAACGAGTCGTATTGCAGGGCTGCTTCCAGGTGCAGGTTAAAGTTGTTGCGGCCGTTGCCGGTCGTCAGTTCCGGTACCGGCTGGCTAATAATATGGGGTTTAATAAAAGTAACGGCCGGCGAAGCCGTGATACCCAGGTTGATATTTAAAAAGTCGTTTTGAGCCTTGATATTTTCCATGCGCAGCTTCTTGGGGTTCAGGCTAAGATAACCCAATTCAGGCAAGGCATACACTTCGCTCAGCTTATTCCACGCTTGCTGCAGGTACGGCTTTAAATTAATGGTGCCAACAGAATCCATGATGGCTTTGGTAGAAAGATCGAGTTCTGCCTTCAGGCCTGTCATAACTGCAGCGGTAATGTCTTGTCCCCAAAAACAAACCGTACACTTGTTGAGCGGCCGGGGTTCGGTGCGGGCTATCTGCAGGTGCAACAGGTGGTTGGGCTGCAGTACAAACGAACTGGTAAACCCGATATCTACTTTTCGTTCGCCTTCGCTAAAGCCGCATTTGCATTCCGGTGTCCAGGGCGAAAGCACGGTGCCACCCACGCAGGCCCGGGTAGAGCCGATAATTTTATAAAAGCCGGTAAACTGGAGTTGGAAGGTAGCGCCGATGGCCTGTAACCGCAGCGGTGAACGCCGAAAGTAATATTTATAGCGGGTGGCGCAGTCGGCCTGCACCCAGCCGTCGGGATAGTGGGGCGATGTAAAGACCGTATCTACATTTCGTTCTGCCAGGGCATAGAGCGGTTTTAAAGCAATTTGTATGGGAATATTGATTTCCGACTCCGGCAGTATTTCTATAGGTGCGGCACCATAGGAAGTGTCGGCAGTGGATTGCGACCATACTGACAGGAACGATAGACATACAATAAGAAGCAGGAGCCAACGCATGAACAAGCTTTGACATGCAAAAACGCAATTTTTTTGCAATGCGTATATAGAATCTGCCAAAATTTCACATTGACAGGTAGCGGCACAATGATTGATGAACCAAATTGAACTTAAATTTTTCAAATCAAATGGGAAAAATAATTGGAATTGACCTGGGTACTACCAATAGCTGCGTGGCAGTTATGGAAGGCAATGAGCCGGTGGTAATTGCTAATGACGAGGGCCGTCGCACGACGCCTTCCGTAGTGGCTTTTTTAAAAAATGGGGAACGTAAAGTAGGTGACCCGGCCAAGCGCCAGGCCATTACCAACCCGCACAACACCATCATGAGCGTGAAGCGTTTCATGGGTCGTCGATTTGACGAGGTGACAGAAGAGATCAGCCACTGGAGCTATAAAGTTACCAAAGGTGATAACAATACAGTTCGTATCGACATTGATGGTCGTTTATATACTCCGCAGGAAATTTCTGCCATGGTACTGCAGAAAATGAAGAAAACCGCAGAAGATTACCTTGGACAGGAAGTAACCGATGCGGTGATTACCGTGCCGGCTTACTTTAACGATGCCCAGCGCCAGGCTACCAAAGAAGCCGGTGAAATTGCAGGGCTGAACGTTCGCCGTATTGTAAACGAACCAACCGCCGCAGCCCTGGCTTATGGCCTGGACAAAGGTGGCAAAGACCACCACATTGCAGTGTTTGACCTGGGTGGTGGTACGTTCGATATCTCTATCCTGGAGTTGGGTGATGGTGTCTTTGAAGTAAAATCTACCAACGGTGATACCCACCTGGGTGGTGACGACTTTGACAAGGTGATCATGGACTGGCTGGCAGAAGAGTTCCGTAAAGACGAGAACGTAGACCTGCGTAAAGACCCGATGGCTTTGCAGCGCCTGAAAGAAGCCGCTGAAAAAGCAAAGATCGAGTTGTCTTCTTCCAGCGAAACAGAGATCAACCTGCCTTACATTACTGCTATTGACGGTGTGCCCAAGCACCTGGTAAAAAAACTGAGCCGTGCCAAATTTGAGCAACTGGCCGATAACCTTTTTGAACGTTGCCTGAAGCCCTGTGAGCAGGCGCTGAAAGATGCCGGATACCAGACTTCTCAGATCGATGAAGTAATCCTGGTGGGTGGTTCTACCCGTATACCTAAAGTACAGGAAATTGTAGAGCGCTTCTTTGGTAAAAAACCACATAGAGGGGTAAACCCCGACGAGGTGGTAGCCATTGGTGCGGCTATACAAGGCGCGGTACTGACCGGTGAGGTAAAAGATGTCTTGCTGCTGGACGTTACACCGCTGAGTCTGGGTATTGAAACCATGGGTGGTGTAATGACCCGCTTGATTGAGTCCAACACGACCATTCCTACCAAAAAGTCGGAGGTGTTCTCTACTGCCAGCGACAACCAGCCGGGCGTACAGGTCCACGTACTGCAGGGCGAGCGTCCGATGGCTTCTCAAAACAAGAGCCTGGGTATGTTCAACCTGGATGGCATTCCTCCGGCACCGCGTGGCGTACCCCAGATTGAAGTCATCTTCGATATTGATGCCAACGGTATCCTGCACGTGACTGCTAAAGATAAAGGCACCGGTAAAGAACAAAAGATCCGCATTGAAGCCGGTAGCGGTTTAACCAAGGATGAGATTGAAAAAATGAAGGCGGAAGCCAAGGTCAATGAAGAAAGCGATAAGAAAGAAAAAGAAAAGGTGGAAAAGATCAACCAGGCCGACAGCCTGATCTTCCAGACCGAAAAGCAACTGAAAGAGTTTGGCGATAAGATCCCGGCTGATAAAAAAGCCCCGATTGAAAGTGCACTGAACCGCCTGAAAGAAGCCCATAAATCGCAGGATGTGGCCCAGATTGACGCTGCCGTTACTGAAATGAACAACGCCTGGACTGCAGCCAGTGAAGAGATCTACAAAGCTTCTCAAGGCCAGGGCCAGCCTGGTGATGCAACTGGACAAGGTCAGTCCAATACCGGTGCTGCCGGGTCGGAAAACGTGACCGATGCCGAGTTTGAAGAAGTGAAGTAAGACCGCGGCTTCAAAACTTAGAAAGATTTCCAAGATTTCTGATAAAGGTGTAAAAAAGTCCCACAGTTAAAGTGGGACTTTTTTTATACCAGGGGCTTTCCCAGTGAAAAGCTGCGCCATGAAAAATTAAAAATGGAAAGTGAAAAAAAGCAGCATGGGGTTTTAAAGGGTTTGGGGCCCCTCTCTCGGTCCCTACCCGGTGGAGCGGGAGGCCAAGCAAAGGATATCAATACGGCTTTTGTAGTAACGTATAGGCTTTTGAATGTTTTTTCGGCTTTAGTTGACAGTTGATAGATGACAGTCGACAGCAGGGAAAGTCTTTCAAGCTCGGTCCTTCCTTCTGATCCCTCCCCGGTGGAGAGGACGTTCGAACAATTGATTGCATTTCAGCTATCGAATGGACATATGGACTTTTGAACCTTTTTGAACTTTTGGTTAAAAGCATTTTTCATTCATTATTGCTTATTCATCACTCATTATTTCTCATTCATCCAACCAAACTGCCCAAATCGTGGTTCAAACAAAAACCCACTATAAAAGTGGGTTTAAGCAATAAAGTATAGGGAGAACAAAAGAATCTTGTTAATCCAAATAATCCTTTAATCCGAGGTTAGATGATGTCCATGGCCAGAACAAAAGAAGTCACCACAAAAGGAATGATCAATGTCAGCCATTCCCAATGACCATAAATGGCCATCAATAAAGCCACAGTTGAAATAACAAATATGATCCAGTATAAACCCCTTGAATTCTTTTTAACTTCCATTGCTTGAAAATTTTGGCAAAAATAGGGGAGAAAGTTTAATATTGGAATGTAAGAATTCTGTTCGTCGGCCCGCTTTTAGTATTTTCGTTTAATGTGTGGTTGTTACACAGTGTAAGTTTTTTTTATCACTGTAAAAATTATTGGAATGAAAGTAGATTTTTATTTGCGGTTTCATACAAAATTTGGACAGAGTCTTTCCATTGTTGGTAATTTTTCAGGAGATGGTACGGAGCAGGTGCTGCCCATGAGTTTCCTGAGCGAAGATTTCTGGCACGCCTCTGTCCATATCGATACCAGTGCGGTGCAGGCCTTGCATTACCGTTATTTATTTACAACCGAAAACGCAGAAACCATTACCGAGGCGGAGCGCCACCGCAACATTCTGCTGCAGAAGCAGAAAAACAAAAGCCTGGTGGTTTACGACACCTGGAACGACGCCAGCAGCTTTGAAAACGCTTTTTATACAGCCCCGTTCAAGGAAGTACTGCTGCCGAAAACCAAATCCGTTAAAAACAAAAAAACACCTTCTTTCACCCATATATTCAAGGTAAAAGCGCCTTTGCTGCAGCACAACGAAATCGTTTGCTTGTTGGGACATAACGAAGGCTTAAGAACCTGGGATACGACCAATCCCATCAAACTGGAAAAAGTAGGCGACTGGTGGATGGCGCAGGTGGACCTTTCAGAAGCGGATTTTCCCATTGCTTATAAATACGGCATTTACAACACCAGAAAAGAAGCTTTTATACAGTACGAAGGCGGCGAGAACCGCCTGCTGCATGCCACTAAAGAAGGTCTGACCGTTTTGCATGACGGCTTTATGCACCTGCCCAACAATACCTGGCGCGGGGCGGGCGTGGCCCTGCCGGTTTTTAGCTTAAGGTCCACTAACAGCTTTGGCATTGGCGAATTTACAGACATCAAGCTGCTGGTGGACTGGGCCGTACGTACCGGCCTCAAACTGATACAACTGTTGCCCGTGAACGATACGACCGCTACTTTTTCGTGGGTGGATTCTTATCCTTACGCAGCCATTTCGGCCTTTGCCCTGCACCCCGCCTATATCAACCTGGGTAAAGTAGCCGGCAAAGAGCACAGCAAGGCGGTACAGCAGTTGAGCAAAAAACAAAAGCAGTTGAACCAATTGCCGGAGGTGGATTATGAAAAAGTGATGCAGTTGAAAATGGCCACGCTGAAGGAGCTGTACGAACTGCAGCAAAATGCGTTTTTGAAAGAAGAAGCTTATCAGCAGTTTTTTGAAGAAAACAGCCACTGGCTGGTGCCTTATGCCGCCTTCTGTTATTTAAGAGACAAAAACGGCACCGCAGAATTTTCCAAATGGAAAACCAATTCCGTCTACAACCAGGCAGAAATAGACCGGCTGGTGTCGCCCAAGAACAAAACCTTCCGGCATATAGCTTTTTATTATTTTGTACAGTACCACCTGCACCTGCAGCTGCAGGAAGCCACCAACTATGCCCATAAAAAAGGCGTGGTGGTAAAAGGTGATATTCCCATTGGCATATACCGCAACGGCTGCGATGCATGGACGGCGCCCGAGCTGTATAATATGGACCAGCAGGCCGGCGCACCGCCAGATGATTTTGCGGTCAAGGGTCAGAACTGGGGCTTCCCAACCTACAACTGGTACCGGATGGAGCAGAACCATTTTGACTGGTGGCGCAAACGCTTTCAGCAGATGAGCCATTATTTCGACACCTTCCGCATTGATCATATCCTGGGCTTTTTCAGGATCTGGAGTATACCGGCCCACGCGGTGGAAGGTATCATGGGTGTTTTTGTTCCGGCTTTGCCCGTACACCTCAACGAATTTGGTGAAAGAGGCATCTGGTTTGAGTACGAACGTTTTTGCAAACCCTATATCACCGACTCTATTGTTGAGGAGTTTTTTGGCGATCAGGCTACATTTGTAAAAGAAAACTTTTTGCTGCCCAACAACAGGGGCGGGTACGACCTGCAGGAGCCGTACAATACCCAGAAAAAGGTGGAAGCTTTTTTTGCACCGCAGGCGGATACCGGGGAGCACCGCACCATCCAGCAGGGCCTGTATGATCTTATTTCCAATGTAATTTTATTTGAGCACGAAGGCTCCGATCAAAGAGAATTTCATTTCCGTATTTCCATTGAAACCACTACTTCTTTCCAGCACCTGGAGGATGCCGTCAAGCATAAAGTAAAAGAACTTTACATCAATTACTTTTATCAACGGCAGGATGAATTCTGGAAAAAAGAAGCCCTGCGTAAGCTGCCCGCTTTGAAAGAAGCAACCAATATGCTCATTTGCGGTGAAGACCTAGGCATGGTGCCGCATTCGGTTCCGGAGGTCATGAAGCAACTGGGTATATTGAGTTTGGAAATTCAGCGCATGCCCAAAAATCCTTTGCTGGAGTTCTTTCATCCCCAGGATGCGCCTTACCTGTCGGTGGTAACACCTTCCACCCATGATATGAGTACCATCCGTGGCTGGTGGGAAGAAGACCGTGGCAGAACCCAGAAGTTTTACCATACGGTTTTGAACGAAGGGGGTGAAGCACCTTACTTTTGCGAAGCCTGGATCAACCGTGCCATTGTACTGCAGCACTTGTATGCGCCGGCCATGTGGAGCATTTTTCAACTGCAGGACCTGCTGGGCATGAGCGAAACCCTGCGGCGGGATAAGCCCGCGGAGGAACGCATTAATAATCCGGCAAATCCCAGGCACTACTGGCGGTACCGTATGCACCTGACCTTGGAGGAGTTGCTGAAGGAAAATGCCTTTAATGATGAATTAAGAGATTACGTACAAAACAGCGGACGATAAATACCCAAAGTGAAACTTAATTACTACACCTACGACTTAAAGTTCCGGCATCCGTTCACCATTTCCCGCGGCACCAAAACACACCAGCCTACCTTAGTGGTAGCGCTGGAGCATTTGGGCTATACCGGTTATGGCGAAGCACCGGCTATTACTTATTACAACATTTCCGTGGATAAAATGGTGGAAGACCTGGAGCGGAAAAAAATGTTTGTTGAAAAATTTGCTTTTACCGAACCCGAACGTTATTGGCATTATCTGCACCACTTGTTTCCGATGAACCCCTTCCTGGTTTGTGCCTTGGATATGGCCGGCTGGGACCTGTATGGAAAAATGAAAGGAAAAAAGCTGTCGCAGCTCTTGATGCCGGAACAACCGTTACAACCTGTAACCGATTACACCATTGGTATTGATACGGTGGAAAAGATGGTGGAAAAAATGCAGGCAAAGCCATGGCCCATCTACAAAATCAAGCTGGGAACACCACATGATATTGAAATCATAGAAGCATTACGCAAGCATACGGCGGCCACCATTCGCATTGATGCCAATGCCGCCTGGACGGCAAACGAAGCGCTGGAAAAAATAAAAGTTTTCAAAGACCTGGGCGTGGAGTTTATTGAACAGCCACTTGCCAAAGATGACTGGGATGGCATGAAATTATTGTATGAACAATCACCGCTGCCGCTGGTGGCGGATGAAAGCTGCGTGCTGGAGCAGGATGTAGAAAAGTGCCACGGACATTTTCATGGCATCAACATCAAGCTGACCAAGTGCAGTGGTATTACACCGGCTTTACGAATGATCAAACGAGCCCGCGAACTGGACCTGAAAGTAATGGTGGGCAGCATGAATGAATCCACCATTGGTTCGGCCGCCATTGCGCACCTGATGCCGCTGATTGATTTTGTAGATGTGGACGGACCGCTGTTGTTGGAAGAAGATGTGGCCACCGGTTTGACGTATCAGGAGGACGGAACCGTAATAACTTCGGAGGCACCTGGACTGGGTATAGATTTTAAAGGCTTGTTTCAAAAATAAAATGGCCATTTGAACGTTAGAGGGAAGAAACCTGTGTTAACCACCAGGTCCTTTTGCTGTAATCTTTACTTGTTACGAAAAGGAGCTGCTGTAATTTATCTATGGTGTCTATCCTGTTTTTTAGCAGGTTCTCAGGAGGGCGATCTTGGTATCAGGTATGGCGTTTTGAAAGAAGAGGTGAGTTGCCAGTTTGATTTAGAGCCCAATAGTTTATTATTTCAAGCTATCCAAACCGAAGCCCGCCTTATGAATTGAGTAACCGTTACCGATAAGTTTGATTAAGGCTCCTTTACCTTCTTTGGAAAAAGGGATGCAGTCTGCGATGTCCGAAATTTGATGGACAAGCAATCGGCCTGAAATTTGTAAAAAGCAAAACATAATTATCCCTGATGAAAAGGTGCGTTCTTTTATTTAGCATATTCCTCTGTTCTTTTTCGGCTTTCAGCCAGTCCTTTCACATTGGTCTGTTTGGAGGACTGAGTAATTACCAGGGTGATCTGATCAATAATCTCTATGTGAAAAATTCTACCAAAGGTGCCGGTGGTGTTAATTTGCAATACGAGGTATCAGAACGGTTTTTGCTTCGGGCCGGTTTTACTTTTGCCAAGGTTACCGGCAACGACGATTTTAATTCCAAAACCTATCTGCAAGCCCGCAACTTTCATTTTGAAAGCAGCATTTCGGAGTTCAGCCTGCTGGGCGAGTTTTCTCCTTTTAGTTTGTATAACATGCGCTGGACACCCTATGTTTTTGGCGGTATAGCCCTGTATCATTTTAATCCCTATACTAAAGATTCACTCAACCAAAAGGTGTTTTTAAAACCCCTGAGTACTGAAGGGCAGGGATTGGAAGGGTACCCGGAGCGCAAACCTTACACCTTAACGCAATTTGCCCTTCCGTTTGGTGGCGGTATTAAATATGCCATTTCAGATAACATTAGGATTGGTGCCGAAGTAGGCATTCGTAAATTATTTACTGACTACCTGGATGACGTAAGTACCAATTATGCCGATCCGGCCGATCTGCTGGAACAGCGGGGGCAGCTGGCGGTTGATTACTCTTACCGCGGTGATGAAGTACCCGGTGGCGACCCGGCTTACCCGGCCAAAGGCGCACAAAGAGGAGGCGCCAAGTATAAAGACCTTTATTATTTTTCCGGTATTACCTTATCCTTTCGTTTAGGAGCATCCAATGGTTCTACTTTTGGCGGCAGGGGTAAAAGAAATAACCTCGGTTGTCCGAAAGTTCCCTTTTAACGAATTTTAGCAGTTTCTATAAGTAACTTCGCGCCAACTTATTAAGTCATGGCGTATAGAAATCAACAGCACTTTATTGAGGTTTTAGAAAAAGCCGGTGAACTGGTCCGTATCAAGGAGTATGTAGATCCCAAACTGGAGATAGCAGAAATCACCGACCGCATCAGCAAAACACCGGGTGGCGGCAAAGCCCTCCTGTTTGAAAATACCGGTTACGACTTTCCGGTGCTGATGAATGCCTATGGCAGTGAAAAACGCATGTGCCTGGCACTGGGCGTGCAAAAGCTGGATGATATAGCCCATGAAATAGAACACCTGTTTCATTTGCTTTCTGCGCCTAAAGAAAATATTGTGGATAAACTAAAACTGCTCCCTAAGCTGGGACAGTTTGCCTCCTGGATGCCCAAAGTAAAAAGCGGCCGTGGTGAGTGTCAGCAGGTGGTATTGCAAAATCCTGATATTACCAAACTGCCGGTGATTACCTGCTGGCCCAAAGATGGCGGACCGTTTGTGACCCTGCCCGTCATTCACACCAAAGATCCTAATAACAATGCCCGCAATGTAGGCATGTACCGCATGCAGGTGTTTGGTCCTACACTTACCGGTATGCACTGGCACAAGCACAAAGTATCGGCCAAGCATTTTAATGAATATAAAAAGCTGGGCAAACGCATGCCGGTAGCCGTGGCTCTGGGTGGTGACCCGGTTTATGCCTATTCTGCCACTGCACCGTTACCCGAAAACGTGGACGAATACATGCTGGCGGGTTTCCTGCGCAAAAAAAAGGTGGAGCTGGTGCGCTGCCTTACGCAGCCGGACATTGAAGTGCCGGCCGATGCCGATTTTATTATTGAAGGTTATGTTGATCCATCCGATGAGCTGATCTGGGAGGGGCCCTTTGGCGACCATACCGGCTATTACTCCCTGCCCGATTTTTATCCCCGTTTTCATATTACTTGCATCACTCACAAGCGCAACCCGGTTTACCCGGCTACCATCGTGGGCATACCGCCGCAGGAAGATGCCTGGCTGGGAAAAGCGACGGAGCGTATTTTTTTAGCTCCCATGAAAATGACCATGGTGCCGGAAATCGTAGACATGGACATGCCGGTGGAAGGCGTGTTTCATAACCTGGTAATTGCGCAGATCAAAAAAGAATACGCCGGCCAGGGCCAAAAAGTGATGAATGCCATGTGGGGTGCCGGACAGATGATGTTCAACAAAATACTGGTACTGGCCGACGAAGGGGTGGACATACAAAACTACAAGCAGCTGGCGCAGTATGCTTTTAAAAATATCAATCCTGCTGCCGATATTTATTTTTCACAAGGCCCGATGGATGTGCTGGACCACAGCTGCAGTAAGATGGGCTTTGGTGGTAAAATGTGCCTGGATGGTACGACCAAATATGATGAAGAAAAGGACGATCATTTTGTGTGGCCGACGGTAGATGCCAACTGGTCTGTAAAAAATAGATTGCTGGAACAATTTCCTGAAATTAAATCCGTCAATGAAACTTTAGTGCAGCAGCAGATCCCGGTGCTGATCGTATCGGTTAAAAAGGAGCGGAGGGGCCATGTGCGGGAGCTGCATGAAAAAATTACGGAACTAAAAGAAGCTGAGAGCATCAAGCTGATTTTATACGTGGAGCACACCGTGGATGCGGAAGATGTAACCGTGGCTTTATGGCGGTTTTGCAATAACCTGGATCCCAAGCGCGACCAGTTGCTGGTGCAGCGGCCTTCGTCGGTTGATGTGGATAAAATTTTTGCCTGCCTGGGTCTGGATGGTACCCGCAAAACCAAAGAGATGGATAACTTTCACCGCGACTGGCCCAATATCATTGTAGCTGATGATGCCACCATACAGTCAGTGGACGAAAAATGGAACCGGTTGGGTTTGGGCGCTTTTCTGCCTTCGCCTTCGCTGAAGTTTAAAGACCAGATGTATGGCGAAGAAGCCGTTGTGAGCAATTCCTGAGCTAAATTCTATTGCATTCCCTGACATGTTTCTGTTGTAAAAGCTTCAAAACAACTCATTGAAAATAAGGTAACTGTACAAGGTTACCTTATTTTTTTGGGTGTTCACCAGTATCCGGCAGAGAGGTATATATCTGTTCAAATGGTCATTGTTAAACTTCACAACCTATTTCATAAAAAGAGCCCGGTTGTTAGTAAATTGCTTTAAATTTTAAAGCATGAAGAAGCTGCTCTGCAGTTTGCTACTCGCCCTGACTGCTTATACTACTTACGCCCAAACTAATACGGTAAACACCAATACTTTACTTTGGAAAATCAGCGGGAAAAACCTGACAAAACCGTCTTACCTGTTTGGCACCATTCATATGCTGTGTGCCGATGACGTACAATTAAGCGATAACCTGCGCAAGGCCATCAATGCTTCCGACAAGGTGTACCTGGAGCTGGATATGGATAATGTTTTTGAAATGCTGGGCGTAATAGGTAAAATGAAGATGCGCAACGATACCACTTTGGCCGACCTGCTGGAGCCGGCTGAATACGAAAAAGTAAAAGCATTTTTCAAGCAACGCAGTAGTTTGCTGCCTTTTTCTGTTTTGGAAACTTACAAACCCATGCTGGCAGCCTCCACCCTGATGCAGGCATCCTTGAATTGTAATAAGCAAATTGCCATGGAACAACTGGTGATGCGAGAAGCCAAATCGAATGGTAAAAGCATCAAAGGCCTCGAAACAATGGCTTTTCAAATCAGCATCTTTGACAGTATTCCTTATAAACTGCAGGCCAAACAATTGTACAACTACGTGGCCAACTACGACAAGCTGAATGATAATAAGGAGTTTGAAGAACTGACCAAAGCCTACCTGAGCCAGCAACTGGACAAGCTGGAAGAAATTACCAAAAAAGAAGATATGGGTATTGCCAACTTTACGGACCTGCTGTTGTATAGACGCAACGAAAACTGGGCTAAAAAAATGGCTGAGCAGATGGCCTCCAATTCATTAGTAGTGGCAGTAGGTGCTGGTCATTTACCCGGCGACCGGGGTGTGATCAACCTGTTGCGGAAAGCCGGCTACAAAGTAGAGCCGGTGGAAAATGACATGACCAAAAAACCGGAAGAAAAAGAAATGTGACCGCGGATTACAGGATGAAATTGGATGAACAGGATTCTTTAATTTTTACAATACACTATTAATAAAAACCCACTTTCGAGTGGGTTTTTTCGTATCGCAGATTTCACGGATTTGAAAAAGGATTTCGCAGATGGGTGGAAGCAAATGAGGATTTGAAAGAGTTGTATCGCAGATTATATGGATTGAGAAAAAGATTGAACTGGTTTGAAATATTGTATGGGCTTTTGAAAGAGTTGGTGAATTTTCCATCCGAAGCTCAGAATTGTTCAAAAGCCCATACGTCCACTCCAATGCTGAATTGAAATATAGTGCCTTGTCCCCCACTCGTTCAGGAGAGGGGGTAGGGGTGAGGTGTCATCCCGACGAAGGAGGGATCTCAGAGATCACTTTTACAAAATAGTTTGCATCAAATCAGAAGGACTGGAAAATGAGAAACGTGTACATATAATTCCGAATGAAGGAGAATGGTAAGTAGTTTGACCTAATTGCTTAAAAAAAAAGCCCCACAAAATGTGAAGCTTTTACATATATAAAATCCTATTAATCTTGTTCAATCCTATAATCCGCGGTTAGAATTGTTCTAAACCGGAAAAGAAGAAGCTGCCTTCAATTTGGGCGTTCTCGTCGCTGTCGCTTCCGTGTACGGCGTTTTCGCCTACAGAAGTGGCGTATTTTTTACGAATGGTACCTTCCTCGGCCTGGGCTGGGTTGGTAGCACCAATCAGGGTACGGAAGTCGGCTACGGCGTTGTCTTTTTCCAAAATGGCGGCAATGATCACACCACTGCTCATAAACTGCACCAGCTCACCATAAAAAGGCCTTTCTTTATGCACAGCATAAAATTCACCGGCTTTTTCAGCTGTCAGTTTGGTTTGTTTCAAAGCCACAATTCTGAAGCCTGCTTTCAAAATCATATCCAAAATAGCCCCTGCATGCCCGTTTTTCATAGCATCCGGCTTGATCATGGTAAACGTTCTATTGCTCATTTGATTTGTTTTTTTGCGCCGCAAAGGTAGGCGAAAGTTGCTCGCATCCAAGAGCGGCTTTCACAATTCTTTAAAAAACCCATAGCAGGAATTGGTAAAATGTAAGCACGTTAAATCAGAACAATGCGTATTTTCCTACTTTTGCAACCATTTTATGCAAGCGATACAGGAAATATATTCACAGCTCAAGGAAAAAAAGAAGATTGTTATTACCATGCACCAGAAGCCCGATGCGGATGCCATGGGATCGGCGCTGGGACTTTACCATTTTCTGCTACAGCTGGATCATGAGGTTTGGGTAATATCGCCCACCAACTGGGCCCGCTGGCTCAACTGGATGCCGGCGGTAGATAAAGTACTGGATTACGAATTGCATAAAGCTGCTGCCGATGACATCCTGGACAAAGCCGACTGGCTGTTTTGCCTGGACTTTAACCACTTTGGCAGAACCAAAAACCTGGCGGCCAAACTGGCTTCGGTGCAGTGCACCAAAATACTCATCGACCATCACCAGCAACCTGATACCGCTTCTTTTCACTATGGTGTTTCAATGGCGGGCAAAAGCTCAACCAGCGAGATGGTGTACGACCTGATTGTGAACAGCGGCCACCGCGATAAGATCAACAGTTACGTAAGCGAATGCCTGTATGCCGGGGTGGTGGCCGATACCGGATCTTTCCGTTTTTCGTCTACCCATGCGAGTGTACATCATATGGTGGCTTATATGAAAGAGCAGGGGCTGGACCATACCAAAGTACACGAGGCGCTTTTTGACAACTATCTGGAAAACCGGCTGCGGTTCCTTGGGCATGTGCTGACCAACCGTATGGAGGTATTTTATGAATACAATACGGCCATGATCTCCATACCCAAGTCCGACCTGCTGAAATATGAAATCAAAACCGGCGATACGGAAGGGTTAGTTAACTATCCTTTATCCATTCAGGGCATTAAGTTGGTAGGGCTGGTGATTGACCGCGACGAAGAACGCAAGTGGTCGTTCCGCAGCAAAGGGGCTTTTGACTGCAATACTTTTGCCCGTACCTATTTTGAGGGCGGTGGCCATTTCAATGCTTCGGGTGGCCGCGACAGCGAAAATCTGTACACAACGGTGCAGAAGTTCAAAGAAGCGATTAAAGAAAACAAATCATTATTACAATAAACAAACAACAAATGAAGGTTTCAAACGTAGCAGGTGCATTGTGCTTTGCCTTAGTGCTGGGTGCTTGCAACAATGTGGATTTTAAAAAAACAAAAGGTGGTATGCCTTACAAACTGTATGCCAGCAAAAGCGGTACGGAAATAGAACCGGGCAACTTTGTAAAAGTTCACCTGCTTCAAAAAATTCAGGACAGTGTTACCTACAACACCAATACCGACAGCACCATGCCGTTGTATCTGCCGGTATCGCCAGCCGGGTCGCCCTATGATTTTACGGAAATCCTGCCTTCGTTAAAACAAGGGGATAGCCTGTATACGGTACAGCTCATGGATACCTTTATTGCCCGCAACCCGCAAATGATTCCGCCCCAATTTAAAAAAGGCGATAAAATAGAAACCAGCATTAAAATCCTGCAGGTGTTCAAATCGCAGGACGAAGTGCAAAAAGATGAAGCCAAAGAAAGAAACATGGCTTTTGACCGCGATAAAAATGTGCAGGAACAGTTGCAAAAAGACCTGACTTCTTTAAACAACTACCTGTCTCAAAACAATATTCAGGCGCAGAAAACCGGTAAAGGTACCCATGTACAGATACTGCAGCCTGGCAGCGGCCAGCAGGCTGAAGAAGGTAAATATGTAAGCCTGAAGTACAAAGGCACCACCTTTGAAGGAAAAGTGTTTGATACCAATATGGATGCTTCAAAGGGCCATACTGAGCCGCTGGTGTTCCAGGTAGGTGCTCCGGGCATGATCCGTGGCTTCGACGAAGGCGTACGCCTCCTGAAAGAAGGTGCTAAGGCCCGGATCTTTATTCCTTCCGTATTGGCATACGGACCGCAGTCTCCGTCACCGGAAATCAAACCTTTTGAAAACCTCATATTCGATATTGAAGTTCTGAAGGTGAGCGACCAGCCGCTGCAGCAGCAAATGGGACCACAGGCCAGTGCAGCGGATACTTCGCACGCCGGTCATGGTCATTAATAATTTTAATTGATAAAATTTTCCGAACTTTACAACTCATCGTACTTATGATGAGTTGTTTTTTTTGCGCCAAACGTGATGAAGGCTCCGTTTTTAGTCCAACTTCCAGAACCGGTCCGAAGCCTGCGAAACCTTCCCCTTCCGTACTCCATCTGATGCCGCATCCGCATCATTGTCCTTTTGAAAAAGCCAATTACCCATCTAGCTTATAGAAGAATATGGATCTCGTGTATTAAAAGCAGTTTCTATCCGGACTGCTTTTTTATTTTTGATAGGCTTCCAGCAATCGTATGGCCTGAACCGCTTCTTTTACGTCGTGCACCCGCAAAATGGATGCGCCGTTCAGCAGGCTGAGGGTGTTTAAAACCGTGGTGCCGTTCAATGCTTCCGCTGCTGTAACGTTCAGTGTTTTGTAGATGGTGCCCTTTCGTGAAAGACCTATAAGCAGGGGCTTGTGCAGTTGTTGAAAATAGGGCAGGTGCCGGAGCAACTGAAAGTTGTGTGCAATGGTTTTGCCAAAACCAAAGCCGGGATCCAACACCACATCATAGATGCCTAAGGCATAAAGCTCCTTTAATTTAAAGTTTAAAAAATCAAACACCTCGGTTACTACATTGTTGTACTGAGGGTTGCTTTGCATGGTTTGCGGGTCACCCTGCATATGCATCAACACATAAGGTACTTTAAGGGCTGCTACCACGGGCAACAAGTCGGGGTCGATGGTTCCGGCACTGACATCATTGACCAGGGAGGCGCCGGCCTCCACCGTTAACTGCGCCACTTTAGCATAAAAAGTATCAATAGAAATAAACACTTCCGGAAACCGCCGGGCAATAGCTTCTACTGCCGGTAGTACCCTGCGAATCTCTTCCTCCAACGGTACCCGCTGGCTGCCGGGCCGGGTGCTTTGCCCGCCAATGTCAATCATGGCCGCACCGTCCTGCAACATTTGTTCTACCTTCCATAACACTTCATCTACTGCCTGCTTACGGCTTTCGGTAAAAAACGAATCCGGTGTGGTATTCACAATGCCCATGACCACAGGCTGGGATAAGGTATGGATACGACCTTTGCAATTCAACAAAAACATTTGCGGTTCTTTGCTACTTTTGAAGCTAATGTAGATAATAATCTTATTCAGTAAATATGAGTGCCAAAGATACCGTCCAGCAGTACGATCATGTTATTCAGCAATGCCAAAAAATATTTGAAGCCAAAACAAAAGATTATGGTACCGCCTGGCGGGTATTAAGAACCATTTCTGTAGTAGACCAGATTTATATCAAAGCCTTGCGCATTCGCACCATACAGGAAAAAAAGCAACAAAAGGTAGAAGACAATATAGCCGGTGAGTTTATCGGCATCATCAACTACGCCATTATCGGCAACATTCAATTGTTACTGCCGGCCGATGCGCCCGAAGAACTGCCGGTGGAGGACGCCCTTCATTTTTATAACGAGCAGTCCGAAGCTGCTAAGCGTTTGATGCTAGACAAAAACCACGACTATGGCGAAGCCTGGCGCAACATGAGCCAGGAAAGCTTTGTAGACCTCATACTGATGAAACTGCAGCGCATCCGCCAGATTATCAGCAACGATGGCAAAACCCTGATCAGCGAAGGCATCGACGCCAACTTTTTTGATATTCTGAATTATGCCGTTTTTGCCCTTATCTTGATGAACGAAAGGGAACCTTAATTTTATAGATATGAACATAGCGGTACAGGCCATCCGAATCCTGGTTGGCGTATTATTCATTTTGTCCGGGTTGGTAAAAGCCAACGACCCGCTGGGCCTGACTTATAAAATGCAGGAGTTTTTTGAGGTATGGAACGGCGACCTGGCTGCATCCGGCTTCTTTTTGAAAGACGCCCTCATCAGCTTTTTTCATTTTCTGCATGCTCACTCCCTGGCCCTGTCTGTACTGATGATTGCACTGGAAATTATGGCAGGAGTGGCCTTGCTGATCGGGTGGCAGAAAAAAGCGGTACTGACGCTATTGCTGGCCCTGATTATATTTTTTACTTTTCTTACCGGCTATGCTTATGCTTCGGGCAAATTCAAAAACTGCGGCTGCTTTGGTGATTGTTTGCCCATTACCCCGCTGGCTTCTTTTTTAAAAGATGTGGCTTTGCTGCTGGCTATTCTGTTCCTGTTTTTTGCCCGCCAGTACATTCGGCCGCTGGCCAGCCGAAAAATGCAGTGGAGCGTGCTGACAGTTTCTTTGCTTTTCAGTTTTGGCTTTCAGTGGTATGTGCTCAACTATTTGCCGGTGGTGGATTGCCTGCCTTTTAAACAGGGTGCCAATATTGCAGAAGGCATGAAGATTCCACCCACTGCAGTGCCAGATAGTTTTGCCATTCGCTTTGTATATCAGAAAGAAGGAAAGCAATATGAATTTTCGCCGGAAGGCTTGCCGGCCGACCTGGACACCTACCAGTTTGTGGAGCGCCAGGATAAACTGGTGCGGAAGGGCAATGCCGAACCGGCCATCAAAGGATTTGCCTTGTCGGGGCCCAGCAATGAGGATTCTACCCAGGTGGTGCTGACACAACCCTATGCGGTGCTGTATTTTCACGAAGGCAAAGGTGCCATTTCCGAAAGCGACAAGGCCAATTTTCAAGCGGTGTATCAACAGGCTTTTCAACAGTGTCAGATTCCTGTTTATGTGATTACGACGGCGCTGGAAAATGCCATCCAGCAATTTGATGCTTCCACACTACCCGGTGCCGCTTTTTTTAAAGTAGATTATACCGCCTTTCGTACTGCAGCCCGTACCAATCCCTGCATCTACCTGCTGCAGCAGGGGACGGTGGTGGATAAGTGGAGCGGAAAAGAAAGCGGTGAGGCCATTGCCTCCATCAAAGCCATTGCAAAACCCTAAACTATTGATACTGACAAACCTACCTGATCCATGCTGAAATTTATCCTTAAAAAAGTACTTTATGGCATTTTGGTTTTAATAGGCGTGGTGGTACTGGTGTTTGTTCTTTTCCAGGGCTTTGGCGATCCTTCGCGGCTGGTGATGGGGCAAACCGGCGATGTGCGAACGCAGGAAAATATCCGCCGGGAGCTGTACCTCGACCAGCCCAAATGGAAGCAGTTTCTTTTTTACCTGAACGATGTTTCGCCCATTGGTTTTCACACGACCGAAGAAATCCAGCAAAAAGAACTGAAAGGCTTTTTTATCGGCGGCGATACAAAACTGGGGTTGAAGCTGCCGTACCTGCGCAAATCTTATCAAACCAAAAAATCGGTCAGCAGCGTACTGATAGAGGCGCTGCCGGGCACATTATTACTGGCTTTTGCTGCCATGCTGATTGCTGTGGCCATTGGCATACCGCTGGGTGTGCTGGCGGCCGTCAGGCAAAATACCTGGATGGATACCTCGGCTGTTTTTTCCAGCATTATCGGCATATCAGCGCCTTCCTTTTTCATGGGTATTATTATTGCCTATGTATTTGGTTTTGTGCTCAGTGACTGGACCGGCCTTAACATTACCGGCAGCTGGTTTGACATGGATGCCGTGACCGGCCAAAAACGATTATCGCTTCAAAACCTCATACTGCCTGCCATTACCCTGGGCATCCGGCCTTTGGCCATTATTACCCAACTCACCCGCAGCTCCATGCTGGATGTGCTGGACCAGGACTACATCCGCACGGCTTATGCCAAGGGGCTAAGCAAAAAGGTGGTGATCTGGAAGCATGCGCTGCGCAATGCCCTGAACCCCGTCATTACGGCCATTACCGGCTGGTTTGCCGAGCTGCTGGCAGGTGCCTTTTTTGTAGAGTACATCTTTGGCTGGAAAGGCATTGGGAAAGTAACGGTGGATGCACTGGAAAAGCTTGATTTTCCGGTAGTAATGGGGTCTGTTTTAATTGCTGCTACCTTCTTTATTCTGATCAATATACTGGCCGACATCCTGTACGGTATTGTGGACCCCCGGGTACGCATCCGGTAAACATGACAAACTTCAGGTACATTTTATAAGCCCGGCATGACAAGGGTAGGAAAAATGCTGTAAATTTATAATGCTTTAAAGCCGTCAGCCCTATTTTTTATTAACCCTTAAATGAATGGCTATGGAAAAAATTGCTGATGTATTGCGCCGCAAGTTTCCCCAGTTCAACACGATAAAAGCGGAAAGAAGCATAAGCGATGCTTTGTATCAAATGAGCTGCGAAAATGTAGACTACCTGATCGTGCAGGATGAGAACGAACGGTTCATGGGGATTTTAACCGAACATGATATTGCCAGTAAAGTGCTTACCGTCACCAAAGACCTGGATAATGTTATAGTACTGGAATTTTTAACAAGAACATTACCGGTTGCCACTATTGATGATTCGCTGGAGTATGCCTTGCAGTTACTGGAAAACCACAACATGAAATTTTTGGCGGTGTATGATCAGTTTACGTTTAAGGGCGTTTTAAGTGCGCAGGACCTGATCAAGCAGGCGCTTTCCAGGCGGCAAAACCTGTTTGCCGACTTGCAAAAGCATCACCAGGGTTATCCCTGGACTTACTGAATGACCACTTCCTGTATTTCATTGCTACCTAAAGCTTCGTTTACGCGAAGCTTTATTTTTTCCTTCTGGTAAAGCAACTCCTGTTTCAGCGGCCCCACGCTGGTGGTGATGTATAAGGTTTTGTTGATGATTTTGATGTTTTCGGTATACTTCGCAATGGTTTTACCCATTACTTTTTCCCAAACGGTTTCTATCTGCATCGCCTGAATATCGCCTTTAATGCGGCTTTGATTCAGGAACTGTTTAATCGCATCACCTAAAGAATACTGACCCATGGGCCAAAGATAGTTTATAGTCTATAGTTTTCAGTCTTTAGTCTATAGTCTATAGTCTATAGTTAGTAAAATACTTTATTGGTGGAACCATTTTCTAACAGAAGGAAAAGTTGACTGAAAACTGAAGACTAAAAACTATAGACTAATTAGCTGAAAAGTCGGGTCCAGTTTTTTTAGTTGGTTTTCCAGCCTTTCACAACTGGTATCGGT
>JAEWAC010000049.1 GCA_023391895.1 Bacteroidota bacterium
ATATTATCCAGGGCCATCCATAGGAGAATGAAGCCGCCTACCATTAACAGCACTTCCTGCCATTTTGCTTTTGACATATTAAGAGAAATATTTCTGAAGTAGTGATTGAAATAAATTTTCCAACTCCATTTCGCTTTGCTTTTGCTTTTGGCGAAGTTGTTCTGTATCGGCAACGATGGAGGCAAATTTCAATTGAAGCTGAATAGGCGGAATAAGAACCGGAAAAGCTTTTAACTGGGTTGAATTGATAGATGCTATTCCGGTTGTTTGTTTGGCGGCCTTTAGAAAGTATTGTTTTCCATACTGGCTGCCAAACTGGAAGCTGAGAAACTCAGGCGACAATACCTCCTTATCAGCCCTTACACGAAATATGTGATTTTGGTGAATACAATTTGATATTTGATTATACCATACAGCACCTCTACCCAACTTATCTGGATCTCCACCTTCTGTTAATAGAATATCTCCAGATTGTAAAAGGTATTTGTCAAGTTCTCCTTCTTTAATTTCTATTTCCTTGATTTCAGACAAGTCCAGCCTACCATCCTGCACATTGGCAACCCGCATATATGGAACTGAAATCTTAGCTGCATCATTCAGGTTTCTTCCTTTTGTAACTCCGGAATTTACTAATGCAATACTATCAAGTGGTTCACTACGCCAGTTCTTGTCATTTGTGATTAAGTCGCCGAACATAGAAAGAAAAGTACTTTGCAAAAATTTATCAGTGAGTGCATTAGCCGCTTTTCTTTTTTGACGGGCAATGTCTGCTTCACCTAGGATTCGTACAATTTCTTTTTGAATGGCTAAGGCCGGAACTTTAATTTTTTCTTCCTCTAAATATCTATCCAATTTTAAATTTAATATCCCTGTAGTTTTGTTCTGATATCTTAATGTTCTTTTAGTTAGATGAAGAAAATACAAGGCATAGAAGAAATACTTTGGATAAACTTCTTTTGAGGGTCTTAAAACCGCAGTAAAGTTGTTACATAAATAGTCTTGATCTTCAATATCGAAATATACTACTCTGCCAACAGGCTGACTTGGACTGCCACCTGACTTTTCAATTATTACATCTCCTTTGAAAAGCTTCTTCTTAATTACTAAATCTTGATGAATTTTTCTTTTAACAACCAATTGAAGGTTTAAGCTTCCCTGGTTAGTGAAGTTGGTTGTCCTCAATACATTTACGCCGGGCTCACCATTAACTTCTTCACCCCATTCGCCGGATATCTTATCTGTAATTAGATCATTTATTTTTGCAAACCTCACCATTACATTTTCTCCTTTATTCCTTTTACCAAATAACCTATTTCACTTTCCATCGCCATCAGCTTTTCCAAAATAGCTTCCGGCTGTTCGTATTGTACTGAAGTATATTCAACCTGCTTATATCGTGTGATGCTTAAATCGTATTTCTTTTTCCTGATTTCTTCCACGTCCACCATCACTACCGAATTATCTTCGGTCTTATATTCTTTTCCAGCATTTGTAAAAGCTGCCCATTCGTTTTTAATCTTTTCAATGTCGTTGTCCGCAATCTTTTGCCGCTTATCGTCCAGGCTAAAGCCATCAGCCTTCATATCGTAAAACCAGACCTTGTCTGTAACGCCGCCTTTGGTAAAAAATAAAATGGCGGTACTCACCCCCGCATAGGGCTTAAACACGCCACTTGGCATGCTTACAATACCCTGCAACTGGCATTTATCTACCAGAATCTTCCGTACATCTACATGGGCATTACTGCTTCCAAACAATACGCCGTCGGGTACAATCACTGCAGCACGGCCACCCATTACCAGTAGGTCATAGATCAACTCAATAAAAAGCAGCTCTGTTTTGCGGGTTTTTAATTTAAAGCGGGCATGCACATCGCTTTCATCAATGCTTCCTTTAAAGGGCGGGTTGGCCAGGATCACATCGTACTTGCCTTTTTCTTCAAAAGCTTTGCTCAGGGCATCACTATAGCGGAAATTGGGTTTATCTATTCCATGCAGCATCAGGTTCATAGCGCCAATGCGCACCATGCTTATGTCGTTATCAAATCCATTGATGGCGTGGCTCTTCAAAAATCGATGCAGCTTTGGATCGGTGATCTGGTCGCCAATGAGGTTATGAAATTTGCCTTCTTCATCCCTGGTTAATATTTCAGGGCTGGTATTTTGCGCCAGTATGTGTTCATAAGCTGCCACTAAAAATCCGGCAGAACCGGCAGCCGGATCGCAAATGCGTTCACCAATTTTAGGGTTTACCAATTCGGCCATCATACGAATAATATGCCGTGGTGTACGGAATTGGCCGTTCTTACCAGACGTGCTTAATTGGCTAAGCAGGTATTCATAAATATCACCCTGTACATCGGCATTCTGCTCGCTAATGTGCAGGTCCTCAATAATGCGGGTCGCCTCCTGCAAAAGGGAAGCTTTGGGAATAATACATACGGCATCCTGCATATATTGGGTAAAAGTGCTAGTATCGCTACCTAGGTTGCGGAGGAAATCAAAAACCACATCCCGTACAAACGAAAGCATTTCCTCACCGGGCAGTTTTGTCCAATAACTCCACCTAAGCTTATCACCTTTTTTATCATTCTTTAAAGCAGGGTGCAATTCCTGCTTATCCTTTTTTTGTTGTTTGATGTAGTTTTCATAAACAGAAGTATACTCAAGCTTTCTGCGGACTGCGCTTTTTGCCTGGGCATTGTCCATATCTTCTAAGCGCTTTAAGAAAATGAGGTAGCTCATTTGCTCAATAGCGTTCAACGGGTTGGTGATGCCACCACTCCAAAAGCGGTTCCAGAGAGCATCTATTTGAGATTTGAGAGTTGGGTTGGTGAGCATTATGATAAAATTTCTATGGCTTGGTCAGAAATGGTACTTATTTCTTCCTGAGCTCCCTTTAAATAGTTAAAACACAAAATTATCCCTTCAGGAATTTGTTCAGATGAAATAATAGATTTAGATATAAGGTTTGCCAATGTCTTTCCTTTAGAAGGCAAAACCTCACCTTTTACTTCTTCTCCAATTGAAATAAAAGTTTGCCTAACTAATTTCTTCAATAATGGAATAAATTTTTCATGTGATGAAATAGAATGCTTAGAAGTAATATTTTCTTTTAATGACTCAATTACCTCTCTATTTAAGATAATCTTTTCGTTTGTTGCTGTCTTAACAATTTGCACCCAGATATCACTTGATATGGCATCTTCTATATCTTGCTTTCCGATAAAAAATTGATTTTCAGAAATAGAAGTGTCTCCATTTTCAAACCTTTGATCATTATCAAATAAATAAACAACATGCTCTAATGGCTTATTGAAACCTTCAAGCACATTTTCAAAAATCCGCTTTTGCTCCATCCAATTTGATGCACCTTTGAGTGTAACGAGCTGAATATTATCCTCTCTCAAGGTTTTTCCAGAGTATAATTTATAAAGTGCAGGAATTAAATATTCTTCTGTATCACCTTCAACGATTAGGAATTTGTCATAAAAAAGGAAATCAGAGTTGCGTAACTCCAATGAGTGGAATATTTCATCAACTGATCCACAATTTGAATGTCTTGTATAGCTATCTTCTTGGCTCACTATTCTAATTGCACTCAGATTTGACTTATCAATAAAAACTGTTGAATGCGTGCTGATTATTGTTTGTATTGAAGCCGAAGTGATTTCTTTAATAATTTCAAATAATTGTCTTTGAGCTGTTGGATATAAATGGGTTTCTGGTTCATCAAAAGCCCATATATGCTTTTTCTGTGTGCTTGTTTCAGTATTGACAGTGGCAGCTTTGATGAGCGCAAACCAAATTTGTCTTTTAACGCCATCGCCTTGTAAATCCATATGAACAGCATCGTCAGAGCCATTCTTTGTGATTAATAAATCAGTTATTCTTTCCTTAACATCAAAATGAATATTTGCGGATAAGCTTTGAACTTGAGGAAGTATCGAAGCAATTATATTTTTATGTTCATTAAGTCGTTCGTTCAAAGCATTTTGAGCTGCTAGCGCACCTTCTCTTGCTCTTGTCTTTACAGGTGCTAAATGATCTTCTATTAACTCTTTCAATGCTTCAGTAGCACTCTCGAGAATATTATCAAATGAACTATTCCAATCAAGGTAGCGAAATGATGGCAATAGTGATTTCTCCCACTTCCATTCTATCCAACACTTATGAGCTCCAAGCTTTGCATATAAAGCTCTTATAAGTTCTAAGTTGCTGAAACGTCCCACACCATTGCTATTGTTAATGTCATCTACAGATAAAGAATGTTCTGTTCTTTTCCTTGTTAATTGCGCAGCTGTTAAGTTGAAAAATGATTGAAGCTCACCTTCTTCAGTGTGATTATCAGGCAACAATAGAAAGTGTTTTGTTTTACCCTCTGTATCGAAGGAGCGACAATACCAAAGGCCATCATCTATTGCATTTTCTAAAGCCCAAAGAGATTGTTGTTTCAATTGTTGAACATCTTCACCCGCGAGATCTTCTTCTTCAACTATAAACTTTCCTGCAACTAATATTTCAGAGCCAGAATAAAGAGGAGCGGGAATAGATAGTGTGTGAAACTTCTCATTGAATTCATCTATATTCAAAAGAGAGTTTGAAGCATCTTTCTTTTTAGCTCCATCTTTCACATAAAATATTTGAGGTTTTTCACATAGCAGAAGCTCTAATCCTTTTAATAATGAAGTTTTACCACAATCATTTATTCCGATAAGAATATTTGGCTCATCTTTTAACAAGTCGAGTTCAACACATTTGCAACTACGGTAATTGAAAATAAGCAGTTTAGAAAGAAACATTTGGTAGAATTTAATGAGTAGTATTTAGTGTTTTATAATTCGACAATAATGCGTTGCATGTTTTTGTCTCCTCTTGTATAATCTGACCTAGTATGATTAAAATATTCATCTAGTATAATCAAGTTCTGAATCTTATCAATGTCAAATAATCGCCACCCTAACTTGCCAGATGAACTAGAACCACCAAATTGAAAAGCTCTCACAATATAATTGCCTCTAAAACTAATGCCACAACAATGAGGCTCTACAATTCTTGGGAAACCCTCATAAAAGAATTCAATACATTTCATGTCACGAATAGCATTTTCAACGTCACTTTTCATAATACTATAATTAATTATTCATGTAACTATTGATTATCAAATGTTGAAACAAGCTCTAATAACCAGTGATTATTTAATGTAACCAACTTAAATGGCATCAGATTATTCTGCTGTCCCTTTTTGAAAATGAAAAATCTTGCAAAATTCTCCTCCTTCAATTGAAGGGCGCTTGCTCTTGAATCATTGAATTCTCGCCAGGCATTCGCTATTTGCTTCGGCAAATAAAAATAATATCGAATAGCAGAATCATTGAATTCAAACCACCATCTATCCCTATTTGGATTCTCCCAATGAATTCGTGCGGTAAGCAATCCATTATTGCCAGACAAAATATCATCGTTACCATTTTCATTCTCTCTTCTAATAAACAAAATTTCACCACTTTCTAGAAGCCCAACATACACTTGTTTTATCTCTTCGTTTAGAAGAGATATTATTTGCGTTATTAGTTCGTTCTGACCAATTAAAATTTCATAATTTAATTCATTAATATTTTTCTTAGATAATTCATTGATGATTCTATTATAATTCTCATCACCTATTTGCTGTTGAATATTGGAAGGAATTGAATCTATTAAGTCAGGTAATATGCTGTGAGCAAAAAGTTCACTTATGGAAAGAAGTGGAATTTTATTATTAGCTGCAAATTCCAAGGCAGGCTTAGAAAACTCAAAGAGAGTAGCTATGCCAACTTGATAATAGTGTCTCTTTCTATCTGAAATTGCTAATATTGCCCTTCTATTGTTTTGTCTTTCATTCAAGAACTGCTCTGTAATAATTTCAAAGTCATTTATATCATTTCGTAATCCTGAAGCACTGCGGGCAATATCAACTCCGACCTTACGATTTCTTGCATATGCTTTACATTCAAAAAGGATTCTTGTAGGATATGAAAAAGGCATCTGTATGGGAGGGTTCATTAATACATCAGCATCGTGTGCAGCACCTTTTCCATTTATCATTTGTAATGGAGCTTTATCATAAATGTAAATTCCATCAGACGCGACACTAGTGAATCCACAGTTCGACAACACTTTTCTAATTAAATGTTCTAATATCTTGCTTTTAAGAAATTGGCTCATTATGCAATTAATCTTTTAGTCAATTCAATAATCTCATCCACATCCTCATCGCTAAATAACTTTTCTACGGCATTCATTCCAAAATTGGTAAAAGGTGGCTCATATAGATCACCTACTTCCAGTTTACGCTTTTGCATAAACACCGATTGAACGGTGCGCAAAAATCGTGTTTGGTCGGCATTATAATGATGCTCTAAAATGAAAGCATCAAAAGCCTTTCGAATGAGGTCGCTATAGTTTGGCCAATGTTCTAAGTTCAGTGCATACTTTAAAAAATCGGTTAAAGAACCCACACGAACACCAAAGGCTTTAAGCATATTATCTTCAGTCAGCACCAATTCATCACTTAACAGTTCTGTTTCCAATGTATGCTCCAATTCCAATAAGTCTTGCAGGTTCACCGCTTCTCCTTTTACTAGTCGCTGTATGGTGGGATGTTTTTGTGCAATCTCCTGTATGCGCTGTTCTACCTTTTGCTTGTACTCTTCTACCATCAGCTTCTGGCCACCTTTGTTAACAATCACCCATTTGCGGCTTTCAATAATATCATCCAGGCCTAGCTCAAAAGGTTCAGTTCTTTTCTCCCTCCTGTATTTCATCAGCGGAGCTAATTGCCTTCTGGCCTCATCCAGTTTTTTTACAGTAACGGCATTCCACCATTGGTTGCTGATAATCTCGCTAATCAGCGGCACTTGCGGTGCTACCTGTGAAAGATTACGAGGAAGCAGGTCAACGTCTTCTTTTATTTCCTCCTTATTCTCCGAAATATCTTTTTGCTGCAAAAGCATTAATCCCAAACGCTCCATTTTGGAAGTAAAGAAGGCTTCGGATAAATTTCCGGTAGAAGCAAAACGCAGTAAAGGAGCCGCCTTCATGCGCAACAGTTCAAGCTTGGTCACTGTCATCAACTGCCACCAGTTATCATCAAACACCTCCCTTATTTCTTTTACTCCTTTCTTAACAGTGAAGGAATCCAATGGTAAGCGGGCAAGGTCGGCTCGTATATCCTGTATCACTCTTTGCGCATCTTCACTGCTTTGATTGGCGAGCAGCAGTTCCAGTTTGGAAAGCCTGGTATTAAAAATGGTTACTAATACCGGAATCTGAGCCGCACCTTCTTCATTCTTGGGCATCATGTTGAAGTGCTCAAAGTTTTCCCAGTAATCCACAATAAGAAAGTTATCCTTCTTAAATCCAGGAAGCCATTGCTTGTTTTTGCAAGCTTCATCGTTTCTGGTGCCCCGGCCAATCATTTGCCAGAACTTGATCTGAGAACCAACAGGCTTCATAAAAGCCAGGTTCATTACCTCAGGTACATCTACGCCAGTATCCAGCATATCTACACTTATGGCAATTCGGGGCAGGTCTTCATGTTCAAATTGCCACATTAAATCCTTTGCTCTTTCTGTTTGAGAAGTAATGACTCTTGCCAACAGTCCCTTATGTTCCGGGTACATTTGGTTAAAAGCTTCTTCCAAACGTAAAGCGTGTTTATGCGTGATGGCAAAAACAATGGTCTTAGCAGGCAGTTGACCACCTGCATCTTTATGGCATACATCCATAAACTCTTCCCATTGCCGGTGAAGGGTTTTGATGTTGGTTACTTTCTTTTCCAGGTCAGTACCTTCAAAGTTGATAGTTTCAGGGTCGATGCCTCGTTCTTTTAAATCTTCTTTCTCTTCCTCTGACAGATCAACACCACGGATGCCTTTGCGCTGGAACTTTGTTTGCGCTGCATACACATTATAATCTGCTAAATAACCTTCTTTTACAGCCTGGTCATAGGTATACAAAAAAGTAGGCGCTGCACCATCGCATTCGAAAAACTTAAACGTATTACGGTCAATAAAATGTGCAGGTGTAGCCGTCAGTCCAATTTGTACGGCATCAAAGTAGGCCAGTATATCAGAGAACTTATTGTAAATAGATCGATGACATTCGTCGGTAATGATTAAGTCAAAAGCCGCTGGTGAGAATTTATCATAGCAAAGCTCCAGCGTCTGCAAGGTGGAAACCAATATTCTTGCGCCAGTAATTTTAGATCTTTCCTTTTCATCATCCAACAAAAAGGTTCTTATCCGCTGGCGGCTTTCGGCTGGAATGTGCTCTTTAAATCCTTTAGTCATTGCCTGATCAACCAGACTGTCTCTATCTGCTAAAAACAAAACCTTCTGAGCTTGACGTGATCGAAGAAAAACATCAATCAAGGCCATTGTGGTTCTGGTCTTGCCCGTTCCGGTAGCCATTACCATTAAGGCTTTCCGTTTCTTCTTTATTTCAATATGTTCACTGATACGCCTTACTGATTCTACCTGGTAAGAACGGTTGATAATAGAATCCTTAATCTTTTGATCGGAAAGTGAAAGGCGGTTTTGTTTTAAGAAGAGTAACCGCTCTAAATCATCCAGTGTGAAAAAGCCAGCAACGGCACGGTCAGGATAATCCATTGAATCCCAAAACCAGATGTCTTCGCCATTGGTCATAAATCCAAATGGCCGGAAGCTTTGCTTTTTCTCAATTTTGGTGATGTATTGATAGAGCTGTTCTTTGCCAACTCTTGCATCTCTTTTTGTTCTTTTGGCTTCAATTACGGCCAAAACCTCTCCATTGGTTCTGAAAAGGCAGTAATCGGTAATACCATTTACTGGAGAAGCGTCATAACCATCCACCGGCACTTCAAAAGAAACAGAAGTGCGGTCAGCCAGGTTCCAACCCGCCTTTGTAATCAGGGGATCAATCAGATTGTAACGGGTTTCAGCTTCATTCAGGTGGTGATACATTTGTTTTGGCTGCTAAGGGCTGTAAAATAATTAAAAAAGCTCATGAGATGTATATGATTAATCATTGAATGACATCATTATATCATCAGTTTTTTATTTATCCTTACTTGCCTTTGTTTACCCTTGGGTGGATTTTATAGTATTTAAATAGTAGTAGTACCCTCTTTCCCCTCTTCTTTTTTCCCGTTTGATGCGTTCCGCTTTTAAAGCCATATTGATAAAAGCGGAGAAGTATTGTTGCTTTGATGTATGATCTTTTAAATGTTCTTCCCGTTTTTCCAGTATCTCGATGATTTCAGCAGAGCGCAATGGTTTGCCAGCCTTTTCCAGAACAAATACAATTTTGGCTACCCAGGTCCAGTCTTTTCTATAACCATCATTCGGGTTTTCATAGCTGGAAAGCTTTTCTTTTAGTTGTTCATGTTCTTTTTTTAAGCGTTCATAGTTTTCATAAACTTCTTTGAGCACTGAATATTGCACTTCTAATTGATTCTGCTTTTCTTTCAGCAGTTCATCCACTTCATTTTTGGTAAAAAGCTTTTTTTCTGTTGTTTTTCTACGCCGATAGCTTATGTTTTCTTCCATCATCATCGGTTTAATAATTTATCCACAATCGGGTACAGCATCATTTCTTAATGGCACTCTAATCCAACTCTTTTTGAGCTCCGATCGTACTCTTATTCTATTCTAATCTTTGTCTTATTGAATTCTTATACCTGTTAATTGCACCTACCATGGTGTGAACAAAAATAATGGCTCAGAAAAGTCTATGCTAATTATTTTAGCATTACTTATCAACAAAATCCTATGAAAAACTCAGTAAAGCCCCTCGCAAAAAGCCCATTATCGGTGGCATTCAGGAATGAACAAGCCAACATATTGCCACTTCTCAACCCTAAACGAGAAGCATTAAGCCCTGTCATCCTGAAATCCTTTTCAGGATATCAGCATTTGTCTAATGCTGAAGCTGAGGAAAAATGCGCTTCCATTCAAACCTTCGCACGACTTCTAATGGAATATTTAGCAAGTGTGGAAAATACAATATCAATTGATAATCAAGAGGTTGTATCTTTAGAAGGCAATCAGGAAAGTAAGATTGTTTCGATTAATCAGGTAAACAAAAAACGAAAAGCAGCATGAGCCAGCTACACCAATTCAGCCAATTTGGAAATTATATGAAAGGCGCTTCTAAGGTTGTATCCATGAGCAACAAAGGAGCCATCGTTTATACCCGTGTTTCCTCTAAGGAGCAGGCAGAAAATAATCTTTCGCTTGATTTTCAGCGTAAGGCCATTAAAGACTATGCTTCAAAACAAGCCTTACCGCTCCTAGGGTATTTTGGCGGCACCTACGAGAGTGCCAAAACCGATGGACGCAAAGAGTTCCTTCGGATGCTGGAGTTTATTAAAAAGCATAAAGGCAAAGTCTCTCATATCTTGGTCTATACCCTTGACCGCTTTTCCCGCACCGGTGGCGGAGCAATCAAGCTGGCCCAAGACCTACGAGAAAAATATGGGGTGAGTGTGTTTGCGGTTACGCAACCGACCGATACTTCTAATCCAAGTGGCGTACTGCATCAAAACATCCAGCTCTTATTTTCAGAATTTGACAACCAGCTTCGCAAGCAACGGGCTATTGCCGGCATGAAGGAAAAGTTTGAAAAAGGTGAATGGGTCACCCGTGTGCTCCAAGGTTATGACATCATCAAAATAAATGGAGTAAGAAAGATTGAAATCAACAAAGAAGGAAAGCTTATCAAAAAGGCATTTGAGTGGAAAGGGGAAGGCATGAAGAATGAAGAGATTATTCAACGGCTCAATGCCCAAGGCCTAAAAATGTATAAGCAGCAGTTGGTGAAAATCTTTAAAAAGCCGTTTTACTGCGGCATCATTAACCACGGATTATTAAATGGACAAATCATTGAAGGCAACCATCCAAAGTTGATTTCACAAGAGTTGTTCTTAAAAGTAAACAACATCAATGTTTCTTCCCATCAATACGGTGTGCCGCACAAAAAAGAAAGAGAACAGGTGCCACTAAAAGTATTTATGAAGTGCGAGGATTGTAAGGAGCCGTTTGCAGGCTATGTGGTGAAGAAAAACAACCTTTGGTACTACAAGTGCAGAACTAAGGGTTGCAGGTGTAATCGCAGTGCCAAGGAAATGAATAAAGCCTTTCTGGAATTGTTGCAGACCTATATGCCAGAACCGGAATCATTAGCACCGCTGCAATATGAATTGGAACATCTTTATTTTAAAATGAATGAAGAAAAGTTTGAGCAGGAAAAAAGACTCAAAGAACAACTTATTGAAGTGACTAAAAAAATAGATACGGTAGAAGAAAAGCACTATGTCTTAAATGAAATGAGCAAGGAAGCTTTTGATAAATTCTATCCGCGCTACCAAAAAGAAAAAGGGGAAATCCTGGACCAACTTCAAAATTCGGGGCAGATCATTTCGAACCTCTCCGAAAGCATTTCAAAAACACTTCATTTTTCTACCAAACTCACTACAGTATGGACTTCCAGGGAATTGAAAGTAGTGGAAGGCCTTCAAAAACTGCTTTTTCCAGAAGGTATTTACTATAACAAGGAAAAAAGGGCATTTCGAACTCCAAAAGTCAATTCAATTTTTAAGCTTATTGCAGGCCCAAAGCTGAGTTCTGAGGAAAATGAAAAAGGGACAAATCATACTTGTGATGATTTGTCCCTTTTAGCGGACCGGACGGGACTCGAACCCGCGACCTCCGCCGTGACAGGGCGGCATTCTAACCAACTGAACTACCGATCCGTTCGTTGTTGGGGTGGCAAAGATAAGCGATTTTCAATTTCACCAAACAGCCATCGCCATCTTCTTAAAAATTTTACAGGAAATGTGAAAAAGGAATATGGGTTTTTAAAAGAGTTTCATTGGAACCGCCATGAATATCGTTGAGGCCGTACCTCACTTTATCAAGCAATGAAACACTTCTCCGACTTTTAGCTGCCTTCCTTTTTTATTATTCCAAGGGTACGCTTTATGCTTATCAGAAGTATCGACCAATGTTTTTTCCCATAGAAAAAGGGCTATGCAGTCTCACCTATTTTTAATAACTTATATATAATTACCGGCCCTACCCAAACACTCCTGCTGATACCTGTTGAGGGCAAATCATCTTACAACACTTCTTCACTTAAAATTACACAGGTATGAAACACCTATTTACACTTTGCCTGCTGGCTTTTCTAATGCTGTGCAGTTTAAACAGCACCGCCCAGGCCACCTCCGAAACAAAGGCCAAAGCAGCTGACAACAATAAAAACACCAATGCAGTAGCCCCGCACAACATCAGCATGCAGGGCGCCTACGCTATGGTCCGGCAAATAGCCAATGATGGTACCAAAGACAGTCTGACAGGTACCGAACAACTTAAAATTTATACCGATCGCTACCTGATGTATGCCCATCCCATAGCAGGCGACTCCCTGGCCGATTATGGAATTGGCACCTATGAGATCCGCGATAACAAGGTTATTGAATACATATTTCATACGGCATCGGGCGGGGCGCAAAAAGACACTTTTGAATTACGCATTGATAAAACGGCCGACGGCTATACCCAGGTTTTTGATATTCCTGAATATTTGGGCAGAAAGTGGACAGTAAGAGAAGAATATAAAAGTGTAGGAAAAGCAGTGGCCACCCCACTTGACGGAGCCTGGAAGCAAACCAAATCCCAATACATTACAAAAGACGGCAACACCATTACCAACAACAACCCTACCCAGTACAAGGTATATCAATCCGGTTATTTTATCTGGGCCAATACGGTGGCAGATTCCATAACCAACAAACCCGTTTCTTATTATGGTTATGGCACTTTTGCAATGGATGGCAACAACCGCTCAACGGAAGTGAATACCAGTTCTTCGTATAAAACCGCCCTGGTGGGTCAGCCCGTCAGCCTGCAACTGGAGTTTATGGGTAAAGATGCTTACCAGCAAACCATTTTGGGCACCAGCGGCGATCGCTCCATTGAAGTATATCAAAGGCTGAAATAGAAACAATAGCACTTTTTAAAAAACCCATATACAGTATTGACGGCATGGTTACTATGGGCCACCAAACTTTTGTAGCCCTAAGCGGGAAGATGACGCCCGGCGATGCCACTAAACACCTTCGGCAAACCTCATGATACGGCAACCTATTGTCAGCAACCCCGGCACTTGATTGTCTATGGTGCCCAAGGTGGCAGCTTTCATGCTAGAGTGCACGGTGAAAGTCCAACCTGTTTTCAATCACGGCTCTCAGGTTCTTCAGTAATTCCTGCTGATCGCCACGGCCCGCCCAATTCCCCATGCTTCGGGTCAGCAATACATGCTGGGGTGGTTGATGAGCAGGATCGCCTTCATACTTCAGCAACCTAGCCTGAAAAACACCATAGTTCTCCGACGCTAAATTATAATGCGCCAGGGCTCCTTTATATGCTACAACTGCTTTCAACTCCATACTTCCCCTCCTTTATCTTTGTTTAATCAAAGATGGTGCAAACACCTGCAAAGGTTTAACAGAGCAACCTAAACAGCCACTTTTGACCGGAAGGTGGGGAAGAAGCACCGCGCCTTGTAGCATTACCGCAACTAAACTCCTGACAATTTTGTGTACGGCCGCAACCACCATCTTCTTCATCAACTTAGCTCCTGTGCGTTTTATTCACTCGAGCCGTCCTATGAAGCAATAAATCTTATTACCCATTTGAATCAGAAAACGGCTCCAGGTAACTTAAACATCCAGGGGAAACCGCAGCTGCAATTCGGTTCCTTTACCGGGCTGGCTGCTCATCCAGAGCTTACCGTGCAGGCTTTCTGCCCTTGTAATCATATTGGTGATTCCCATACCGCTGCGTTTTTTATTCATATCAAACCCTTTACCGTCATCGGTAACCTTTACCACCAATTCACCGTTCACCTGTTCCAGGGTTACGGCAACGTTTTGCGCTGCCGCATGTTTTAAAATGTTGGTGAGGTGCTCCTGCAGAATGCGGTAAAGCGCCAGGTGCAAGGCTTCTTTTACTTCCAGTTCCTCTAAGCCAGCAGCATCAAGCCTTATCCGGAACTGGTTGGTGGCGGCAACATTGGCGCACAACTCTTTCAAAGACCCATATAAGGTTACATTCTCCATAGTAGGTGCCGAAAGCCGCTTGGACAGGCTGCGGATTTCGCTGATAGACGCCTGTATCAGTTGTATGGATTTTTCAATCAAAGCCTGCCGGCTCATTTCCGGGCTGAGGCTTATTTCCAGGTAAAGCTTGACGGTGGTCAGCAATTGGTTGATGTTGTCATGCAATTCTTTTCCGATCTCACTGCGTTCCTGTTCCTGGGCATGGAGTACAGCCGCCGTTATCTTTCGCTGATTTGCCTCCTGCTCCCTGTTTAACTGTTCTTCCAGCCGCTTTTTTTCCGTAACGTCTACCTGGATAGAAAACACTTCCCTGACATTGCCGGCACTATCCAAAATGGGCTGGCCGGTTACCTGTACCCACAGCGCTTTCTGGGTTTTTGTATAATACAGCAGCTCCTCCTGAAAGGCTTTGCCGTTCCGGTATTGATTGCGTGCCCGTTCAATTGCCTTTGCATCGGTGGCGGGTCCTGCCAATACATCACCAGGCCTGTAACCGAGCACTTCGAAAAGGGTATACTCAGTTTTTTTCTGGAATGCTTCATTTACCCATTTGATCCTTCCGTCACTGTCACACAGTATCACCAGGTTATCGGTTTGCTGTACAATAAAAGAAAGCCGACCCAGCTCCTCTTCGGCTTTTTTACGCATGGTGATGTCTTTAAAAAAGACGGAGATACCGGTTGGAGAAGGATAAGCATTTACTTCAAATATCTTGTTCAGGGGCTGGGGATAATAAGCTTCAAACTGTACCTGTACCTGCTGTTCATAACACCGTTTATATTCCTGCTCAAAAACACTACCCACCACCGAAGGAAAAGCCTCCCAGATAGTTTGTGCCAATAACCCTTCCCTGGATAC
>JAEWAC010000064.1 GCA_023391895.1 Bacteroidota bacterium
AGTCCGTAAGGCGCCAGCACTTCCACCAGTTTGTCTGTTTCTTCCCGGTGGCCGGTGGTTTCAAAAACCGTATAGTCTTTACGGATCACCACCGCACGGGCACCATACTCCCGCAGCAATCTTTCCACTTTCACCTTTTCGGCAATTTCATCGGTCGGCACTTTGTACAGCGCCAGCTCCTGCCACACAATTTCATCTGCAGTATTGAAATAAGCTTTCAACACTTCCACCTGCTTTTCAATCTGGCGCACCAGTTTGCGTACGACCTCTTCTGTTTCGTTGATCACAATGGTAAAGCGGTGAATGCTCTCCACTTCAGAAGGCGAGGTATTCAAACTGTCGATGTTGATCTTTCTGCGCGAAAACATAATAGCAATGCGGTTCAGCAGGCCAATATGGTTTTCGGTATATACGGTTATGGTAAATTCTTGTTTTTGCATTGCAACTAGCTTTAAGCGTTCAGCATTGAGCCTTCAGCATTTAAGACAATCTTATTTCGGACACACTGCAACCCTGCGGCACCATCGGGAACACATTGTTTTCTTTGCCTACCATCACCTCCAGCAGGTAAGAACCTTTGTGCTGCAGCATGGCAGTCAATGCTTTTTTCAAATCTTCCCTTTGGGAAATTTTAGCGCCTTCAATGCCGTAACCTTTGGCCACCATTACAAAATCAGGAGAAGCAATGTCCACAAAAGAATACCTTCTTTCATGAAACAGTTCCTGCCACTGGCGCACCATACCCAAAAACTGGTTGTTCAGGATCAGGATCTTTACATCAATGCCGCTTTGCATAATGGTGCCCAATTCCTGTATGGTCATTTGCACACCACCATCTCCTATAATAGCCACCACTGTTCTTTCCGGTGCACCAAACTTGGCACCAATTGCAGCCGGCAGGGCAAAACCCATGGTACCTAACCCGCCAGAGGTAATATTGCTTTTGGATTGGTTGAACTTGGCATAGCGGCAGGCTACCATTTGATGCTGTCCTACATCCGTTACAACAATCGCATCACCATTGGTTAACTCGTTCAACACATTCACCACTTCTGCCATGGTCATCACATCGGAAGCAGGATGCATTTCTGGCTGTATGCACTGCTCTTCTTCTTTTTGCTGCAGATCATGAAATTTTTGCAGCCATTGCGGGTATACCCTTTGTTCCACCAGTTCGGTCAGCAGCGGCAAGGTTTCCTTACAATCGCCCCAAACCGGAACGGTTGCTTTTACGTTTTTATCAATTTCAGCCGGATCAATATCCAGGTGAATGATCTTTGCCTGTTTGGCATATTTATCCAATCGGCCGGTAACGCGGTCATCGAAACGCATACCGATGGCGATCAGCACATCGCATTCATTGGTCAGTACATTCGGTCCATAGTTGCCGTGCATGCCCAGCATCCCAACATTCAGCGGATGTTCGGTAGGCAGGGCACTTAAACCCATAATGGTCCAGGCGGCCGGAATGCCAGCTTTTTCAATAAACTTTCTGAATTCATTTTCAGCTTTCCCCAGGATCACGCCCTGGCCAAAAATCACAAAAGGCTTTTCCGCTTGGTTGATCAATTCAGCGGCTTGCTCAATGTACTCTTTCCGCACAATAGGCTTGGGCCGGTAGCTGCGGATATGGTTACACTTCTGGTAACCTTTATAATCGAACTTTTGAATTTGCGCATTCTTGGTAATATCAATCAGTACGGGGCCGGGCCTGCCGCTTTTGGCAATGTAAAAGGCTTTGGCCAGCACTTCCGGAATTTCCGTGGCATCGGTTACCTGGTAGTTCCATTTGGTAACCGGCGTGGTAATATTGATCACATCGGTTTCCTGGAAGGCATCGGTACCAAGCAGGTGCGCAAACACCTGGCCGGTAATACACACCAAAGGCGTACTGTCAATTTGTGCATCCGCCAGACCAGTTACCAGGTTGGTTGCACCCGGACCACTGGTGGCAAAGACGACGCCGACACGACCGGAAGAGCGGGCATAGCCTTGTCCGGCATGGATACCACCCTGTTCGTGTCTTACTAAAATGTGTTGCAGCCGATCGCTGTGATCATACAAGGCATCATAAATAGGCATGATGGCCCCACCGGGATAACCAAAAATGGTATCCACTCCTTCTTCGATCAAAGCTCTCAGCACGGCTTCTGACCCGCTGATGTTCTCAGTCTTCGTCAGTAACGCATCCTTCTGCGGCATTTTTAACGTGTCTTGCATATTTGAAAAGTATTCCTTTGTTAGCTTTTAATGCGGGTTGTTTCCATTGTGCTTTTCGCTGGGCTAGTTCAGCTTCCGGCACTTGTAAGGTGATGGTGTTTTTGGTAGCATCCAGTTCAATGATATCATTGTCCTTAACCAGTGCAATGGTGCCACCATCATACGCTTCGGGGGTAATATGGCCAACCACAAAACCATGTGTACCACCACTAAAGCGTCCATCAGTAATTAAGGCTACTGATTTACCCAAACCGGCACCAATAATGGCAGAAGTGGGCTTCAGCATTTCAGGCATGCCAGGTCCGCCTTTGGGGCCTACATAGCGGATCACCACTACGTCGCCGGCTTTTACGCGGCCGGACTGAATGCCTGCAATCAGTTCGTGCTCGCCATCAAACACGCGGGCAGGTCCTGTAAAACGTTCCCCTTCCTTGCCACTGATCTTGGCCACCGAGCCGCCTTCGGCCAGGTTGCCGTACAGGATTTGTAAATGACCTGTTTTCTTGATGGGGTTTTCAAGAGAATGAATGATCTGCTGCTTTTCGAAATCCAGGTCCGGGATGGAAGCCAGGTTCTCTTTGAGTGTTTTGCCGGTAACGGTCAAACACTCGCCATTCAACAAGCCATTCTGTAATAAATATTTCATCACGGCAGGAATGCCACCATGCTGGTGCAGGTCCTGCATTAAGTATTTTCCGCTGGGTTTAAAATCCGCCAGTACGGGAATCCGGTTGCTCACGCCCTGGAAGTCATCCTGCGTTAACTCTACATCCACACTCTTCGCCATGGCAATCAGGTGCAGCACCGCATTGGTAGAGCCTCCTAAAGCCATAATCACCACCATGGCATTTTCAAAGGCTTCGCGGGTCATGATGTCTTTGGGCTTGATGTCTTTTTCCAGCAAATTGCGGATAGCTTTTCCGGCTGCCAAGCACTCGTCTTTCTTTTCCTGGCTCAGTGCAGGGTTGGAAGAAGAATACGGCAAGCTCATACCCAGGGCTTCAATAGCAGCAGCCATGGTATTGGCGGTATACATACCACCACAGGCACCGGCACCCGGGCAGGAACCTTTTACTACGCACCGGAAGTCTTCTTCTGTGATCGTGCCTGCTATCTTTTGACCCAGGGCTTCAAAGGCAGAAACAATATTCAGATCCTGGCCATTGTAATGACCCGGTGCAATGGTACCACCATACACCATAATGGCAGGACGGTTGAGGCGTCCCATAGCGATGATGGACCCCGGCATGTTTTTATCGCAACCCGGCAGCGCTATCACGGCATCGTAATACTGTGCGCCGCATACCGTTTCAATAGAATCGGCAATTACATCGCGGCTCACCAGGGAGTAACGCATACCATCGGTACCATTGGAGATACCATCACTTACGCCAATAGTGTTGAAAATAAGTCCTACTAAATCAGAATCCCAAACGCCCTGCTTTACCAGTTTGGCCAGGTCGTTCAGGTGCATATTACAGGTATTGCCGTCATAGCCCATGCTCACAATGCCTACCTGCGCTTTGGCCAAGTCTTCGTCGGTTAACCCAATACCATACAGCATGGCCTGAGCCGCCGGTTGCGTCTCATCCTGCGTAATGGTTTTACTATATTTATTCAGTTCTATCATGATGCTAATACTAAGGGGCTTTCTTTTTCCAATACCAGGTTGTGATACGCCTTTTGAATGCGGGAGCCTAATGCATCACTCCATTGCTTTTTGAAAGGCACTTTATCCAGTGAGCTAATGCCAATCACTTCGGCAGCGGTACCACAATAAAAGGCACTGTCGGCACCGTGTACTTCTTCAGGCTTGATTTGTTTTTGCACCACTTCAATACCCAGTTCTTCGCAAATTTCAATCACCGTAGCACGGGTAATACCGGGTAAGATACTGCCGGGCTGAGGCGTATATAACACCCCGTCTTTTTCTACAAAGAGGTTTGCACCCGGACCTTCTGCCACAAAACCATTCACATCCAGCAGCAGCGCTTCGTCATAACCCAGGTCTTTGGCCTCTTGCGTAGCCAAAATAGAGTTGATATAGTGACCGGCCACCTTGGCTTCTACCTTAAAAGAAGCCGGGCTGATTCTTCTGTAAGAAGAGGTCACCACATTCAGCATTTTATCGCCCAGATAAGCACCCCACTCCCAGGCAGCAATCAGCAATTGCGCCTCGCGACCTTTGGTCAACGACATGTTGGGCGTGCAGGTTACCAGCGGACGGATATAAGCGTCCTTGAAATTATTTCTCTTTAAAACCTCATAGGTGAGTTGTATCAGTTCTTCGTTGTTAAAAGGATAAGGAATACCCACCGCCTCACAGGAAAACTGCATTCTGTCAAAATGTTCCTTTGCCTTGAAAATCTTGACGCCGTTTGCTGTATTGTAAGCCCTGATTCCTTCAAATACGCCATAACCATAATGCAAGGTCTGACTGTAAACATCTCCTTTTGCTTCAGTAGCTTTCACAAATTCACCGTTCCAATAGATGATTGTGTTTTCGTTGTAGTACATGCTTATTTTCTTTAAAAAATTTTATAAAAAAGCCCGACTCTGGTGAGGCGGGCCTTTTTTATTTATGAACTCATGTGTGTTTCGGCGCCGCCCTGTTGTTGTGCAAAGACTATAATGCTAATGACAGTTATGACTGTAATCAGACTGACCACCACATTATAGGTTCTTTGAAGCAACATGGGTTTTTAAAACAATTGTGTGTTTATATAATTGTTGATTTTCTCAATTCAATATTATCAGGGTTGATGCTGTCCGGAATTTTATCTCCTACAAAATCAGCAATCAGTTCTCCTATCGTAGACGTGAAATAAAAATTCACGTTGTCAATGTCTTTGGTTACAAAACCCTTGGTTAAGGTCCACTCTACGGCGGAACGCACCAGTTTGGCTTCTTCAAACAATCCAAAGTGATCCAGCATCATGGCGGCAGAAAGAATAGAACCAATAGGATTGGCAATGTCTTTACCGGCTGCTTGTGGGTAAGAACCATGTATCGGCTCAAACAAAGCGGTAGCACTGCCCACCGATGCGGAAGGCAACAAGCCTAAGGAACCGGAGATCACGCTGGCCTCATCGCTTATAATGTCACCAAACATATTTTCCGTCAATACCACATCAAACTGTTTGGGATTTAAAATGATCTGCATGGCGGCATTGTCTACAAATAAAAAGTCCACCTGCACATCAGGATAATTACCCGCAATCTCCTGAACTACTTTGCGCCACAGCCGGGATGTTTCCAGCACATTGGCTTTATCAACCAAAGTGAGTTTTTTTCTTCTTTGCTGGGCTGCAGCAAAAGCCAGGTGAGCAATGCGTTCTATCTCACTGCGGTTGTACACGCACAGGTCAGAAGCCTCTGTGTAGTCGGCATTCACTTCTTTTTTACCAAAGTAGATTCCACCCGTCAGCTCGCGGTAAATCACAAAGTCCACGCCTTCCAGTTGCGCACTTTTTAATGGCGACAAATGGTGCAGGGAGGCATAAGTATTTACCGGGCGGATGTTGGCAAACAGTTGCAACGATTTGCGCAACTTCAGCAAGCCTTGTTCCGGTCTTACTTTAGCCGTTGGATCGTTATCATATTTAGGATGACCTATGGCACCAAATAAAATGGCATCGCTTTTCAGACACACATCCAAAGTTTCATCCGGCAACGGATTACCGGTTTTATCAATGGCGTCAGCGCCCATCAAACCATAAGAATAATGAAACTGGTGTCCAAACTTTTTGGCAATGGCATCCAGTACCCGGATGGATTGTTTAGTTACCTCCGGGCCAATTCCGTCTCCTAATATCACCGCTATGTTCTTGTTCATCTTCTTATGCGTTAACCGATTTTTCAAATGCTATAATCTCTTCTTTCATGCTTAACAAAAAGTCTATGTCATCATAGCCATTCAGCAAACATGTTTTTTTATAATTGTTGATCTCAAAACTTTCCTGTTCACCCGTAGCATCAATGGTAATGGTTTGCGCTTCCAGGTTTACGGTTAAGGTGGTGCCGTTGGGTTGCTCAAATATTTTGCTCAAAAATGCATCACTTACCTGTACCGGCAGTACGCCATTGTTGAGCGCATTGTTTTTAAAAATGTCCGCAAAAAAGCTGGAAACGACTACCCTGAAACCGGCATCCAAAATAGACCAGGCGGCATGCTCCCTGGAAGAGCCGCAACCAAAGTTTTTACCGGCAACTAGAATTTCGCCCTTGTATTGCGGATTGTTTAAAACAAAATCTCTTTTAGGCTGTGCTTCATCGTCATTCTCATAACGCCAGTCGCGGAACAAATTCTTTCCAAATCCTTCCCGGGTGGTTGCCTTTAAAAAACGGGCCGGGATGATCTGGTCCGTATCCACGTTTTCCAGCGGCAAAGGAACAAAAGTGCTATGTATGGTTCTAATTGCTTGCATGGTTTAACTTAATAATTCACGTACGTCTGTTACTACTCCGGTGATGGCGGCAGCGGCGGCGGTTAGCGGACTGGCCAGTAAAGTTCTGGCACCGGCACCCTGGCGGCCTTCAAAGTTGCGGTTGCTGGTAGAAATGCAATATTCACCGACCGGCACTTTGTCTTCGTTCATTCCCAGGCAAGCACTGCAGCCAGCTTGTCTTACTTCAAAGCCAGCTTCTTCAAATATCTTATCCAGGCCTTCTGCTTTAACCTGTGCCGCTACTTGCTGCGAGCCGGGAACGATCATCACTTTTACCCTTTCGTTCTTCTTTTTTCCCCTCACAATCTGTGCCACCTGGCGCAGGTCTTCAATACGGGAGTTGGTACAGCTGCCAATGAAAACATTCTGTATTGGCATGCCTTTCAGCGGCTTGCCTTCTTCCAGCCCCATATACTCCAGCGCTTTTTTAAGATTTCTTTTTTCACCTTCCGAAAGCGTCCCGGTGGTGGGAATGGAATCGTTGATGCGAATACCCAAGCCCGGGTTGGTACCCCAGGTAATCATGGGCTCAATATCTTCTGCCTTGATGGTAATTTCTTTGTCAAACTGTGCATCAGCGTCGCTGTACAGTTCTTTCCACTGGGCTAGTTTTTTATCCCACTCTGCTCCGTCTGGCGCAAAACGACGGCCTTTGATGTATTCAAACGTAGTTTCGTCTGGCGCAATCATACCACCCCGGGCGCCCATTTCAATGCTCATGTTACAAATGGTCATGCGGGCCTCCATGGACAAGTCACGAATGGCAGAGCCGGCATACTCTACAAAATAACCGGTAGCACCACTGGCTGAGATCTGTGCAATGATATAAAGGATAATGTCTTTGGAAACGACGCCTTTATTCAGTTCTCCTTCTACATTAATACGCATCAGTTTGGGCTTGCTTTGCAGTAAACACTGTGAAGCAAACACCATTTCTACTTCTGAAGTACCAATGCCAAAAGCAATGGAACCAAAGGCACCGTGGGTAGACGTATGGCTATCGCCACAAACCATGGTCATACCGGGTTGGGTAATGCCCAGCTCAGGACCAATAACGTGTACAATACCCTGAAACTGGTGGCCTAGGCCATATAATTCAATGTTGTGATTAGCACAATTCTCGATCAGCTTTTCCACCTGCTTGCGCGACAATTCTTCACGGATGGGTAAATGCTGATCAATAGTAGGTACGTTGTGATCGGCCGTAGCCACTACCTGCTGCGGACGGAATACTTTCAGGCCCCGCTTTTCAATGCCGGCAAAAGCCTGCGGAGAGGTTACTTCATGGATAAAATGCTTGTCGATATAAATCACATCAGGTCCGTCCTGGATGGATTTCACCACATGCTGGTCCCAAATCTTTTCAAATAATGTTTTCCCCATACTTCTTAGGCCACTTTGGCTTCTTCTTGTTGATATTGTTTGGCTAACTGCATTAATTCTTCTTCCTGTACTTCTTTTTTGGTATCGGCTACTTTCAAAAAGGCTTCGTACAATACATCAATGTCGTTGCGAGTGTACTGGAAACCCAGCTTTTGAAAACGGTAAGCCAATGCACTGCGGCCGCTGCGGGCCGTCAGCACGATTTTACTTTGCTCCGCCCCTACCTCTTCGGGGTTGATGATCTCGTAGGTTTGCGCATCTTTCAAAAACCCATCCTGGTGAATACCGGATGAGTGCGAGAAAGCATTGGCACCGACAATGGCTTTGTTGGGCTGCACCGGCATGCGCATGGTATCAGAAACCAGGCGGCTCAGTGGGTTCAGCTTCTGGGTATTAATATTGGTATAAAGACCCAGATCTTTATGTTGTTTCAAAACCATCACCACTTCTTCCAGCGAAGTATTACCGGCTCTTTCGCCCAGGCCATTGATAGTACATTCAATCTGGCGGGCACCATTCATCACGCCGGCAATGGAGTTGGCTGTAGCCAGTCCTAAATCATTATGACAATGGCAGGAAATAACAGCTTTATCGATATTAGATACATTGTTGATTAAAAAGGCAATCTTTTCGCCGTATTGATTGGGCAGACAATAACCCGTGGTATCCGGTATATTGACCGTAGTAGCACCAGCGGCAATTACTGCCTCAATAACTCGGGCCAGGTATTCATTTTCGGTGCGGCCGGCGTCTTCGGCATAAAACTCTACGTCATCGGTAAAGTTGCGGGCCCATTTTACGCACTGTACAGCTCTTTCCAGAATATCTTCCCGGGTAGAGTTGAATTTGCTTTTGATGTGATAGTCGGAGGTACCGATACCGGTATGAATACGGGGACGTTTGGCATATTTTAAAGCCTGTGCCGCTACTTCTATATCTTTTTGCACGGCGCGGCTTAAACCACAAACCGTCGCATTTTTGATTACTTTGGCAATCTGGCTCACCGATTCAAAATCGCCAGGACTGGAGATAGGGAAACCAGCTTCAATTACATCCACACCTAATGCTTCCAGCTCCAGGGCCAGTTGCAGTTTTTCTGTTGTATTGAGTTTACAACCGGGCACTTGTTCGCCATCACGGAGGGTCGTATCAAATATGAGAACCTGTTGCTGATTTTTCATTGACATTTGTTTGAATCGTTTTAGATTATGCATCCCTTCATAGTAAGCACATAACCTCTGCCTACTAAAATTAGGCAAGTGAATAGTAATAGTAAAACAAATAACCGCTTACAATACAGCACTCAAACCCACCACCAGCTACATAACGTACTGATATACAACCATTTGAAAATTTATCATTTACGATGGCTAAGCTACTGTTATACCTGTTGTACCGTGTTTCTTTTAGGTTCTTTAATGCTTTTTAAGGCTGATTTCTGTGATCCTACCACAAACATCAGGTGTAAAGGGACACAGTCGTCTGAACCATGATTTGGGGAGATTAAAGGATTAGGAAGAAAGAAGGCAGAATGCTAAAGGCCGAAGGCTAAATGCAGAAGGCAAAAGGTAAAACCAAAAAACTAGGGTAACCAGACTTTTCCAGCGCTTTATCCCGCGATAACTCAAAACTCTTATTGCTTTGAGAAAAGACTAGCGGGATAAAGCGCCTGCAGTATTTTACCTCAACACGCAAAAAGACTGCACTTCTTGAAAAACCCATACCTGTAAGAACATTACAGATTATCTACAGAACTTAAACAAGGATACACTCTGTAGTGAGGGTTGTTTGTGCGGGGGCCGGCCAAAGGGGCGGAGCCATCGGGTTGGCCTTGAACTTTTTGCTTACTGTTTCGGGGAGAAAAAGTAAGAAGGGCTACCTACAGGAGTACAGTACGTTATCATATGGGTTTTTCACAAGAACTGCAATATCGGGTTTTAAAGAAGTTAGAAGAAGATGCTGAAACAAGTCCAGCATGACAAGGAAGTAGAGGCGTTACGACTTCTTCAAAATCCCATATTAAATTTAAAGAAATAGCCGCTGCAGTTAGCACAGCAGCGGCCTCTACCCTATCAATTACACATCACAAATCGTCACACTTTTCCGCAACGAAGCCAGCGCATCCTGGTTTTTGGGGATAAACTCCTGCCCTACAAAACCTTTATAGCCCGTACCAATAATCGCCTGCATGATGGCCGGATAATACAGCTCCTGGGTTTCATCAATTTCATTGCGGCCGGGTACGCCACCGGTATGGTAATGATTGAGGTAAGGATGGTATTCTTTAATGGTAGCAATCACGTCGCCTTCCATGATCTGCATGTGGTAAATATCGTACAGCAGTTTAAATCGTTCGGAGCCTACCATTTTAGCCAGTTCCACGCCCCATTTGGTATGATCGCACTGGTAGTCTTTGTGATTCACCTTGCTGTTGAGCAACTCCATGGTAACCGTCACCTTGTGCTTTTCGGCGGTTTTCATCAACCGCTTTAAACCCTGGGCGCAGTTTTGCAGGCCCTGCTCGTCGCTCATACCATTTCGGTTGCCCGAAAAACAAATGATCTTGTCGAAACCGGCAGCAGCCACTTTAGGAATGATGGCCTCATAACTGGCAACCAGCTCGTCATGATAAGCTGGGTCGTTGAAGCCGCGGGTAAGGCTTTTATGAGCCCCCCAGGGCATAGCGCAGGTAAGACCATACTTCTTCAGTGTAGGCCATTCTTCCGGCCCCAGCAGTTCGATTGAAGACAGACCCATGTCCTTGGCTGCCTTGCACAAATCATCCAAAGCAATATTGGGGTAACACCATTTGCAGACAGAATGCCGGATGTTGCCTTTCAGACGGGCATCCGAGCGCCATTGTTCTTTCAGCAGTTCGGCATGGGCGGCACTGGGCAACACCGCCGAGGAGGCAAGCAGCGCAGCACTGCCAGCCATACGCTTCAAGACAGTGCGACGGGAGTAATATGTACGCATTTGATGGAAGGTTTTATATAAAAAATCAGTAATAATCCAACACGGTCAATAATAGGAAACGGATTATTTATAGTAAAAAGCACCCGCCCCTTACCCAAAACGCACCGGTTTAACATTCGGTAGCAGCAACCGGCACAAGTCCACTTTTTGGAACGCATCCACAGTTATAAATGTATAAATAACGTTTATTCAGTAAGATACATTTTTTTCATCAATCCATTATTTTTTCTTTCGACTCTTTTGCACGCCCGGCGCCGGCTGCAGCGGTTACCAGCATTTTATCCCGGTCATCCCAACGCTTGAAAAAAAACAAGCCTAAAACCGGCAATAAATTATAAAAGAGCGCATCGGAAATGGATTTAATTTATATATTTAAGCGTTTTTTATACAACTATTCCTTCAGAAAGATTACCACATGTTATCAGGAAAAAAACTGCTGCTTCTGGGCATTGTAATGGTCAGTGCCTTAAGCATTTTTTATGCGTGTAAAAGTACCAAAACCCAGTCGGCGGCAGCACCTCCCAAGCAGGCCCGCATACTGGTGTTTTCAAAAACCAAAGGCTTCTACCACGAGTCCATTCCCACCGGCGTAGCGGCGGTACAGCAATTGGGAAAAGAAAATAATTTTTTGGTGGACACCACCAAAGATGCCGCTTATTTTAACGACGACAGTCTTAAAAATTATAGCGCGGTGGTTTTCCTCAGCACCACCATGAACGTACTGAACGCCGACCAGCAGGTAGCCTTTGAACGCTACATACAGGCGGGCGGCGGCTTTGTGGGCATTCATGCCGCTACCGACACCGAGTACGACTGGCCGTGGTACAACAAACTGGTAGGCGCTTATTTTGCCAGCCACCCCAAGGTGCAAAAAGCCACGGTCCAGGTGACGGATAAAAACCATCCTTCCACCTCCTTTTTGCCCGATCAATGGGAGCGAACAGATGAATGGTATAATTTCAAAAACATCCAGCCCGGATTGAAGGTACTGGCCAACCTGGATGAACGCTCTTACCAGGGTGGACAAAACGGCGACAACCACCCCATTGCCTGGTACCACGATTTTGACGGCGGCCGCTCTTTTTACACCGGTGGCGGCCACACCAAGGAAAGCTTTAGCGAGCCCCAGTTTTTGCAGCACCTGTTGGGTGGCATCCGTTATGCCATGGGCAATAACATTACACTGGATTATTCAAAATCCTATGCTGTAAAAGCGCCGGAAGAAAACCGCTTTACCAAAACCGTACTGGTCAACGACCTGAACGAGCCGATGGAACTGGCGGTGGCACCGGATGGCCGCATATTTTTTACCGAACGGTCCGGCAAATTTTATGTGTATGAGCCCGCTACGAAAAAAACGAGGCTGCTGCACGATTTCCCGGCCAAGGCGGTTGAAAAATACCTGAACGGACTGATTGGTGTGACGCTGGACCCAGATTTCACCCGGAACAACTACATCTATTTCTTTTATTCTTCCAACACCGGCGAACAGCACCACCAGAATGTGTCCCGCTTTCAAATCACCAGCGATGGCAGCCTGGACCTGAGTTCTGAAAAAATCATCATTAAAATACCCATCGATCTGGAAGTAAGTGCCCATACCGGCGGCTCACTGGCCTGGGATAAAGACAAGAACCTGTACATATCCACCGGCGATAATACCGTGCCTTTCGAATCGCACGGCTATGCGCCCATTGACGAAAGAACCGGCCGTATTGTATATGATGCCCAGCGCTCCTCGGCCAACACCAACGACCTGAGAGGAAAGATCTTGCGCATCCATCCCGAGGCCGATGGCTCCTATACCATTCCCGAAGGCAACCTGTTTCCGAAAGGCACACCCGGCACCCGACCCGAAATTTATGTTATGGGCTGCCGCAATCCGTACCGCATTTCGGTAGATCCCGTTACCTCGTATGTGTACTGGGGCGAAATTGGTCCGGACGCTGGCCAGGACAGTCGTCATGGTCCTCGCGGCTATGATGAATTTAACCAGGCCCGCACAGCTGGCAACTTTGGCTGGCCTTATTTTGTAGGCAACAACAAAGCCTATAACGATTCGGACTTTGCCACCAAGGCTATTGGTGATTTGTTCAATGTATCGGCGCCGGTTAACCCCTCTCCCAACAATACCGGCCTCAAAACTTTGCCACCGGCCCAGCAGCCCCTCATCTGGTATCCCTACAACCGCTCCGACGAGTTTCCAGATCTGGGCGTAGGCGGCCGTTGCGCTATGGGCGGTCCTGTTTACCATTATGATGCCGCGCTGGCCTCTGATGTAAAACTGCCGGCTTATTACGACAAAGCCTTGTTTATCTACGACTGGATGCGCAACTGGGTATTTGCCGTGCGGCTGGATGAGAACTACAACTTCAAACGCCTGGAGCCTTTTATGCCTACCAAGGGTGATTTTCGCCGCCCGGTAGATATGGAGACCGGTCCCGATGGCGCTATTTATATGCTGGAGTACGGCTCTGTATACGGTATTGATAACGAAGATGCCCGCCTGGTACGCATCGATTACAATGGCGGCAACCGGGCACCGGTAGCTAAAATTGCCACCAGAGATACTATTGGACTGGCACCTTTCAAGGTCAATTTCAGCAGCCGGCAAAGCTATGATTTCGACGAGGAAGACCAGCTGACCTACCAATGGACTTTTGAAAATGGCGCTACTTCTTACGACCCTAATCCTACGTACACTTATCAGAAAAATGGCATTTACAAAACAGTACTGAAAGTAACTGACCCATCCGGCAAAAGCAGCACCGATACGCTGGAAATAAAAGTGGGCAATACCCTGCCGCAGGTGGTGATCAATACGATGGACAATGGCAGTTTGTTTTTCAATAAAACCACGGGCCTGCAGTATAACGTAGATGTAAAAGACAATGAAGA
>JAEWAC010000100.1 GCA_023391895.1 Bacteroidota bacterium
GTACATACCAGTGCCGCTACCGTAGCCGTTATGCCCGAGGCGGAAGAGGTGGACTTTGAACTGAAAGAAAGCGATGTAAAAATGGAAACGGCCCGAAGTGGTGGCGCCGGTGGCCAGAACGTGAACAAGGTAGAAACCAAGGTGATGCTCACCCACATTCCGACCGGAACCGTGGTGGTGTGCCAGACCGAACGCAGCCAGCTGGGCAACCGCGAAAAAGCCATGAACATGCTGCGAACCAGGCTGTACGAAGAGCAGGTGCGCAAGCAGGAAGAAGAAATTGCCCGCCACCGGAAAAGCCTGGTAAGCACCGGCGACCGCAGCGCCAAGATCCGCACTTACAACTTTCCGCAGGGCCGTATTACCGACCACCGCATTGGCTTAACGCTGTACAACCTGCAGGAAGTGCTGAACGGCAACATCCAGGAGCTGATTGATGCCCTGCAATTTGCCGAAAATGCAGAAAAAATGACGAAACAAAATTAGTCAGCCATTTGCTTTTTTCGGTTACATGAAACATACTTGTTATAAGTACCTTTGCATTTAACACGGATGTTTGACCATTCATCAATTATTTGTAGAGCTTGTTACACAAAAGTTAATGAAAGGTTTTACATTGTGTTTGCCAGATTTGGCACTGTTTTTTCTAATAGAATAGTGTCAGGAGTGATAAAGTTCTTAAAAAACGGGTTTTTAGATTGTATTAACAAAGACTCGAAAACTATTGGCAAACTATTTGCGTTATATAATAAAACGAACAAAAGTTCTTCTCACATAAAGCAGTCAATTTTCTCATAAGCAGTTAGTTTTGGTTGCGACCCCTGTTTCTACAGGGGTCTATTTTTTTATATACCTGTCCCAAAACCAAAGCCCGGCAAAGCTCCCGATCATATCGGCTATCCAGTCACCTATATCAAAACCCCGGTTGGCAATAAACTGATCCTGTACGACTTCTACCGTAATTCCATAGAGTGCTGCCGCTATTAGTAGTGTGGCAATGCTTTTCCTTTGTGTTGAATTTACTGCCCAACTCCATAAAATAATCAGGAGGGCAAAAAAGCCAATGTGCACCCATTTGTCAAAATATACTTTATCCAGCCAGTCGTCTTTGGGAAAAGCAGAGCCCGGCAGGCAAAACAAAATGGAAATAAAAACAAGGTAAACTACCGCTATTGACAGTCTTACTTGGGGTCGTTGAAACATAATGCTGCAATAATAACAGAAAACCGGCTTTGGAAAAAGCACCCTTTAACAATCCCTTACCACTCCTGTTGTTTTCAATCAATACCCGCTGTCTTTTTGGCGCAACCACACGATACAAAACCCATCATAAGAGGTGACAGCAGGCAGGGACAATAAAAAATGGATGCGGTAACCGCATCCATTAACCTATATAGATACAACAAATGAACAGTTGCTTACGCTACCAAACCCTGGTAAGCAGCAGCATCCATCAGGGTGTCCACATCTGCGTGGTTGTTCAGTTTCATTTTTACCATCCAGCCTTCGCCATAAGGGTCTGAATTCACCAGCTCGGGATTGGAGTTTAAATTAGGGTTCACTTCTGTAATGGTGCCGCTCAGGGGCAAATACAGGTCCGATACAGTTTTTACCGCTTCCACCGTTCCAAACACCGCTCCGGACTCCAGGTCCTGGCCGGCTGTTTCAATTTCTACATATACGATATCACCCAGTTCGCGCTGTGCAAAATCGGTAATGCCAATATAAGCTTCATCGCCTTCTATCCGTACCCATTCGTGGTCTTTTGTATAACGCAGGTTGTCAGGAAAATTCATAAACAATGGTTTGAGGCTGCAATATTAACCACAGATTGAGGGATTAAAAAATTTATACGCTTAATTTCCAAAGCTATGTAGTGTACGGCGGCCTTTCAATGCCAGGCGCCTGCTTTATTTTTTCCGTTTGACCAGCCGGGCCTTTTCAATACGCAGGTCTTCCACGGGGCGGTCGGCCGGCTGCCGCGAGGTAGGCGTGGCGGCGATGCGGTCCACCACTTCCAGCCCTTTGACCACTTCGCCAAAAACGGTATAGTTGCCATCCAGGTGCGGTGTACCGCCCAGGGTTTTATACACCTGGCGTTGCTCGGCTGGAAGCCTGCGGCCTTTTAACCGAAACGTTTCTACCGAATCCAGGGCGGCATCGGTAAACTGGCGGCCCTGCACAATATAAAACTGGCTGCCGCTGCTGCGTTTTTCCGGGTTTATATTATCGCCGGTACGGGCGGCGGCCAGCGTGCCTTTTTTATGAAATAAAGAAGGGCGAAACTCGGCCGCAACGGTATAATCAGGACCGCCATTGCCCAGTGCCTGGCCCGCCGCTGCCCTTTTGCTATTGGGATCGCCGGCCTGTATCATAAAGTTTTGAATGACGCGGTGAAACAATACGCTGTCGTAATAACGCGACTTTACCAGCCGCAGAAAGTTGTCGCGGTGCAGCGGGGTGGAATCGTACAAGCGCAACACCAGGGTGCCTTTGGTGGTTACCAGTTCCACATCGCGTTTGCGGTCTTTTTTCTTCAGCTTTACTGGGCGCTGGGCTTCCAGCGTTAGTGTAAAAACAATAAGCCCAAGCAGTAAACTCCATTTTTTCATGTAGCAGTTATTCCATTAAATAGGGTGAAAAAGATATTATAAACACCATCAAGAAACAAGTAACCAAGGACGTAGCAGGCGGCTAACCACTGCTCTATATGGGTTTTTGAAAAGGTTTAGTCCAGCACCTCGTGGCTTTGAAAATACAGCAGGATATGGTCTTTTAAAAAGGCCTCCTGTTCTATGGGGTGCATGTTGGGCATGGGCTTCAGTTGTTTAAAATGCGGCCAGCCGTCTTCATCCACCCGGTCCAGCTCGTAATAACCGCTGCTGCTCAGCACCGTACAAATGGCAACGTGCATCAGGTCCTGCTTTTGCTCTTTGCTGAATTTCTTTCTGATATCACCCAGTTCCTGTATGCCGATCAAAAATAAAATACTTTCCACATCGGGCTTTTTGCCAAAGCGCTCCAGCAGTTTTTCTTCCAGCTTCCACCACCGGCTTTGTAAATCGTCACTATAATTCATAACAACAAAGGTATTTTGCAAAAGCTTTAAAACCTCATATCATGGAAATAGTAAAAGAGGCGTATTGGATCACGACCGATAAAGAAAAAATAGACGTGCCGTTTGTACACGATTTTTTAAGCCAATCCTACTGGGCCCAAGGCATTCCGCTGGAGGTGGTGCAGCGGTCCATTGAAGGTTCTTTGGTTTTCGGTCTTTTTCACCAGGAGCAACAGGTGGGCTTTGCCCGGGTGATTACCGATGAGGCCACCTTTGCCTACCTGGCCGATGTGTTTGTAACAGAAGCGTACCGCGGCCAGGGCCTGAGCAAGTGGCTGATGCAGGTGATCACAGAACACCCTTCCCTGCAAGGACTCCGGCGTTTTGTGCTGCTGACCCGCGATGCCCATGGATTGTACCGCCAGTTTGGCTTTACCCCCATCACCAACCACGATGCGTGGATGCAAATCCACCAGCCCGATGTTTACAAAAATGTGCTTTCGTGATATGGGGTTGTCTGAACCATGATTTGGGGAGATGAAGGGATGAGGAAGAAAGAAGAGGAAAAGAGCGTCCATTCTTTTAAAAACCCATATGCTTCCCGGGCAGAATAATCCAGCTAATCCGATTAATCTTTTCATCCGCGGTCTATCTTTGACAAAATTTTTTTGGCATGTTAGGAGTGAACACCATCCGTCAGAACCCGGATTTTGTAAAAGAACGATTGGCCGTAAAGCATTTTACGGAACTCAGCCTGGTAGACGACATTATTGCGCTGGACGACGAACGGAAAAAGCTAACCTTTGGCTTTGACGAAACCAAATCCAAGATCAACGCCGCTTCCAAAGAAATAGGCATGCTGATGGGCAAGGGCCAGAAAGAAGCCGCAGAAGAAAAGAAAAAAGAAGTAGAATCTTTTAAAAATACATTAGGTCCCATTGAGCAACAACTGGCCGCGGTGGAAAAGCAGTTGAACGAAACCTTGGTGCGCCTGCCCAACCTTCCCTCTACCCTGGTGCCAAAAGGTAAAACACCGGCCGATAACGAAGTGGTAAGAACCGGCGGCAGCAAGCCCGAGTTACCTGCCGGTGCCGTTCCGCACTGGGACCTGGCCAAAAAATACGACCTCATTGATTTTGAACTGGGCAACAAAGTAACCGGCAGTGGCTTCCCCTTTTACAAAGGCAAGGGCGCCAAACTGCAGCGGGCCCTGATCCAGTACTTTTTAGATTACAACACCACGGCGGGTTATACCGAGTTCATGCCGCCGCTGATGGTGAACGAAGCCTCCGCTTACGGCACCGGCCAGTTGCCCGACAAAGAAGGACAGATGTATCATGTGCAACTAGACAACCTGTACCTGATACCAACCGCCGAAGTACCGGTGACCAATATTTACCGTGATACCATTTTGAAAGAAACGGACCTGCCGGTAAAACTAACGGCTTACACGCCCTGCTTCCGCAGGGAAGCCGGCTCGTACGGCAAAGATGTGCGGGGCCTCAACCGCCTGCACCAGTTTGACAAAGTAGAGATCGTGCAGATGGTGCAAGCCGAAAAAAGCTATGAGGCTTTGGACGAAATGGTGGAACACGTTGAAAAGCTCATACAATCGCTGGGCCTGCACTACCGCATTTTGCGCCTGTGCGGAGGCGACATGAGCTTTACCTCTGCCCTTACCTACGATTTTGAAGTGTACAGCGCCGCCCAGGACCGCTGGCTGGAGGTTAGCTCTGTTTCTAACTTTGAAGCTTTCCAGGCCAACCGCATGAAGATCCGTTACAAAGATGCCGGCAACAAAACCCAGCTCGTACATACACTCAACGGAAGCTCACTGGCGCTGCCCCGCATACTGGCCTGCCTGCTGGAAAATCACCAGACCGAAAACGGCATCCTGCTACCCAAATCACTGCAGGGTTATTTTGGCGGCGAAATGATCTGAGCTTAATTTTACACATTCATAAACTTATCAGGTGCTACTTTTATAGCACCTTTTTTTATGCAAGCAAACGCTACTTATTCTTTTCATTCGGACGATCCTCAGCCGGCCTTTGTCTCTTTATTAAAGCATAACCTGCAGATCACCTTGTGGCAGGAAGGAGCCGAAAGAAAAGTGATCTGGCAGTACGACCAGGTGATCAAAGATGCGGAAAGCCATTTTGTATTTGCGTACACTACTTATCCGCCGCAAATGATCGCGTTACAGTCGCCGGATTTAGCAGCGCAATTAACCGCCCGTTTACAAAATTCCCAAAAGGTTTATTTTAACCGCAGAAGGTCCACCATTTTCAAAATAGCCACCGGTATTGTGGTGTTTATCGCCGTGGCTTACTTTTTTGTTTTGCCCTGGATAGCCGCCGGCTTTGCCAGCCGTATACCGCCCAGTTACGAAAAAGAAATGGGCGACCAGCTGTACCAATCCATGAAGTCCGGCTTTGAAATTGATGAAGCCAAAACGGCTTACCTCAACGACTTTTTCCAGCAGCTGCAAATCCCCTCCCAATACGACATCCGGATTACGGTGGTAAAAAGCGATGTTGCCAATGCGTTTGCCATGCCCGGCGGCCACATTGTGGTGTATGATAAAATCATCCGTGACATGACCTCTTACCCCGAGCTGGCGGCCTTGCTGGCGCATGAATTCATTCACGTAGAAAACCGCCACTCCTTAAAAAGTATTTTCCGGCAGTTAAGCTCCCGGCTTTTTATTTTAATGATCATGGGCGATGCCGGTGGTGTGGGTGACATCATTATTGGCAATGCCGATTATTTAAAAACCCTATCCTACAGCCGCAGCCTGGAAAAAGAAGCCGACGAACACGGACTGGCCCTTCTTTCCCAACGTCACATTGACTGCAATGGCTTTGTAAGACTTTTTCAATTACTGAAAAAAGAATCTACGGCTGAACCCTCCGAATGGGTAAGCAGCCATCCCAACTTAAACAAGCGCATTCAAAACATTCAGCAGAATGTCATGTGCCAGCAACAGCAGGCAACCAATGATGCCACTTTGCACCAATTGTTTTTGAAATTAAAAACCGCAGATTAACATTTGTTTTGGTTAAAGCAACGCTGCTTTGCTTTAACTCATGAGCAATAATTTTCATTTTAGTAAAAATTATTGCCATGAGAAAACTATTACCCTTAACGATTCTGTCTCTTATTGTTTCGGTGTTTGCCCACGCACAAATTAGTAAAGGTTCGGTACTGCTGGGCGGCAACTTCAGTGCTGGTAAAAGCCAGTATTCATCATCAGCCAACGATAACGAATCCTCTCAAAGAAGTTTCAATTTTGCGCCTACACTTGGATGGGCAACAAAAGAAAATACTGTATGGGGCTTTAACCTGGGCTTTAATCACAGCAAATCTAAAAGCATTCATTACCCTGAAAAGCAGCAGGGTTCCGGCTATAGCGCAGGCTTGTTTTTCCGAAAATATGCAACCCTGGGCAAAGGCTTTTACCTGTTTGGGCAAGCCAATGCAGGTTATAATCAATGGAAGCAAGAAGAAGCACACGCTGCCAGCAACTACAGCCGGGTGTCCAAGAGCCGATCCATAGGCATCAGTGCTTACCCCGGTATTACCTATGCCGTTGGTAAAAGATTTCATGTGGAAGTAGGCCTTAATGAACTGGTAAGTCTCGGCTACAGCAAATACGATATAAAAACAAGCCAATCCGGCACGGAAAGCACAACAAAAAGTTCCGGTTTTTCCATCAGCACCAGTTTTAGTAATTCCAACCCATTTAATGTGGGATTCCGTTTTTTAATCGGTAAATAATACATACAATCCGGTACAAAAGAAAGACAGCAAAGCACCACTATAGGTTAATAATATTTATACAGGGGAATACGCAAAGCAACGGTTTACCCAATTCAACAAATGCTTTGCGCTTGCATTCATCTAATCAACCGGAAGGTTACAGCTTTTGAACGGGCGGGATAAGCAACAAAAAAGCCGTCAATTTGACTTGACGGCTTTTTCCAAAAGCAAGCAAACGTTAGCCATTTAAAAATTGTCTGGGGAAGCAAGATACATATTAAATTAATATTAACAAATCTGTTTTAGATTATCTTACTTTCCCACCTGTATGGGGTTTTAAAGCATTTTTATTCTTCTTTATTAATCCCTTGCTTATGAATGGATTACCGTTTCGCGTTTGATGCCAATGCGGTATAATAAAAAAGCCATGGCGGCAAAAAATAACACGCCCAGCATATAATAACCGCCCGTTCCCAGGCTGTGCACCAGTCCTTCTTCAGCCGTAACGCTGGCCAAAAAACGGGCACCACCAGCCGACCCGCTGATGAAGGCAATGATAACGCCCGCTACGGCACCACCCGCTACCAGTCCGGTAGCAAACAAATTGCCTTTGCCCAGTTCTTCTTCTTCACCGGCAGGCACTTCACCTCTTCTGAGTTTTACCATATCCACCAAACCTTTTATAGCACCACCCACAAAAATCGGCAGCGTGGTAGACAGCGGCAGGTAAGCTCCCACCGCAAAACTTAAGGATTTAATGCCGCACAACTCCATTACAATGGCCAGGAAAACACCCACGAAAATAAACTGCCAGTCGAGGTTTTGCGACAGGATACCTTTGATCAAAGTGGCCATGAGCGTGGCTTGCGGTGCGGGGTACGCTTCGGTGCCAATGGCGTGCGTAATGCCATCCTGCAACATGGCAGCTGTAGGCCGGTCCAGGAACTGAATGGTCACACCAATCACAATAGAAGACACAATGGCGCCAATAAACAGGGCGATCTGCTGGTTGCGGGGCGTGGCACCAACAATATAGCCGCTTTTTAAGTCCTGCGAGGTAGCGCCGGCATTGGCCGCCGCAATACAGATCATACCGCCTACCACCAGTACCAAAGGTTCAAACGCCACACCGGTCCAGCCTACACT
>JAEWAC010000122.1 GCA_023391895.1 Bacteroidota bacterium
GATATACACAGATGGGGTAATAATCCTGTGTTTCCTCCAGTATCCGGATCGCTTCATTGATGTATTTTTCAGCAAGGTCGTTTTTGGCAAGGTTGGCGTAAACCATACCAATATTACCTAAACAATACCCAATTCCGCTTGGGTAGTTCACCTTATCAAAAATGGATTTCGCTTCATTGAAATAAAAGAGAGCGGAATCATAACTTTTGGCATTGAGGTGTGCATCGCCGGCATTCGAAAGCACAGAGGCAAGGCTAACCGGATTTTTAGACTGCTGCAAGGCTGTAATGGCTTTGTGGTAGTAATGCATCGCATTGGAGTGGTTGTTGGCAATAGCGTAAATGTCAGCTATTGCGCCGTAAGCCTCTCCTTCACCCGTGAGATGCTGTGTCTTCCTGGCGATTTCAGCACTTTTGAAGTAAGCTAGTAGCGCCTCATCCAGGTGACCCAGCAGCCTTTTTTTGGTTCCCTTTAAAAAAAAGCCCTTGCGCAGATAATTGTTATTCCCGGTTTGTTGGGACAAGCTGATCAGTTCTTCCGCATACTGTAATCCCTTTCTTAAATCTCTTGTCTCGTTAAAAGATAATTCTGTCAGCAATTCTAATTTCGCAGTATCGGCTATTGAATCTTGCTGGTAAAAACGGGCAAGGCTATCGGCTACTTTCTGATCCTGTGCAAAAGAACCAAAGGTGATGCACCAAAAACAGCCGATAAGAAGCATATGCGCTTTTCCCAGGAACATGTTAATGGTTTGACGAAGACAGTTAGATCTTACTGGGGTGATATGCCGGTAAATACGGTGATACTACTTGCCGCTTCTATCTTTTTTCTTATGTAAATTAAGAAAAAAGAAAATACCAAAAAGTCCCGAAATGAAAGCAGTGAGTAATATAAATGAAGTTAATCATGAAGGTCTGATTGAGATAATAGGATCGTGCTTATGTACCTCGTCCTTTTCTTCACCTTTCCAAAGTATTGAATATAAGAATATGTCATTATCATTAGCATTACTGCTAATCTCACCTTTCCAATTGCGTCCCTGCTGAAAAGGGCCGCTTGAAAATATATTAGTAGAATACTTTTTTCCTTCAATAGATGTGATAGATTCAACTCCTGAGTGTTGATCTATTTGCCACATTATAGTATCTCCTGGTCGAGCTTTCGTGTGCCCACGATCTGATAACTCCAATAACCCATCAGGGTCTACTCCTTTTATAAAAATAACCAGAGTTGCCATTTCCTATATTTTATGAGGTTAAATAATAAGGCCACGAACTTTACTTAGAAATTACAAATTATATTTCGAATTTCAATAATATACTACCTAATAAATTATGGATCCAATAGAACGGTTAATAAAGAAATATCCAGCAAATTGTTCTATTCCATCACTGGCTAACGCCAGAGGATGCTCAAAGCTCCGCATTGGCGTACAGGTCTGCACAAGAAAAATCTTTGACCATCATTTTTTTATCACTTCTAACAACTACGAGGCACTTTGGTTTTTTTAGTTTTAAAGGCCTAGAAAACTTACCTCCAGCACTTCGCGTTTGTCTCTTCAAGGCCGCCCCTTGCCATCACTTCTGACAGGACCATTTGGAATAAGGCCCTGGATCTTTTCCCATTGCTTGTCCGTCAGTCTCATGCCATAAAGGCACCAACCCTATTTATGAGACTACTTCTAATACTTACAAGGCCTGGAAGATGATGACGCCTCTTCCGGGCCGTTTTTTGCTGTAATTTTTTTACAAACAGGTTGTATGCAGGCAAGAGCACTTCCGCTTTACGCAAAGGCCACCATCATTCTTTTTGGCCTTATCCTGCTGACCTATACGCTGAAAAGCCTGGGCGACATTCTCACCCCGCTGGCTTTTGCCGCTATTGTGGCCATTTTGCTCAACCCGCTGGTCAATAAACTGCAGACGTACAAACTGGGTAAAGTGCCCGCCATTATGCTGGCCATGCTGCTGGGTATTTTAGTGGTGGCCGGCATCTTTTATTTTCTTTCTTCCCAGATTGCCGGTTTTGGCGACATCCTGCCGGCACTGAAGGTGAAGTTTCACAGTCTGCTCGCGAGCCTGCAAAGCTGGTTGCAGGAGCACTTCGGGGTTTCCCTGCAAAAGCAACAGCAGCTGATGAACCAGGCGGCCAGCAGCGGTGAGGCGCTCATTGGCGGCACCCTGAACACAGTGGTGGGCACCCTGGGCGTGCTGCTGCTCCTGCCGGTCTACGTGTTTTTGTTCCTGTTTTACAAGCCCCTGATCCTGGATTTCCTGTTTAAGGTTTTTGCCGAAGAAAATGCCGCTAAGGTTTCTGAAATCCTGGGGCAGACCAAATTGGCCATTCAAAGCTATATGGTGGGCCTGCTGCTGGAGGCAGCAATTGTGGCTGCCCTGAACTCAACCGCATTGCTCATCATTGGGGTGAAGTATGCCCTGCTGCTGGGCGTTATTGGGGCCCTCCTCAACATGCTTCCCTATATCGGAGGCATTATTGCCATTGCACTACCGTTACTGATGGCCACTGTCACCAGCAACGGCTACTCCAAGCAGCTTTGGATCGTGGCATCCTACCTCATCATTCAGTTCATCGACAACCATATCCTGGTGCCAGGCGTTGTTTCCTCCAAGGTCAGGATCAATGCCCTGATCTCAATTGTGGCCGTTTTGCTAGGCGGCGCCTTATGGGGTATTTCCGGCATGTTCCTCTCCATTCCCCTGGTGGGCATCCTGAAAATCATCTTCGACCGGGTGGATGGCCTGCAACCCTGGGGCGAGCTGCTGGGCGATGAGGTACCCACGAGCTACAGGGGCTTTTCCTTCCGCAAAAGGAATAAGGCAGCAGTATCCGAAAAGGTGGTGAAAAAAGCTACCGAGAAATGATATGCGTTTGGTTTTAGCATACCCCAATATAGCCTATTTTTACTCTCGGTAGCACCACGGCTGTTGGCTCTTCGCTGCAAGCAGGAACAGTAAATCTGAATAACGCATCTACACGTTAAGAGCTCCTGCTCACCGGACCTGGTTTAAACCGGCTGAAACACTTTTCAATACAATAGAATGCCCTTTGGAATCATGCACTTTTTTAAAAGTAGAGCGGAAGAAACGACTGAGCAAAACAAAAGCAAACCCACAGGACTCAAACTCACTGGGGAACAGGTTGCGATCCTTCGTGCAAAAGGAAATATCAGGATCAACGCGGTAGCCGGGTCGGGAAAAACCACTACCATCGTTGAATACGCCCGTACCAGGCCTGCCGGATCGCGGATTCTTTACCTGGCTTTTAACCGTGCGGTAAAGCTGGAAGCAGAAAAGAAATTCGCGGCGCAGGGGCTTTCTCACGTAAAAGTAGAAACGGCCCATTCGCTGGCTTATAAAAGAGTAGTTTTTCAAAACAACTACACTGTTCGGGCGCAGGGTTATAAAACCCATGAACTGGTGGACCTGCTCCGGCTAAAGGGTAACGGAGAAAAGCACGCCGAATACATTATTGCCAATCACATTAGTAAGTTCACGGCTCTATTCTGTAACAGCGACGAGCGAAAGGTGCAGGACCTGGATTATTTACTTACCGTAACGGATGAACAGGCCAAAGCCTTTGTACGCACTTTTTACCAGGTCATTGAACACGGAACGCGGGTACTGCTCAGCAAAATGGATAAAGGGGAGATTGAAGTTACCCATGACTTTTATTTAAAGAAGTTCCAGCTGCAAAACCCGGTGCTTCCGTTCGATTATATTCTCTTTGATGAGGGGCAGGATGCATCGGCCGCCATGCTGGATGTTTTCCTGAAGCAAAAAGCCACAAAGGTAATTGTGGGCGATACCCACCAGCAGATCTATGGCTGGCGCTATGCGGTGAATTCATTGGAAAAAGTAGACTTCAAAACCTTCCACCTTTCCACTTCTTTTCGCTTCTCGCAGGACATTGCTGACCTGGCCATCGGTATCCTGGACTGGAAAAGGTATTTAGCAGAAACAAAACCAGTAACCATCAAAGGCTGCGGCAAAAGTTCGGGGCGAAAAGTGAGAGCCATTATTGCCCGCACCAACCTGGGCCTGCTGTTAAAGTCGATTGACTACATTACTACGAATAAACAGCTAAAGCACATCTACTTTGAAGGCAATATCAACTCCTACACCTACGCCGACGAAGGCACATCCCTTTATGATGTGTTGAGCCTTTATAACCAGAACAAAGGATCGATCCGCGATAAGGTGGTGCAGTCCATGAACAGCCTGGATGATCTGGAAGACTATATTGAAAAAACGGAAGACGTGCAGCTGGCCATGATGGTGGAAGTGGTGAAGGAATACGGCAATAAGCTGCCGGGCATCATCAAAACACTAAAGGAAAAACATACCGGTGACGCCGAGCGGGGAAAAGCAGAAGTGATCTTTTCTACCGTGCATCGCTGCAAGGGTATGGAATACGACTGCATTGAGCTGGTGGGTGACTTTGTAACCGAGGGAAGACTCCAGCGGCTCACGGGTGAAAAAAAGGGGGACATCAACGAGGGCAAGTTAAATGAAGAGATCAACTTACTCTATGTAGCGGTAACCCGCACCAAAAACACCATTGATATCCCCGAAACGCTGCTGCCTTCAGAATATGCATGCTCACCCTTTATTCGCGTATTGAAAGCGAAGGAGGAAGAAGAAGTACAAAAGTCAAAAAAGACAACCTCTTATTATAACAGCAAAAAGCAAAACGGTCCGGCTGAAAAAAGCTATTCGCATATACAGGTACGAGAAAGTTTTAAAGAGGCCTATAAGCCCTGGACCAGGGAGGCGGATGAGGAGCTGATACAGCTTTTTGAAGAAGGTATGCATGTGATGGAAATAGCTAAACATTTAGAACGGAATACCGGTGCCATTCTGTCCAGGTTAAAGAAGTTGGGATTAGTGTTTGGACATCAAGTAAAGACAAAGAATAATTCATAGTAAGTTCTTTCAGCGGCTTTAAAGGATACTTCATGTAGAGTTCATCTGCTGGCAGGTTATTATGCAAAAGCACTTCAAGATATCCTCCTTAATACTAACCGCTATTAAGACGTGTTTATGATTAGGGTAAAATCAACTCCTTCAAAATCCCATAGTACGAATGCCGCTGTGTTGCCCCTTGCACTTGCAACAACAACATTTCGTTATCTTATTAGCAATTTGGTATAAGTAGCCCATAGCACCGCTTCAAGCATTTTCGAAAGGAAATATAAATACTTGTCGGAAAGCTACGGCTGTATACGAAGCTGATGCCCTTCGGTGTAAACATCCAGTTGTACCCCTTCCAGCATCAGAGGGTCTTGGTTGCCTTGCCTGCCCTTTTTAGAAAGTTGAAACCGCAATACCTGGCTGTCACCAGCCACCCATGCCTTCTTACCCTGTACCACAAGAGCCGTGCCTTCGTCAATGCCCACACAGGTATAATCGGGTTTGGCTGCCAGAGCGGAAAGCAGTCGGTTGTAGCGGCTGCGCCTGACGAAATGCTGGTCGATGATGGTACGTTGCAATAGGCCCAGGCCTTCGTCAAATTCGATATTGCTGTCCCAGAGTTTGTCGAATGTTTCTTTATACACCGTGTCGCGCAGTTGTCGTCCCGTGATCATGTACCGGCTCATCACGGCGGCGCCTGCACTGGTGCCCGCAATGGTTGCACCTCTTTTATAAGCCGCATGAATAGCGGCGTACACGGGTGTATTCAGTACTGACTTCATAAACCGGTTCTGGTCACCACCCAGGATATAGATCAACCGGGCACCGGCTACCGAATCGGTCCATTGCGGGTCATTTGCATCATGCTGGTTGAAATTAAAGTTCCGGATAGCGGCCTTTGTGTGCCGGGCCAGTTGCCGGCTCACGTACAGGAAACCTGTGTCAGGCTCCGCACTGGCCATGGGTAATACAATAATATAATCATTGGGACCAAAATCAGCAGTGGTTACCAGTTGCTTCATCAGGTCATCGGAGCGGTGGCCGCCGCCAATGATAAAGAGTTTGCCTTCTGCATTCTTGTTTTGCGCCTGTAGCGGCAGGGAAAAAAAAGTAAAGAATACGAGTATTGCTAAAGAAAACGTTTTCATTATTTATAGATTTGAACTTCAATTTTTCCATCGGCTGTTACAGCGCCTCTATACATACCCTCGGTGTTGAAGGGCATCGTCATATTTCCATTTTTGTCCAATGCAATCAGGCCACCGTCGCCGCCTAGCTTTCCGACCTTTTCCAATACGGTCTTGGCCGCCTTGTCAATGCTCATACCTTTATACTCCATCAGGTCAGAAACACTTTTGGCCACGACGCTGCGGATAAAGAACTCGCCCCAGCCGGTGCAGGAAATACCGGCCGTTTCATTGCTGCAATAAGTGCCGGCACCGATAATGGGTGCATCGCCCACTCGGCCGTATTTTTTGTTGGTCATACCGCCGGTGGAGGTACCTGCGGCCAGGTTACCCTGCTTGTCAAGTGCCACAGCACCTACGGTGCCAAACTTGTTGTCTTTATTCAGGCTGCCAAGCCGGGAGGTCTTCTGGTCATGATCCAGAACGGCTTTTGTAGAATCTTCGCTTTTAGCCTGCTGTAATCCTTCCCAGCGTTCTTTTGTCCAGAAATAATTGGGGTCTACCACTTCAAGGCCGGCCTCTGTCGCAAACTTTTCCGCACCGGGTCCTACCATCATCACATGTTCTGACTTTTCCATAACCGCACGGGCGGCGCTGATTGGATTTTTGATGGTGGTTACGCCAGCAACGGCACCGGCTTCTAGTGTTTTACCATCCATAATAGAGGCATCCAGTTCGTTGCGGCCCTCGTTGGTAAATACGGCGCCTTTACCGGCATTAAAGAGTGGCGAGTTCTCCATTACATGAATGCTAGCTTCTACGGCATCAAGGCTGCTTTTGCCAGCCTGCAGGGCGGCATAGCCGGTATTCAGGGCTTCGGTTAGGGCCGCTACATATTCTGCCTCTTTTTCGGGCGTCATTTTCGATTTCAGGATGGTGCCTGCTCCGCCATGGATCACCAACACATATTTCTTTTCCTGCTCTTTACAGCCCATCATAAATACAAGAAGCAGGAGGACCGTTAAAAGTTTTATTTTTTTCATAGAAACGTTATTGTGCTTTTTTGTTGAGTACACCATTTTCCACCCACCACCAGTATTTTTTTCCACCAGTGGCCTTATTCATATCAAAACTGGCTACCGGAAACTGACCGTTGCCGTCTTCTGATGCAGCAATCTCATAAACGACCAGCGCCTGCTGCCCCTGGTTCCAGTGCAGCGGTTTGCCGGCTGCAATCTGTTCAGGAGGTCGCTTTTCGCTGGTGGTAATAAAATAAGCATAGCTGAAAGGACGGGTGGCAGAAGAAAGACCCATCACTTTAGCAGTGCCATCTTTGTCAATACAAACAGCCGTGCGCTCATCAACCGCTATGGCATTTGCTGCTACGCCCCAGTCCTTCAGGATACGGCCCAGGAAAACGACCGACCGCCCTTCGCGATTGCGCTGCAGGTAATGCTGATCGGTAATCACCTGCTGCAAATAAGGCGGTTGCAAAAAATCGTTTTGGTACAGGGTAACTTCACTTCTATAGGGGTCCTGAAGTGCTGTTGCCGATACAGCACTGCCGCCTTCGCCACTGTAATAAAAACCACCCAGGATGGCACAACCGGCACTGGTGCCCCCTACCGGCGCTTTCTTTTCGTTGAGCAAATAATTAATCGCATGCTCGGTCTTCGTGCCTTTCCAAAAGCGCATATAGTTCGACTGGTCACCACCTGCAATAAACAACATTTCGGCATTGCGGATGATGGCGGCTACCGTATCGTTTTCGGCCAGCTCGCGGCTGTCGATCTTTAGGGTTTCAACAGAGTTGACGGTACCCAGCTTATTGATATAGGGGTTATAAGCATCCGTGCCCGATGCCCGGATCACCACCACATCGCCGCCGCCACCGCGTGCTATCATCCAGCGGAAAGCAGCATCCACATCTGTACTGCCCCCCATGAGCACAACGCCACCGGAAACCGGAACGTTTATATTAGCCGTGTCGCCAATGATACCAAGAGAAGCCGGCCTGCGGACAGCAGGCGCTGTCTGGATAGGCGTGTTGTCTGATACGGTCTGAGGAGGGAGCGTCTTTTTACTACAGCCTGCCACCATCAAGGATATAAAAAGAGGCAGGAGCAAGGTTACATGATTCATGATGGGCTTTGTATCTGCAATTAATTTAGTTTGTAATAAAGCCTGCCTCTTGCATTCAGCAGAGGAGGCAGGCTTTTGCAAAAGCTTTTATGCGGTTTTTCAGGTTTACCGACTCTTGTTCAGCCCCTTTATTAATGTATCAAAGAGCCGGATCAATAATTCGGGTTTTGCTCCGTGTTCTTATTGATCATTATTTCTGTTGCCGGTATTGGCAAAGCGTATTGGGCCTGGCCGGGCGTCAAAGTAACGGCGCCGGACGCATTCTCTGCATCTTCCGGCAGCCGCTGCACAGGCAGGTTACGCCGGCGCAGATCATAAAAACGGTGACCCTCAAAAGCAAGTTCTTTAAAACGCTCCGTCATGATCGCATCAATCAGCATAGCCTTATCTTCAAACGTCTCCTCTAAATAACCTTCAATGCGGGCAGTCCGTAAGGCGTTCAGATCACCAGCGGCGTCTCCCGAAGATTCGGCCCTGGCTTCCGCCCGGATCAAATACATTTCAGCCGTTCGAAACAGCTTTATGTCTGCCAGGCCCGGCGCTGAGGCCGTACCACCAATGTATTTTTTTACCAGATACTTTGACTTGATACCAGTGCGGCTTGGATCGTAAATAATATACGCCGGAAAGCGGATGTCTTTGTCCTCATCAAAAGTATTGATCAGCTTAAAGGAAGGTGCATACAATACAATGCCGCCGGTTTGGCGAAAGAAAAAGTCACCCACACGCGAATCGTTGGTGCCCGTCCTTTTCAATTCCCAGATTACTTCTGCGTTGTTGGCATCGGTCCATATGCCGGGGAACTGCGCTTTTGTTGCGAGAGGCACCGCATCAATCACTTCACTGGAATAAGTGATCGCGTCGGCCCAGTTCTTTTCGTACAAGGCCAGCCTTGCCTGTATGGCTGCCACAGCCAATCTGGTGACCCGCGTCCTGTCATTAAAAGAAGATGGGATTAACTTTTTAGCTTCTGCCAGGTCGGCCTTGGCATTAGCCATCACCGCCTCAAAATTGTCCCTGGGCGGATAGCTGATTTCAGACTTCTTCATATAAGGCACGCCAAGGGCGCCCGGCTGGTATGCACTGGCATAAGCCCGCAGCAGGTCAAAGTGCAGGTAAGCTCTTAAGGCCAGCAGCTCACCCTGGTAACGGGTGGCCAATTCTGCATCAGCACCCGTAAAACCCAGTTTACCGATTGCTTCCAATGCCCTGTTAGCGCGGTCTATAGCCACGTAATGGGTATTATAAAGTGAAGTAACTGAGCCGCTGCTGGGGTTATACAGCCAGCGGAAAGCATCGCTGTTGCCTACTGTATTTTCCGAAGGGTACATAGCCTCGTCTGACACCGTTGCGTTCAAACTGACGGGTGTATAATCCAAAGCGGCGTACACACCTATAACACCCATGTTGATATCATTGATATTGCGGTAGGCCTTTGTAGGGTCAATAAAACCTACAGGCTCCAGATCCAGCTTGGTGCAGGAGGCCAGCACAACCGAGGCTAGAAGGATATATTTAAATAACAAATTCCTCATGATGGTAATGATTAAAAGTTAACATTAAGTCCGGCCGTATAAGTACGGGTATTAGGGTATTGGAACCTTCCGTAAACGCTGTTGTTCTCCGGGTCCAGGCCCCGCCATTTGGTCCAGGTAAGCAGGTTCTGTCCCTGCACAAAAACCTTCACGCCTTTTATCACTTTTGTTTTTTGCAAAATGCTTTGTGGCAACGTATAACCTATATTGGCATTGCGCAGGCGCAGGAAGGAGGCATCCTGAATATCCTTGGAAGTAAAGTTGCGTGGAATGTCGTAGCGTTGCAGAATGGCGACGTCACCAGGCTGTTTCCAGCGATTCTCCAGCATCCGAACGGTTTGGTTACTGGTGGCATAACGCTGGTTTTCATTGTAAAAGTCTTCGTTGTTCCACCGCATCACATCTGAAACAAACGAGAACAGCACGCCTGCAGTCAGGTTTTTCCATTTTATGGTGGTGTTGAACCCGCCGGTCAGAGACGGATATAGCGAGCCGGAGTTGGTGGTACTTTGAGCGGCTGAATTATAAACGGTAGTGATGGTGCCATCCAGATTATAGTACTGCGCCTCGCCGGTCTCGGGATTCACCCCGGCCCAGTCAGGTGCATAGTACGTACCGTAGGGAAAGCCCACTTTAAAGATGCGGGTATCACCATCAGGCAACTCGTTGGTCAGTGGAGTGATGAAGAGGATCGTGTTCTTATTATAGCCGGCATTGACGCCAACGCTCCAGGTCAGGTCACCCCTGCGGATGATGTCGCCATTGATCTCAAACTCCACACCCCGGTTGCGCATTTTGCCGGAGCTCAGGGGCAAGGGATTAGGAGAACCTGCCGTGGCAGACAGCGGCTGGTCAAAGAACATGTTGGACGTGATACGATTGTAGAAATCAGCAATGATCCGTAAACGGCTGCTAGGGAAAAGGCTCAGGTCGAAGCCCGTATTAAATTCATTCACATATTCCCAGTCATAATCAGGATTACCAGGATCAAAGGGACGAAGTCCCGCTACACCGCCATAGGAGGTGTTGACGTCAAACTTGGGCAGATAGGTAAACTCACCACCGATAGGGCTGGCGGTTATGCCATAGCTGGCGCGGATACGCAGATCAGAAATAAGGTCCACATCCTTTAAAAAGCTTTCGCCTTTTGCCAGCCAGTTAGCACCCACTGAGTAGAAGCCATGCCATTTGTTAACCGGTGCCACCCTGGTAGAGCCATCATAACGATAGCTGCCCGTTAATGTATACTTATCGTTGAACGTATACCGGCCAATGGTCATAAAGGAAGCCAGGGCACTATGGGTTTTGCCACCGCTGATGCGGTGTAAGAAGGTGGGACTTCCGTTGGTAACACCGGCAGGATTTTCGGGCATGCGTGAATCCACGCCAAAACCTGTATAGCCAAAGCTTTTATAATGGTTGTAATTGTATTCATAAAAACCGGAAACCTCAATATCATGCAGGTTATTAAACACATTGGCATAGGTAAGGCCGGTAGTAGACACAATGTTGAAGTTCCGGCGGCTGCCTTCCTCCAGTCTGCCTTTACCACCCAGCGTAGTGGAGTTGCTGCGGGAACCATAATAAGAATCCGGATTGATGTAATACAGATCCGAAGAGTTCCGGTAATCAATGCCCGCCCTGGTAGATACTTTCAACTGAGGCAATATCTGGTAAGCAAACGCAGTGCTGATAATGGTTTTAAGTTGGTCCGTTTTGTTGGCAGTATTTAACAACCGCTCCAGCGACTGGCTGCCTTCGCGCTGGTCCAGGATAAAATAAGAAGACCGGTTGCCGGGATGCACCAGCACGCCATCAGAAGCATAGGGGTACTCGTAGGGCAGAGCGTAGTAAACGGCAGACATGGCCGTACCGGTACTGGTGCTGCCTTCTCCTTCAGTAAAGCTTGAATTAGAATAACCGATAGACAGATTAGTGCTTCCGGTGAATTTACCCGATTTAAAATCCAGGTTGCTGCGCAGGGCATAGCGATCCAGGCCCGTACGTTTAGCCACACCTTCCTGCTTGTAATAGTTCAACGAATTATAAAACCGCAGGCCTTCGTTACCACCACTGATGCTTACCTGCTGCTCCTGAAAGCGGCCACGCTGGAAGAAAAAGTCCCGCCAGTCTATATTTACACCGCGCAGGCTGTCCAGGATAGCATCGGCACGCCGACGGAACGCATCATCACCGGCTGCATAGGCCGGGTTCTTGGGTGAGTACGTCCAGCCGGGGCCAATATTATTGCGACCGTAGTTCAGGCCAATTTCTTCTTCAAAACGCAGGCGCTGCTCGGTATTCATCATTTCAAAGTTGGGTCGGCTCAGGTTGGAAAAGCCATATTGGGAATTGTACTGAACAGCAACCTTTCCGCTTCTCCCCTTTTTGGTGGTAATAACAATAACACCATTGGAACCACGGGAGCCGTAAAGAGCCTTGGCAGACGCGTCTTTTAATACCGTAGCCGACTCAATATCTTCGGGATTGATGGTTTGGAAATAATTGGATTCGACGGGCACACCATCCATGATATACAGAGGAGCCGAGGAGCCGTTGATGCTGCCAATACCGCGGATTACCACGCTGGCGCTTTGTCCCGGCTGGCCCGAGCTGGAAATCACACTCATGCCAGATACCCTGCCCTGTAAGATCTGATCTACAGTTAAGCCGGGAACCTGGTTAATTTTTTCGGCGCTGACCATTGAGGAAGCACTGGGTGATTTATCGCGCCTGTAGCTGGTATAACCGGTTACAGTCACTTCATTCAACTTTCCCATGTCCAGCGACAACACCACATTCCCCAGACGGCTGGCCGCCCGAACTTCCCTGGTAAGGTAACCGGAATAAGAAATCACCAGCGTTGCATTTTCATCCACACCCTGCAATATAAAATTGCCATTGATATCGGAGGTCGTTCCCACACTGCTGCCTTTCACCTGAATATTGGCGCCCGGAAGGCCACTCCCCTGCTCATCTACAATACGCCCGGTAACCTCCATAGCTGGCATTTGCATAGCCGCCTGGTTATCTGCTGTTGCTGTTTTTAACTTTATGACCACCGTCTTACCCACAATGGTATAAGTCAATGGCTGGTTGCGGAAACAATGATCGAGTACCTGCTCCAGGCCGGCATTCCTCACCTTGATGGTAACAGGATTGGCTTTTTGAAGCCAGTCAGCATTGTAAAAGAACAGATAGCCGGTCTGGCTTTCAATTTTCGGAAATACTTTCTGCAGCGGCGCATTCTCTTCGCTCAGGTTTACCCCTTGCGAAAAGCCACCGGTGGCTAAAGTTTGAAAAGTAAGGCTCAGAAGAATGACGGTGAGTTTCATCATCCGAAGCGTTTTTTGCAGCAGGGCCCTGTGCCGCCCCTTGTTTTGGTTCACAGCAATTAGCATCTTGTGAATTTTTGAGTGAATAATACAACTATCGACCACTTTGGTATCAGCTGCAGTGCAGATGCGTACCAATAAGTTTTTTAAAATGGCTAAATATCCTTCTATGGCAAGATCGTTACCTGTTTTCCGTTTATGGAAAAATGAAGACCGCTGGTCTCCAGAATGGTTAACATCTGGCGCAGGGTGCTGTTGCGGTCAATCTGTCCGCCAAAGCGCATGGCCGGTTTGGCTGCATAGATCACTTCCACGTCGTACCAGCGTGACACCTGCCGCATCACGGCTTCCACACCCACATTGTTAAAACGGAACTTGTTGTTGACCCAGGCCATTGCTTCCTCTACATCAGCATTTTTCACCAGCCGGATGTTGCTGTTTGGTCCGCTGCCGTTTGCCACGACGGCCTGTTCATTTGGGGCCAGCAATTGTTGCAGCCCACGCGATTTGAGCCTTACCGCCCCTTCAAGCAGGGTGGTTTTCATTACGGCTTCGTCTTCGTAAGCGTTGACGTTAAAACGGGTTCCCAGTACCTCCACCTGCATCTCGTTGGCTTCGACTTCAAAAGGCGAGGCCAGGTGCGCCACTTCAAAGTAAGCCTCGCCCGTCATCTTCACTTTTCTTGCCGCGCCGGTGAACGCCGTAGGAAACGTGATGGAAGAAGCAACATTCACCTGCACCTTGCTGCCATCGGGCAGGGTCAGCCGGAAAGGCTTGCTTCCTTTTGGAACGGTTAACGTATGGTATTTTACCGCATCCGCATTGCCTGAATAAACCAGTTGACCGTTCTCGGGTTTTATTACACTGAGGTTCCCTTCCGTAACCAGGGCTCCATTGCCGGCACTATCCAATACAAGTTGCTGACCATCGGACAAAGTCAGAATGGCTTTGTTACTTTCCGGTGCCTGCACATCAATGGCTGACGCCTGTGGTGCAGCCGGGATGTTTACCAACTCTTTATTGTCACCAGATTGATATATGAAATAAAGAGAGGTCCCGATGGCTAACAGCAAAATGGCCGCAACACCAACCAGCCGCCGAAGCGGTAAAATCCTGGCTTTCTTTTGAGGGACAATCTTCTGAAACATTGCCTCCTTCTGCTCCTGACTGAACAAATCTTCACTTTGAATTTGCGCCCAGATTTGCTCCATCGCCCCCGAAAGAGCTTCCTGCTCACCGGCCCTGTTCAATAGCCTCAAAAACTCTTCCTCGCCAGCTTTATCCAGCTTGTTCTCATACCATAGCTGCAACAATTCCTCCAGCCGTTTTGTATCGTCTGTGTTCATGATCAATAATTACATACAGCAGGTATCAGCACTGCTGCCTATACTAAGAACACAAAAGGGGGTAAAAAGGGGCTATGCAGCAAAAAATATTTTATCAGGTGCTTAAATAGAGAGATGTGACTTTATGAATCGGGCGATGGATTGGTTGGCATACATGATGTATTTTTTCACCGTCTCACAGGATAACTGCATTTCTACAGCAATCTGCTTATGGGTAAGTCCTTGTTGCCGGCTGAGCAGCCAGGTCCTTTGCTGCTGCTGGGGCAATCTGTCTATTGCCAGGTCGATAAGACCCGCGGGGTTTTGCGTGGCTTCTACCTCAGGAATGTCGTGCAGGATCGTTTCGCAGCTTTTTTCCCATTCTTTTTGCAGCTCATTTTCGCGGGCCATTTTACGCAGAACGTTCAGTGCCTGATTTCGGGAGATCACAAAAAGATAAGCCCGGAAGTTTTCCACTTCTGCCAGTACCTCCCTGCTCATCCAGATTTTCAAAAACACATCCTGCACAATTTCCTCGGCCGATTCCCTGGAGCGGGTAAGACGGAAAACATAAGTACCCAACAAACCAGCATACCGGAACAACAGTTCCCGGAAAGCTTGTTCATTGCCTGCAGCTACCTGCTGCAGCACCTTTTTTTCCTCATATATCTTTAAAGCAGCCAAGGGTACAAAATAGGAAAAATGTAGCATTGAAAACTACCATTTGGGTATCTGCCTGAAGCCTGATTACCCAAAAACTTTAAAGATTTAGTGATATAAAGCAGGATACTTTAAAAATAATGCTAATGAAAATTCGATTTATGAAATGAAAATTTCCTGCAAATATTTCTGTGTTACTTCAGCATCTTCCGCTGGAGAATATTGACTTATAAAGGCTGACTATATCTAATGTATAAAGCATCAAAGGCGCCCACATCATCTGCCTGAAGGCGGCAGAAAAGCCCGCTATCGGATTTTTTGGAAACAGTTAGCATTTAAAGCACCTGCAGGGTAAAGTGCCAACAAAAACAAACATTCTAATGGGCTTTTAAAAACAATTGAGTTAATTATTTGCCATACATTCTTAACATTATAATAGAGACCGTTTTACACTCCTTTCAAAAGCCCATAGTTATCATCGGGCATGAACCCATTTTTTTACACAAGGCTACCCTAACCACATGGCAATTCAACAAGCTACGCACACGCATGATAAATATTTGTATATTAACCATCAGCATCCTTATGGTATTGGCAGCTCCTTAAAAGTTCCTCATGTTGAAAAAGCAAACTTTACTATTACCCCTGCTGGTTTTACTTATTTATACAACGGTTTCTGCTCAGCATTCCGGTGGGCAGCCTGCCGGAAGTGTTCCCATCATAGCCGGCGTAGAGCCACAACCCTTACTCGCACAGGCCATACGGCTCAAGGAAGCCTTGTCGTTTCTGGGCAGCTCCTTATCCAAAGAAGATGAAAAGCGGCTACAGCAATTACAGCAGCACGCCTATACGCCGCAAACCGTAGCAGCCATACAGCATATTCTTGACCCCTATTGCCTGGCCATGGTGGAGATCAATCCCGAAGCAAGGGTGAAAGTTACCAGGGGGGCTGCAGGGGCCAGGCTCATGCAAAATGGCTGGACCAGTTTTCTGGTCAAAGTGCACAACCAGGCTGGCGTAACCGCCCCACTCAAGGCAGAAAGTCCCAATGCAGCTCCTGAGTTACATGTTTCTACCTTTCAGCACCGGGCTATGGAGAAGAACCGGCTCACGCCAGGCCAGATGGCTAACCGGTTTTTAGAAATACAGATGTATCAGAATCGTCCTTTGACACCTAACCTATCGGGGCTCCTTTTAGAATACGCCGTAGTACAGGTTTATAGTAAGGACGCAGGCAAACGCGAGGCAGAGATCGGGTTCCATATTGGACAGGGATCCCAGGATATTGGCTTTCGAAATGCCATCGCTATTTTATTCGATATACTTCCATCGGTAAAAGTCGTGTTGCGTGTAAATGATGAGGATGGAGCACCCGCCATGGCTTCTTTTGTGATATCTGATGGCGTAGAAAGAGTCATTCCTGACTCCCTAGAGGTCTTTAACAAGGCTCCAATAGATTACCGGCATACCACCGCCCAACTTGAGTATTGGGAAAGCCACAGACCCACCCTAGGCTACCGGATACCAGCCCGGCTGACCGGCCTTTACCCCCTGCCATCCCGCCGGGTAGCAGCGCAGGATCCCTACCCCGATTTTTTCTTTCAGCCACAGGTTTATCGTGCAGATAAGGAACACGTGTTATTGCCGCCGGGAAAATACCAGGTAACTTTTACCCGCGGCCCTGAGTATCTGGCACAATCAAAAGAATTGACCATTCCTAACGGGGTAGACTCCATAGAGGTGGCGTTCCAGTTAAAACGATGGGTCAATATGGCAAAGCTGGGTTGGTATAGTGCCGACCATCACCTGCATGCATCAGGCTGCAGCCACTATGAAAGCCCTGAAGAAGGTGTAAAGCCTGAAGATATGTGGCGGCAGGTGGTGGGCGAAGACCTGCACCTGGCATCCGTCTTGTCCTGGGGCCCGGGCTGGTATCATCAAAAGCAATTTTTTACCGGCCAGATCAATGAACTCACTACCCGAAATAACATGATGCGTTATGATGTAGAAGTATCAGGGTTCCTCTCCTCCCACGCCGGTCATCTGGTTTTGTTGCGCCTTAAAGAGGATGATTATCCCGGAACTACTGCAATTGAAGATTGGCCCAGCTGGACCCTTCCTGTACTGCAATGGGCCAAAAAACAGCAGGCCATTACAGGCTATGCTCACTCCGGCTGGGGATTGCAGCCCGTCAATGAAAAAGAAACCAGGCTGCCCAACTACATCCTGCCCAAAATGGACGGCATCGGTGCCAATGAATACATCGTAACCGTTACGCAAAATGTGGTTGACTTTTATAGTGCCGGAGATACCCCGGCACCCTGGGAGTTAAACATGTGGTACCATACGCTCAACACCGGCTTTCGGCCCAGGCTGAGTGGAGAAACGGATTTTCCTTGCATTTATGATGAACGGGTGGGGGTAGCCCGCACGTATTTTAAACCAGATAAAAAGCTGGACTATGAGGAGTATATCAAGGCACTGGTCAATGGCAGAAGTTATGTTTCTGAAGGCAATGCGCACATCATTGATTTTTCAGTCAATAGCCTGGAGGCGGGCACCCGTAACAGTGAGCTGAAGTTGGATAAAGGGCAAACGGTACACATCGCCGCCAGGGTGGCAGCACTGCTACCCGAGCAACAAGATGAATATGGCGCTACCATTGCACAAAGGCCGCTGGACCAGCAGCCGTACTGGAACATTGAAAGAGCCCGCATAGGCAAAACAAGAAAGGTAAGGGTGGAACTGATCGTAAATGGTAATGCAGTGGATACAGCCGAAATGATAGCTGATGGCAATTGGACAGAGGTTCAGTTCCAATACCCCATAAAACATTCAAGCTGGGTGGCCTTAAGAGTATTTCCCAGTGCACATACCAACCCCGTTTTTGTACTCGTCAATAATCAGCCGATTGCGATTCGAAAAAGTGCGGAATGGTGCCGGCAGGTGGTAGATCAATGCTGGAAAATGAAGCAGGCTAATATCAATCCAAAGGAACGCGTTGCCGCAGAAGCGGCCTATAACCAAGCGCGCCAGGTCTATGAAAGGGTAATGAGGAGCGCTGCGGCGGAATAATGCCCGTTCAGTAAAAAAGGAATTGATCTAGTGAAGAGTAACCCTTAAGGGCTACCCTTCAATTTATTGCCAGAGAAACCTCTATGGGTATAACAGATACTTCAGCCGCATTTTTTTATAATTACTCAGCCCGGGTTCCCAGCTTTTCCGGATCTCTTCTTCCGACACCCCATTGATGATTTGTTCTTTAAACCGGGCATCACCGGTCCGGAAGTCTACATTCCCGATTTCCTTACTTATGGTGTAATCAAAAAACTTTTCTTTTTCCGGGTAAGCCGCATACAGTTCTTTGATCCATTGAATATTGATTTTCTTTTGACGCAGCAGCGTATCAATATTATAATTGCGCAGGTCCAAACCATAACATACTTCGTTCATATAAAGCGGCGTTTCAGACATCCCCTTGATACCGATTGGTGTAAACGAAAAATCATATTTTCCTTTCAGCTTCGGTGCTCCCACGATGGTAAAAGGGAAATAAGTACCCCTGCCATAGTTCAGCACCGTACCCTCAAAAATGCAGGTAGAGGGATAAAGCATAATGGACTCCTGCGTGTTCAAATTAGGCGATGGCGGCACCGGCAATGTATAGTACATATCGTGCCGGTAGTTGGCCACCGGTATGATGTTGATCTTGCATTGCAGCCCGCCGGGCAACCAGCGCTCTCCATTGATCATGCGGGCAAATTCACCAATGGTCATGCCGTGTGTAATGGGGATGGGAAACTTACCAATGCCGGACTTCAGCTTCATGTCCAGCACCGGGCCATCTACAAAATAGCCGTTGGGGTTCGGCCGGTCCAGTATCAGCAGTTCTTTACCGTTCTCCGCACAGGCTTCCATCACATCGGCCAGTACGTTGATGTACGTATAAAAGCGGCAGCCCACATCCTGCACATCAAAGATCATCAGGTCCACATTCTCCAGGTCTTTCTTCGACGGCTTCCGCTTCTTTCCATATAAGGAAACAACAGGAATACCGGTGCGCACATCCACTTCATCCTCCACGGCTACCCCTGCACTGGCATTTCCTCTAAAGCCGTGTTCCGGCCCAAACACTTTTACAATGTTGATGCCCAGGCTTTTTAAACTGTCCACCAGGTGTGTTCGGCCGATGATGGTAGTTTGGTTACCTAACACACCGATCCGCTTGCCCCGCAGCAGCGGCAGGTAGTTTTCGGTTTGATCAGCACCGGTGATGATAGGTTCATTGGCAGCCGGCTGCCCTGGCAGTTTTTTCGCCAAAGAACATTGTGTCGTGGCCAGAAAAAGCAGGGAAAAAAGGAGTAGAAGAATACGCATATATATGTAAGTAAAATCTAAAAGTAAAAACTTAACTCTATCAAACATACTATTTAACTACCTCTCACTTCAGTGATATGGATTAAAAAGATAATTCCGATAAATTCGTTTTTTATAAAAGGCAATATGTATGTTCTAAGTATTTCTTCAAATGCTGCCTGGAAAATCAGCTCATTGTTCTCTGATGTCAAAGACTCGGTTGCTTTTAAATTCTTCAAAACCCCATATGGCAACTTTTTCAAAAACCCATACGACCTGTTTTCCAACTTGTCAAATCTGTAGTATGTCTTTAAAATCCCATGCACAACATTCAACCATTCAACTCCTTCAAAACCCCATAGTCTCTCTATCTGCGTAATCCTTCAAAAATCTGCGAAATCTGTGATCAACTTTAATCTTTAGACTTTAAACCTTAAACTTTACACTCCTTCCACCCAAACCATCTTTTCTTCCAGCGGCTGGCGCTTACCGGCGGGTGAGGGAACGGCTACATGGCCTACATAAAAAAAGCCCAGCAACCGGTCTGCTGCATCCAGGCCGAAAAAGGGTTTGGCCCCTTCTTTATACGTAATGCCGCCGGTGGACCAATAGCCGCCGATGCCATAGACCGTGGTGGTTAAATACATGTTTTGTACCGCACAGGCCACGGCTTCCACTTCTTCAATTTCGGGGTGGCGTTTGGCAGGGTCTCTTTTCAGGCACAGGGCAATAACATGCGAAGCCAGGAGCGGGTTTTTCTGCAGGTTTTGATACTTGGTTTCTTTAAAATGTTCACCGGCTGTTTCTTTATACAGCGCCGCCTGAAACCGGGCCAGTTGGTGCAATCCCTCGCCGGTAAATACCACAAAATGCCAGGGCTCGGTACTGCCATGGCTGGGAGCCCAGGTAGCATTCACCAGCATTTGTTTGATAATGGCATCGTCTACTTTTTTGCCGGGCTCAAATTGTTTGGGAAAAACCGAACGGCGGTTTTTGATCAGGGCATTGAAAGCTTCTATATTGTACTGCATAACGGATGGAATCAACTGCAAAATTGGAGGTTCTTCCAGAATCCCGCCAAAAGGGTTAAAAACCATGTAAATTTCCGACACGACAACTTTCGTAGACCAGGCTATTTTGGCCGCTCATACACGCCCTTTTTCTATGGCCCTCATTTTCATTTTCCAGCCTTTTATTTTTTGAGTGCTTTGAACAAATGTTTCATTGCATGAACCGGTTATTACTATCAACACTGTGTTTGCTGCTGGGTGTTTTGGCTACGGCACAAAGCAACCAGCAGCGGGGAAAAGCCGCGATTACTGTTTATAACGACCAAAAGCAGCCGCTGGAAAATGCCACGGTGGAACTGCTGCGCAGCCGGGATTCGGCTTTGGTGAAAACCGCCCTCACCGACAAAAACGGTACGGCCGATATCGACAACATTTCCTTGGGCACTTACCTGCTGCGGACCAGCATGGTCAGCTATGCCACCGCTTATTCAGGACCTTTTGAGCTGACGGCCGAACAAAGTGCCGTGACCCTGCCCTCCCTCCACCTGGCGCCCAAAGCCAGCAACCAAATGCAGGGCGTAACTGTTACGGCCCGCAAGCCTTTTATTCAAAAACTCAGCGACCGCATTGTGGTTAATGTTGAAAACAGCGTGGTGAGTGCCGGCTCCTCCGCTATGGATGTTTTGGAAAGATCACCGGGCGTAACCATTGACCAGAACGATGCCATTGCCCTGCGCGGCCGCCAGGGTGTAGTGATTTTTATTGACGGCAAACCCACCGCCATGAGCGGGGCCGACCTGGCCAATTACCTGCGGGGCCTGCCTTCCAACGCCATTGAACGCATTGATATTATTACCAACCCTTCTGCCAAATACGATGCGGCAGGCAACTCGGGCATTATTGACATCCGCATGAAAAAAGACCAGCGCCTGGGCACCAACGGCACCCTGACCGCCGGCTACGGGCAGGGCGTTTACCCCAAAGCCAATGCAGGTACTACGCTCAATTACCGCAACAAAAAGGTCAACATCTTTGGCAACTACAATTATGCGTACCGCCAAAACCTGAATCATTTAATACTGGACCGCAACTTTTATGATAATGGGGTTTTTAACGGCGCCGACCTGAAAGACAATTATTCCAAAATGCCTTTGCAATCTCATACGGCCCGTGTGGGTGCCGACTTTTTCCCAAACAAAAAAACCATCATCGGCTTCGTGGTCAACAGCAACTTCAACTCGTTTGAACGCACCAATACCAACAACTCCATTGTGTTTGACAAAAACCGGCAGAAAGTTTCCACCTTCAACACCCTGGCCACCAACGACGATGGCTTCAACAACATCGTAACCAACCTGAACCTGAAACATACCTTTGACAGCACCGGCAAAGAACTAACCGCAGATGTGGACTATGGGGTTTTCAACTCGGCTTCACTGTCGCGCATCAGCACCAACTTTTACAACCTGGATGGATCGCTCAAATCTCCCACCGATATTTTAGATGGCGACCAGGATGGCAAGCTAACGCTTAAAACCGCCAAGGCCGATTATGTGCATCCGTTGAGAAAAGGTGCCAAGCTGGAAGCCGGCTTTAAAACCAGCTTTGTTTCCTCAGATAACGACGCCCGGTTCTTTAATATGAGCACCGGCAGTCCGGTCAATGACGTGAACAAAACCAACCGCTTTTTTTATGATGAGAACAACAATGCCGCCTATGTGAATTACAGCCGGGAGTTTAAAAAGTTCAATGTGCAGCTGGGCTTAAGAAGCGAGCAGACCAACATTAAAACCCACCAGGTAAAAGGCGATGTAAAATGGGACTCCAGCTACCTGCAACTGTTTCCCAGTGCCTTTTTCAACTATAAAATAAAAGAAGACCAGACACTGGGCGTATCGGTCAGCCGCCGCATTGACCGGCCCGGATACCAGGCGCTGAACCCGTTTCTTTTTATGATTGATGCAACAACGTATGGTACCGGCAACCCCGGCCTGCTGCCGCAGCTAACCTGGAGCTACGAACTGAGCTACACATTAAAGAACCTGAACTTTACGCTGGGTTATAGCCATACCGAAGACGTACAGAACATTGCCATCATGCTGTTCCAAGAGGCGTTTCCCAACATTCCTTCCGAGCCCAACGTAACCGTGCAAATACCCGTAAACCTGCAGTCATCTGATTATTATGGACTGACCGTAGCCGCACCGGTTAAGGTGACCAAGTGGTGGAACATGATCAACAATGCCAATGTGTATTACAACCAGTTCAACGGCAACCTGGGCGGCACCCAACTGGATGCCGGTGCACCCGCCATGGATGTAAGAACCAACAACACCTTTACCTTCAAAAAAGGCTGGACCGCCGAACTGAACGGCAACTACAGTACCGGTGGCCGCTATGGTTACATGGTCTCTAAATCGCAATGGGGCGTAGCCGCCGGCGTGCAGAAAACCGTACTCAAAGGCAAAGGCACCCTGCGCTTTAATATAACGGACATCTTCTGGACCAACCTGCCCCGGGCCACCATTACGTTTGACGACAAGTATGTGGAGAAATGGCACGCCTACCGAGAAAGCCGCGTAGCCAACATGACGTTTACCTATCGCTTTGGCAACAACAAGGTAGCCGCTGCCCGCAGAAGAACCACCGCTTCGGAGGAAGAGCGGAGAAGAGCCGGTGGGAATTAGGGAAATAAATAAAAATGCAAAATGTAAAAAGAAGACCTGCTCTAAGGGTTCGCTCCTTTTTTCATTTTGCATTTTGCATTGCGCATCTTAAAAACAACACATCATGAGAAACATCTTTCTACTGGTGGCGTTAAACCTGACCGTTGCAGCCACCGCGCAAAAAACAACGCCGCTAACCGCAACCGAAAAATCGGTTATTATAGACTCGGTGGCGCTGCAACTGGAAAAATATTATGTGTTTCCGGACAAGGCCAAATCCATGACCAGCTACCTGCGCAAGCGGAACAAAGAAAAAGCGTATGCCACCCTTACCGATTACAAAGCTTTTGTAGATACCTTGGCCCAGGACCTGCAGCGGGTGCATAAAGACCTGCACCTGTCGTTGAGCTACAACCCGCAGCAGGTAAGCCGCGTACGGCAGTGGAACGCAGCACCACAGCCCACCGACGCCATGCTGGAAGAAAGAAAACAATGGGCCCGTAAAGCCAACTTTGGTTTTGTAAAAGTAGAGCGGTTGCCCGGCAACATCGGCTACCTGGACTTCAGGAACTTTTTTGCGGTGAACGAAGAATCGGAAAATACCGTAGCCGCCGCCATGGCCTTTTTGCTGAATACCGATGCGGTTATAATTGACCTCAGAAAAAACGGTGGCGGCGACCCGGAAATGGTGCAACTGATCTTAAGTTATTTTATGGATGAAAAGCCGGTACACTACAACAGCATTTATAACCGGCCTACGGACTCTACCCAGCACTTTTATTCTTTGGAAAAGGTAAAGGGCCAGAAAATGCCCGGCAAAGATTTATACATCCTCACCAGCCGCAATACGTTTTCGGCAGCCGAGGAGTTTGCCTATAATTTCAAAAACCTTAAAAAGGCCCTATTGATCGGTGAAACGACCGGCGGCGGTGCGCATCCCACCAGCCTGTATGCGGCCAACAATGCTGTAGTAATGGCCATCCCCATGGCCAGGTCTATCAGCCCTATCACCCAAACCAACTGGGAAGGTACCGGCGTGGAACCCGATGTAAAAGTGGAAGCCTCCAAAGCCCTGGCGCATGCCCAAAAACAGGTGCTTCAAAAAGCCATGGCCAAGGCTACTGACCCTATGGAAAAAGCACAACTGCAGTGGGTGCAGGCGGCTGTTGATGCCGAGCTAAACCCCGTTACGGTAGGGGAAAGCACCCTGCAACAATATGTCGGCCAGTATGGCGACAGGACCATTACTTTGGAAGGTGGTCAACTATATTACCAGCGGGCGGGCCGTGGAAAAATGCGGCTGCTCCCGCTATCAGATCAGCTGTTTCAACCCGAAAGTTTGGATTACTTCCGGGTGCAGTTTGTAAAAGATGCTAAAGGAAATGTAGAAAAGATAATAGGCCTGTACGACTCCGGACAAACCGATGAATCGCCGCGTACCGCCAAAACTTTTTAAAAAACCCATAGGCGGAGGAACTAGGTAACAATGCAAAATGTAAAAAGAAAATCAGCACTAAGGATTGGCTCCCTTTTTTCATTTTTCATTTTACATTTCTAGTGTTTAGGCAGCAGCATCACCTGACCTTGGTATTGCTTAAAATAGAGCGGCCCTAAAAACTGCTTCAGGTGCTTGTAAAAATGGCTGTTGTCGTAATAGCCATACAGGGTGTAGTCAAAGGTATAGGGCTGGTAAAACAGGTGCGTAGCGGCTTTTCGGATGCGCATGATCTGCAAGGCCTGTTTGCTGCTGATGCTGGTGGCCCCTTCAAAATAACGCTGCAGGGTGCGGGTGCTGATGCCGTATTGTTGGGCCCAGGCATCAATCGGTGTATCAAAGGCGTTGTTGTCGTAGCAGTTTTTCAATACTTCGGCTACAATATCCACGTACTGAAGGGAGCCCTCGTACTTCTGCACAATCTTTCGGTAATAATCCGAAATGATCTCCACCCTGCCGGCAAACGAATCCGCTTCTTTTACCCGCTGCACCATGCCCCGGTCGATGAGGTACGCCAACGGAAAAATGTATTCCTTGTACTCCGAAAAATTGACCTTTTTCTCCAGGATCAGGGGCGATATTTTAAACTTGATGCCAAAGATTTTGTTACCCACCGCATGATGGCAGGCCAGGCTTTTGTGCCGGGGCAAAAAACCATCGCTTTTCATTTCCATGGCGTCTTCGCCCAGCTGCATCACAAAGGGCGTACCCAGGTTTATCAAATACGTATACCCCATGTTGGCAAACAAAACGTCCGAAAACCCATCGGGGTACTGCTGCCACAGGGGTTCAAAGTCGGTTTCCCAAAAAAACTCAATAAAGCGCGACAGCTCGCCCTGGTACACCCACTTGCGGTGGTAGTGATCCTCAAAATGGTCTTTATGAAAAAACTCTACGTGTTGCACGGGGGTGGTGTTCATCTATTCAATTGGGTGCAATCATAGCCCATTTCCTCCATATGATAAAAAATTAAAACCTGTAGCGCACCAGGCCTGAAATGGCCTTGCAAACGGTCAAACTGTTAACTTCGCATCCGATATGACCATTGCAACCCAACAAAAGATCATTATCATCACCGCGCCCTCCGGTGCGGGTAAAACCAGCATAACCCGCCGCCTGCTGGACACTTATCCCGACAGGCTGGCCTTTTCCATTTCCGCCGCCACCCGCCAGCCGCGGGGCGAGGAAAAAGACGGGAAAGATTATTACTTCATGAGCCAGGAGGTGTTTCAGGATAAAATCCAGCACGAGGAGTTTGTGGAGTGGGAAATGGTGTACGAAGGCAAATACTACGGCACGCTGAAGTCGGAGCTGCACCGCATCTGGAACGAACATAAAGTACCCCTGCTGGATATTGATGTAAAAGGCGCCATTCATGTGCAGCAGCAGTTCCCGGAAACCACCCTGTCCATTTTTATTGAGCCGCCCTCCATCGAGGAGCTCAAGCGCCGGCTGACCGGCCGCGGCACAGAAACGGTGGATTCGCTGGAGGCCCGCGTCAACAAAGCCGCTTACGAGCTGTCGTTCAAGCACTCGTTTGACCATGTAATCATCAATGCCGACCTGGAGCAGGCCTGCCGCGAAGCCCACGACATCGTTTTGCAATTTATTGGCTAGGAAGCCTGCTCAGTTTTTATATCTTTATGTAAATGATCGCTACAAGTGTACTGGTTTGGTTTTTTGTTACCATTTTAATGATGGCCTTTTTTGCCGGCATCGAAATGGCTTTCTTCAGCGTGAACCGGCTGATTATTGAACTCAAGCGCAAGCAAGGCAAGCCCGGCGCCCTTATTCTTTCCCGCTTTATCCAGTCGCCGGAAACTTTTGTGGGCACAACCCTGATTGGTTACACCCTTTTCCTGGTTTGCTTTATCCTGCTGCTCAATGCCGTTACCTCTCCGCTCTGGAACTTTTTGAAAATCCCATACGATTCGGTACGCCTGCTGCTGGACATTGCCCTGGCTACTTTTGTGGTGCTGGTATTTGCCGAGTTTATTCCCCGCGCCATTTTCCGGGCCCGCAGCCACATGCTGCTTTCCCGCCTGGTATGGGTCATCAATATATTTTACCAGGTGTTGCAGCCCATTGCCTCCGCTTTTATCGGCCTGTCCAACTGGATTTTGAAATATGTTTTCAATGTACGGGTCAACGAGAAGCTGGATGCCTTTAGCCGCACCGATGCCGATACGCTGTTTCAGCAAAAAGACGAAGACGATGATGAAACCCAGGAGCTGAATACCGAATTGTTTGAAAACGCCTCCCGCCTGCCCAAGATCAAGATCCGCCAGTGCCTGGTACCCCGTAAAGAAATCATTGGCATTGACGGCCGGGCCTCGGTAGACGACGCCCGCCAGAAGTTTATCGACACCAAGCTAAGCAAGCTGATTGTATACGAAGGCAACATCGACAACATACTGGGCTATGTGCACCAGCTGGACCTGTTTAAAGGCCCGGGCAGCCTGCAGGATATTTTATTGCCCATACCGGCCGTACCCGAAAGCATGAGCGCCACCGACCTGATCGGCAAGTTTACCAAGGAACGCAAAAGCATTGCCTGGGTGGTAGACGAATTTGGCGGCACCGCCGGCATTGTAACCATGGAAGACGTGCTGGAAGAAATTTTTGGCGAGATCCACGACGAATACGACAGCGAGGAGTTTGTAGAAAAACAAATTTCCGAGAACGAATACATTTTTTCCGGCCGGCTGGAGCTGGACTACCTGTCGCAGAAGTACGAGCTGGAATTTCCGGACGACGAATCGGAAACTCTTTCCGGCTACATCATCAACCACCACGAAACCATTCCGCAGCAAAAAGAACGGATCATTATAGACGATTATGAATTTGATGTATTGAGCGTCAGTGATACCCGCATTGAAATGGTAAAACTAAAAATCTTAAAATAAGGCGTGATCAATAAGCAGGCACACAGTTGAAGAACAGAAAAAACGACAGACGCAGGCCGCAGCCAGTAGCGATTAAAATACCACTAGACCCATCTAATCCCCACTCATCACTGATTAATGGTTATTCATCAAGTCCTTTATTATACTTGTAAATTCTTCAAAAACCGTATATGACAAAAAAACCCGTATTGCTATTCATGTGCCTGTGTGCCATGGGATTGAGCTATGGGCAAAGCAAAGGCAAAAAAGCCGTTGCTCCACCACCGCCGTCCACGATTAGTGCCGATTCTGCCAAGCCCAAAAAGGCCGCCTGGCCACTGGCAGAAAAAACCAAAAGCAGCCGTAAAACCGATGGTTTGTTTACCGTATACCAGGATACTGCCACCGGCGGCCTGCAGCTGTACGTAAAAAAAGACCAACTGGGTAAAGAATACATTTACCAGAGTTTTTCCATCAATGGCCCTACCTCCATGTACCTCAACCAAAGCATGCACCGCACCACCTTTGTGTTCAAAGTGCAGAAGTCGTTTGACAAACTGGAGTTCAGCCGTATCAACACCGCCTTTTATTACGACCCATCCAACCCGGTTAGCAAAACCAAAGATGTAGACAAGCCGGAAGCCATCTTTTTGGCCGAAAAAATTGCGGGTGAAGACTCCACCGGCTACCTGGTGAATGCCGATGCCCTTTTCATCAGCGAAAAGCTGGACCCGGTAAAACCTGCCACCCCTCCGGGCTTGTTTGCCATGCCCCGGTTTACCCTGGGCGGCCTCAATCCCAGCAAATCCAAGTACCATGCGGTACGCTCCTTTCCGGACAATACAGACATTGTAGTAGACCTGGCATATGACAACCCCTCGGCCTTTGTATCCGGCGGCGCCGATATTACCGATGCCCGCTATGTACGGGTGCGCATGCAGCACAGCCTGATTGAAATGCCTCAAAACGAATTCCGGCCGCGCCGCGACGACCCAAGGGTGGGTTATTTTGGCCAGCAGGTAACCGACCAGACCAGCATCAGCGTAACGCCTTATAAAGACCATATCAACCGCTGGTTCCTGAAAAAGAAAGAGCCCTCCGCCGCCCTGAGCGAGCCGGTAGAGCCGATTGTTTTCTGGATAGAAAATACCACCCCTCACGAGTACCGCCAGACCATAGTGGAAGCCGGCCTGAAATGGAACCAGGCTTTTGAAAAAGCAGGCTTTAAAAATGCCGTGCAAATGAAGATCATGCCGGACGGTGCCGACTGGGATCCCGCCGACATCCGCTACAACGTGATCCGCTGGGTTTCTTCGGCCAATCCTACCTATGGTGCCATCGGGCCTTCGTTTGTCAACCCCAAAACCGGCCAGATACTGGGTGCCGACATTACCATAGAATGGTACAGCGGCAGCGCTACGCCCATTTTTGACGAACTGGCCAATGGCAAACCGACTGCGGCCGACCTGCACTTCCCGGGCATGGACCTGAACCACTATGCCACCTGCACGCTGGCCGGTGAGCTGAAAGCACAACTGGTAACCGGTATGACCGCCCTGGACGCTGCCGGAGCCGATACCAAGGAAATGGGTGAAATGCACAAGCAGTTCCTGACCTACCTGGTCCTGCACGAAATGGGGCACACCCTGGGCCTGAACCATAATATGAAAAGCAGCCAGATGTGGTCGCCAGCCGAGATCAATAACAAAGAACTGACCCGTAAGTACGGCCTGATTGGTTCTGTAATGGATTATCCGGCGATCAACATTTCGCTGGACCGCAAAAAGCAGGGCGACTATTATACCACCCTGGCAGGTCCTTACGACCTGTGGGCCATTGAGTATGGCTATACGCCCTTAG
>JAEWAC010000155.1 GCA_023391895.1 Bacteroidota bacterium
AGTGTAGGATGTAAAAACGCGGCTGCGGCCACAAAACCCGATGAGCTGCCACGCAGGTTTTTAGCGTACAGCTTTTGCGGCTGGGCAAAAGAAAGCTTGTCCGCCAGTTGAAAAAGGCGGGGTGAACTCTTCCATTTCTCAAGTAACGCCCCAATGCTCATTCGAGGTGCAAATATAGAAAGTAACCTTGGGCTGTATCAACATTTGCGTCCAGTTTTTTGTTAATTTAACCCATTCAAATCACCTTCCTTGCATGAACTTGAAACTGGTTGTATTCCGGCTGATCCTGATACTTGGTGTAGGATCTGTATTTTTTTTATACCGTAACCCGCAAAAAACACCCACAGCCATTCAACTGAACATGGGCAGGTTTAGCTATTTAACCCAGGAAAAGGAAGGCGATGATGAAGAAGAACAAAAAGCCAAATACACCCAGGAACGCTGGCTGCTGGAATTTAAAATGCTTCGAAACCCCATAACCGGTAAAATACCGGCCGACTATCGCGACGTAGAACTGGCGGCCGCTGCCAGGATTCCGGAAAAAGGGGCCCGCTATCATCCTTTTATTTCCCGTGTCACCAACATTGCCTCCACCACCACTCAAAATACCTATGCTACCATAGGACCTAATAATATTGCGGGCCGAAGCAGAACGCTGGGCATTGACCGCAGAAACCCCGATATTTTACTTACCGGCGGTACCACCGGCGGCATTTTCCGCAGCACCAATGGCGGCGCCTCCTGGACCTTTGTCAGCCCGGAAAACGACATCCGCAGCGTCAACACCATTGTACAGGATCCTTCTGCCCCCGACACCTGCTATTGCGGCACCGGCGAGGTCTATTACCCTACCAGCACCGCCGATATTGCCGGCACGGTGGGACATGGTGTTTTTAAAAGCACGGACAACGGACGCACCTGGGCCAAGCTGGCCACCACTGCCAGTAACGAACACCGATTTGACAATGTTTTTGACCTGGTGCACCGCCTGCAGGTACACCCTACCAACCGGGCCGTTTTTGCCGCCGTTTACAACCGCATTATGCGCTCTACCGATGGCGGCGCCTCCTGGCAGGAGGTGTTGGGCAGTTCCAACACCGGTTCATTACTGGGCAGCCTTACCGAAGTGCTCATACCTTCTGACGGCTCTAAAATCTTTGCAGCCTTTACCGGCGAAAACGAAAACCGGGATCTGGCGGGTGTGTGGGAATCGGCCACCGGCGACCCTGGCAGCTGGAGAAGAATAGCCGGCGCCCCGGCAGGACAGCCCGGCTCCGTAACCGGCTGGCGCCCCTTTGGCCAATGGGGACGGGTGGTATTAAACATCAACAATGCCAACAACAAATTATTTGTATTGTACAAAAACGGCGAAAATGCCAGTGGCAGCAACCCCAGGCCCGAAGCCGACCTGTTCCGCTGCGATATTTCTTCCGGCAATCCGGCCACCTACCAGTGGACCAACCTGAGTGACTGGGTGCCGGACGAACCAAACTTTAACTTTGAAGGCATTGATCCCTATACCACGCAGTTCAATGGCTTTAATATGTCCATCGCCGTCAAGCCCGATAATGACGACATCCTGTTTATCGGGGGCACCAACCTGCACCGGGTGCTCCTCACCGAAACCAACCCTGCCCGGAAGTTCCGGCGGATGGGCGGCTATGGCGAAGGTTTTTTTCCGCAGGACTCCGGCTTTTTTATTTACCCCAATCACCATCCCGATGTTCACGGAATTTACTTTGCCGGCAATAACAGCGACCGGCTGTATACCGCCAGTGACGGCGGCATTCACCGCACCAAAAACAGTGTGCTGGCCGACACGATACAATGGGACCCGTTAACCCTGAACCTGCAGACGGTGCAATACCAGTTTGTCAACATCAATCCCGAGCCCGAAACCAATGCGGATTTTATTATTGGCGGCGCCCAGGATAACGGTACGCTGGTCAATGTTAACCCGCAGAGTTCTGATATCAATATCAATCAAAAGCATAGCGAGGTCATTTTCGGCGATGGGGCCTCCGCCTCCCTGTCCCGTTTTATTAAAAGCGGCAATACCTGGAAGCAATACTGGTACATGTCAGTGTCCGGCGGCAAAATATACCGGGCAGATGTTTCGCTAAGGCTACCCGGCGACCTGAAGGTGGATGATTTTAACGAGATCACCCCTTCCGGTGTGGGCGACCAGGGGCAATGGCGTACCTTATTTGTAAACGACCCCGATTCTACCGAACATATTTACTATACCAATAAAGACCGGCTGTTCCGCACCAAAACCGCCTCAAGGGTAAACTCCAACTCGTGGACGGAAATAACTGGTGCGGCCAATGCCATCCCAAGCGGCAATGATCTGTCGGCTATGGCCATCAGCAGAACACACCGCGACACCAAATACCTGTTTCTGGCTACGGAAGGCGGCAAAGTGTACCGGTTGGACAGTGCGGACGCAGCCCCCGCCACCAGTCGGCCCAGGGACATCACGCCAACCGGCATGACCGCGGGCAGCTATGTGGCCGGCATCAGCGTAAACCCCAGGAACCCGGATACCGTAATCGCGGTGGTTTCCAATTACGACCAGGGCAGCAATACCGTCAACAACATCTTTTGGACCGGCAACGCCACTTCGGCCAACCCTACCTGGCAGGTAATTGATGGTGCCCTGGCACCGGTGTCTTCGCAAAGCTGCGTGATTGTGGTAACGACCGGCGGCGTGGAGTACTATGTAGGAACCTCTGTAGGCCTGTACAGTACCACTTCCATCAGCGGCAACAATACCCAGTGGCTGAACGAAGGCGGCGGCATGATGAAAAGAGCTATTGTCCGCTCACTGGTCAACCGGTTTAAAGACAATACGCTGGTGGTGGGCACCCATGGCAACGGCGCCTTTTTGGCTAAAATTGGCAATGCCGCCGTGGATGGCGCCTCGCCAGGAGCAGACGGACAGGTGTTTATTGACAGGGTATTTCCAACCTATACCACCAATGCCGTCCAGTACGAGGTGGGCAACATGTTCAGCATCCAGAAAATAACGGTTCAATTGTTCAATGCCAACGGACAGCAGGTGTATCGGCTGGAGCAGGGGTACCAGGATGGATTTTTATCTATAATAAACCTGCCCAGGGGCATTTACTTTTTAACCTTTACCAGCAGTGACGGAAAGCAGCGGCATGTACAAAAAATATTCAAACAATAAAGCCGCCCCCCTGTTAAACAGGGGGCTTTTTATAAAGTCCAAACCCTTAAACTCCAAGGATTGAAACACCACTTCTTTATAATATGGGGCTTGATGGGGCTGGTATTGTTACTGGCCGCCACCTGCGCAGGGGCGCAGGCGGCCGGCGACAGCCTGTATGGTTACAGCCAGGTAGTGATTCCCGGTGCCGGGGCGGCCAGAGACCTGGACGCAAGCGGCAACCTGGTAAAAAAAACCGCCGATCCCACCTACCGCTATTTTATTTACCTGACTACAGATGCCGGCACCCCTATAAACCCGGTTGAAGTATGGATAAAAGGAAAAGCTTATTCGGCCAGGGCCGAAGCCATAACTGAAACACCAGTGGTGCATACCAGCCGCCTCATGCCACAACATCCACAAAAACAGGTGCTTGTACCAAAAACTACCCAAAATGTAGTAGCACTAATTCCCATACCGCTGCAGGCAGAAAAAAGTTCCGCAAAGGCCAAAGACCTAGCACAGCAAAACGAACTGGTGGTGGTATACAAGCAGGCAGGCCGCCTGCACTATGGGGTTTTGAAAGAGTTGAGGGCACTGCCGGCCCAGCCCATGCAGTAAGTAAAGGGCATAAAAAAAGCCAGTAAGAATACTGGCCTTTTAACCTAAACCGTCCGACAAAAAATATGTTGAGTTTCTTTAGTTTTTGTTTTCGCTATAGTATTTTCAACTACTATGCCAACAGTTGAAAATTGTGGATAACTAGTTAAAAATTGATACCAACCAGCTTTTTTGTAATTTGTACAAAACAACTGCATGGCACTGCAACCCTGGCGCAAAGGCATCGTCACCCGCATTGAAGATGCCACCTATAACACCAAACGGTTTTGGATACAAATTCCGGAGCTCCCGTCTTTTGATTTTACGCCCGGGCAGTTTGTAACCCTGGATCTACCCATACACGATAAACCTAACAAACGCTGGCGCAGCTATTCTATTGCCTCCTGGCCCGATGGCAGCAATATTTTTGAGTTGCTGATTGTGCTGCTGGAAGGCGGTGCCGGCACTACCTATTTGTTTAACGAAGTAACCGTGGGTTCGGAACTGACCCTGCGGGGGCCGGTAGGCGTGTTTGTTTTGCCCGAAGTAATTGATAAAGACCTGTATTTTATTTGTACCGGTACCGGCATTGCCCCCTTTCGCAGCATGATCAATTATATGAAACTGCACCCCGTACCGCATAAAGACATTTACCTCGTTTTTGGCACCCGCTCCCAAAAAGACCTGTTGTACACCGACGAATGGCGCCAGCTGGAAAAAGAAGTGCCCCGGTTTCAATACATTCCTACCCTCTCCCGCGAAAAATGGGAAGGCTGCTGCGGCTATGTGCATGCGGTTTACGAACAACTGGTACTCGGAAAAATGAACGGCAGCACCGACCTGCCCCCATCTAACTTTTATTTGTGCGGCTGGAAAGTAATGATCGACGAAGCCAAGGAAAGAATTGCAAAACTGGGCTACGATAAAAAAGCCATCCACCAGGAATTGTATGGCTGATATGGGCTTTTGAAAAGTCCGGCTCTGATCAACTGCCCAACTCCTACGATCCGGCAAACACTTAAATAATGTAAAACACCAATGTTGCAAGACTTCCCTGCTCAGGATTCGGATAATGACAAATATTTAAGCGGAACTATGATATCACAAAAAGCAACCACAGCTATTTTTTTACTTTTTTACATTGTGGGATGCAAACCTATTGACATTGGGGAAAATACAATCAGGTATCAAACTGGGAGTTCAATACTAAACTTAACATAAGAGAGGACAAGGTTTACTCCTATGAACAGAGACTTGGAAATGTGTGGGTCGTCTCAAAGGGTACTTGGCAGCAGATAGGTAACAGCCTTATTTTGACTGACACATTAGAAGGAAATGTTTTAGAGGTAAAACAACAGTTTTTCTTGTACGTGGCCAGAAATTAGTGGAAGTACCTAAGCATGGGCAAAAAGTAGTGACCTTACGAAAGCAATAGCGGCGCTTAACACTGGTTGCTACAAAGCAGGCTAACAGCTATTTTGTGGCGGTAGATTTCTATTCAATAATACAAAAAGGTTTAAAACTGAAGGAACAAAGACGACCTGCACTGATAGCAATACCTTCAACGAAAACGACTCCTACTCTGCTGTTATTTAGATACAATATCCTTTCATAAAAAAAGTCCTGTTTAAAGAAACAGGACTTTTTTCATACACTTATAAAACCTGCTAAAAGCTGTATCCTACACTCACCGCACCAAAAGGCTGAATATACCCCCGGGCTACCAAAGGTGTAAAACCAATGCGCCAGGTAAAACCACCATCTACCGGCTGCCGGCGATACATGAATGCAAACGAGCCAAACAGACGGGTGGTTTTGTCGTCGTAAAAATTCATGATATCCAGCCTCCTGCCTATGTATGTCAAGCCGGCGCCTGCCTCGAACGTATGCGGCGAGTTAGGTTTACCAAATATGTAATTGAGCTGTACGGGCACCGTAATCACGGAAACATCGTCCCATTCGGAATACCCTGTCTGCGGATCATAGTTTACTTCCGAGGCGGTAACAAAACCCAGTCCCAACCTGCCTCCCAGTCCTAAATTCGAGGGTTTGAAACGGCGGTCAATGTTGGCAGAAAACAAAATGCCGGGGCCACCCAGTTCTGCATAAAAAGCCGTACGGCCCGGTACGGTACCCGTTGATCCAGCAGGTGCCTGTGCCTGGGCAGCACCAGAAAGAAGTATGACAAAAAATAAAAAGAGCACGTTTCTTTTCATAAACAGTTTGTTTTTAAAAGGACACACAAGAACTAAAAAATGATGCAAAGGCTTTGTTAAGATAACAAGTGTTGCCGTGTTACAAATAAACACAGCTGAAATTTTTTAAAAACTGTGGCCCGCTAGTTGAAGTGACTTAAAATCAAAAGGGTTTTAAAGGCGTTGCATCACCTTTAAAACCCTATAAGTATTTCTATATATAATTTTTGCAGCGTATGCTTAAGCCAACTGCTGCAGCACGATGTTCTTTAATTCGGCAATAGAGATGCGGTCCTGCTGCATGGTATCGCGGTAGCGGATAGTTACCGTATTGTCTTCTTTAGTTTGATGATCGACGGTGACACAGAACGGCGTACCAATGGCATCCATCCTTCTATAGCGTTTACCGATCGTATCTTTTTCTTCGTAAAAACAACGGAAGTGCGGCTTGCATTCATCCATGATGCTGCGGGCAATATCGGGCAATCCATCTTTTTTCACCAGCGGCAGTATGGCTAATTTAATAGGCGCCAGTTTAGGCGGAAACTTCAGCACCACGCGACTGTCCTGCTTATCCGGTGTGCTCAGGTCCTGCTCTTCGTAAGCTTCGCTCAGCACCATCATTACCGTACGGTCTACCCCAATGGAAGTTTCTACTACATAAGGAATGTAATTTCCATACGGCTTGCCGGTGCTTTCGTCAATATCGTTGTCAAAGTACTGCATCTTTTTCCGGCTGTACTCCTGATGGTTGCGCAGGTCAAAATCGGTGCGGCTGTGAATGCCTTCCACTTCTTTAAAACCAATGGGGAAATTGTATTCAATATCACAGGCGGCATCGGCATAGTGGGCCAGCTTGGCATGATCGTGAAAACGGTATTTTTCAGCGGGTATGCCCAGGCTTAAGTGCCACTTCATACGCTCGGCCTTCCAGTGCTCGTACCACTCTTTTTGCGAGCCGGGGCGAATGAAAAACTGCATCTCCATCTGCTCAAACTCCCGCATACGGAAGATGAACTGGCGGGCTACAATTTCATTACGAAACGCCTTACCAATTTGTGCAATACCAAACGGGATCTTCATGCGCCCGGTTTTCTGCACGTTCAAAAAGTTGACAAAAATGCCTTGGGCCGTTTCGGGGCGCAGATACACCAGGTTGTCTTCGTCTTCGGTAGATACGGCACCAAATTCCGTGGAGAACATCAGGTTGAACTGGCGCACATCGGTCCAGTTACTGGTACCGCTAATGGCACAGACAATTTTATTATTCTCGATCAGGGTTTTCAAACCATCATAGTCGTTGGCCACCAGCAGGGCATCCATTTCTTTCAAAAGGATTTCCGCCTGCTCGGCATGGCCGGCTTTTTCCAGTTCGTCGGCTTTGGCTTCAATAAGGTGATCGACGCGATAGCGCTTGTTGCTGTCCTTGTTGTCAATCATCGGGTCGCTGAAGTTGTCTACGTGGCCGCTGGCTTTCCAGGTGGTGGGGTGCATAAAAATAGCGGCGTCAATGCCTACAATATTTTCATTCATCTGCACCATACTCTTCCACCAGTAATCCTTGATGTTTTTTTTCAGCTCGCTGCCCCACTGCCCGTAGTCGTACACCGCGCCTAAGCCATCGTAAATTTCACTGGATGGAAAAATAAAACCGTATTCTTTGCAATGCGATATGATTGCCTGAAACCTGTTGTTATCTGTTGCCATAATGCCGGCAAAAGTAAGCCGAATGCTTCACTTGGGAAAGTTGATCACAGATTTCAAGGATTTGAAAAGGATTTCGCAGATTGGATAACCGCCACTATGGGTTTTTAAAAGATTTTATATCCACGAACAACGATCAACGGCCAATGCTCCAGTATGGGTTTTTGAAAGCGTGGTTGCTTTGAAGCGGTCTGCGCTTTTCAATTCCTCTCACTCCTGTCATCCCACGAATAAGGGATCTCAGCGGCTTAAGCCTTCAGCCTGCTCATAATACAGTTCTAAATAACAACTGCCCTGGTGCTGTGTTTACCCAGCCCTTCCTGTATTCCTGCGTAACCCATATGGATTTTTGAAAAAGTTTGTTTGGATAATTTTGGAGGCCACCAAGACACGAAGGCACAAAGGGAGCACCAAGTAAAAGCTTCTTGAAGGTACAGGCCTATCCCGGCTTAGGGCCGGGACGACAGGTGTGTGTGCTTTGTTTATTCCACAGGTTTTAGGAGTAGACTGCTTTGTGAGCTTCGCTGAAAAAACATTCAAAAGCCCATACGTAATTACAAAAGAAGAAATGTAATCAACAGCCTGGCCTCCCTCTCCACCGGTGAGGGATCGAGGGAGGGGCCACTTTCTGCCGATCAACGCCCAACGCCCAACGATCAACCATTATCTCATACATCAGCTGATCGTTACTTCACTTTCACGTCGTCGCCGGAGTTATCGTTTTCTTCTTTTTTCTTTTGCTCCACCTGTTTTAACGAAGCCTTTCCTTCCTCCACCTCCACCTGCTTGATCCAGACGGCATACTGGCTGGGGTGAATACGGGAACCATAATGGGCCGCATAAATCTTGGTAAACTCGGCGCCAAAGTACAGGATCACCGCAGAGAAATAAATCCACAGTAAAATAACCACCAGCGAGCCGGCCGCTCCGTACGTGCTGCCCACATTACTGCTGCCAATGTAAAAAGAAATGGCAAACTTGCCCAGCATAAAAAGAACGGCGGTGGTCATGGCGCCAATAACCACATCCTTCCACTTGATCTTGGCATCGGGCAGCACCTTGAAGATAATGGCAAACAAAGAAGTAATCACCGCAAAGGTGATGACCAGGTTGGCAATGTAGACCGTTACCACCGCCATCTCCGGAAACATTTGCCGGAACCTGTTCATCAATGCTTCCAGTATACCGTTGATAATGAGTGACACCAGCAGCAGAAAACCCAGGCTGACCACAATGGAAAAAGAAAGCACCCGGTCCAGGAGCATTTTCAGCCATCCGCGTTCGGGCTTGGTTTTCAGGTTCCAGATGGTATTGATGGAGTCCTGGATTTCGGCAAATACCGTAGTGGCGCCAATAAAAAGGGTGACAAAACCCAGGACCGCCATGGCATTGCCGTTGTTTTGAATGGTGGCATTTTTAATAATTTCCTGCAGTTGCAGGGCGGCGGCGGGTCCTACAAATCCCTTAATTTGTCCATAGATGGTACCTTCCACCGCTTCGCGGCCATAAAACAGGTCTGCAAAAAATATAATCACAATCAGCATGGGCCCCATGGAAAAGACCGTATAGTACGCCAGCGAGGCGCTCATTTTCAACACTTTATTTTCCATAAAGCCCGTAAAGGCTTCTTTAACTAACTGCCATATCCCTTTTGGCGTGAGCTTTTTGCCCATCTGTAATACTTTGTTAGCACTTGATACAAAAAAGCGGCCAGCACCCCTTTATGCACAGGTCGGCCCAGCCTGCCAGCTCTGGGTTTTAAGAGGTGCCTTTGATTTGCTTTTTGTCTTCTTTATCATCCGGGCCTAAAAACGCCACCAGCAAGCCGCCCACTATGGTCAGGAGGCTTACCGGGTCGGTTTCGTACTGCTTGCGGGTAGCCGGTATTTGCAGGTTCCTGGCCGGCACCCTGGGGGGAGCGGCAGGTATGGCAGGTGCGGCAGGTGTAACAGTTCCTGATTGGGCGGGTTGCGGCGGCACGCCCGCCTCTTCTTTTTTTTCTTTTTGCTGTATGGATTCCTTCCCTTCTTCTACCTCTACGCTGCGGGTTACCACGGCATACTGATTCGGATGAATTTCAGTTCCAAACCGCACCGCATAAGCCTTGGTAAATTCGGCCCCAAAGTACAGGATAATGGAAGAGTAATAAATCCACACCAGCAGCACCACCAGCGATCCGGCCGCTCCATAGGTGCTGCCGATTTGGCTTTGGCTGATGTAAAATGAAATGGCAAACTTACCCAGCAGGAAAAGTACTGCCGTGGCAATTGCACCCGGCAACACATGTTTCCATTTGATCTTGGCATCGGGCAGCACCTTGAAAATAACGGCAAAAAGCACCGTTACTACCACCAGGGCCAATATCAGGTTGGCAACATAAAATACCACCACGCCTATATCCGGAAAAGCAGCCTTCAGCCGGTTGCCCAGTCCTTCTACCAGAGCTGTTACCGCCAGCGACACCAGCAGCAAAAAACCCAAACTGCCGATGAGCCCAAAAGACAGCAGCCGGCTTTGGACCACTTTCATGAGCCCCATTTTGGGCTTGGCCTTCAGGCCCCAGATGCTGTTGATGGAATCCTGGATTTCGGCAAATACGGTGGTGGCACCCACCAGTAGGGTTATCACGCCAATAACGGCGGCCACGCCCCCTTTGCCGGTAATGGAAGCGTTTTTAATAATCTCCTGCACCTGCACCGCGGTATCATGGCCTACAAAACCTTCAATCTGTTGGTAAATAGAACCTTCTATGGCTTCGCGGCCCAAAAAAAGGCTGGCGATATAGATAATCACAATCAAAAGCGGACCCAGCGAAAACACCGTATAATACGCCAGCGAAGCGCTTAACTTGGTCACCTTGTCGTCCGAAAAACCTGAAAATGACTTTTTCAATACTTCCCATAGGCCTTTTAGCGTCACCTTTTTCATGTATGTGGTTTTGTGAATGTGTTACAAAAAAGTAGCCAAGATGGAGGGGAGGGAGGTCCACAGCGGGGAGAGAAGTGATAAGTAGTAAGTTGTAAGTAATAAGTAAAGAAGGCAGAATGCTTAAGGCAAAAGTGAAAAGGCAAAAGCAAAAAAGCAGGAAAGCCAGACTGGTGCAACGCCTTATCCCGCATTAACTTCAGTGACATATTACTTTAAGAAAAGTGTAGCGGGATACCGCGCCTGCAGTATTTCATCAAAACACGCAAAAAGACGGAACTTCTTAAAAACCCCATACCTGTAGGAACTCTTCAAATTATCTGCAGGTCATAGTGCAGGATACATTCAAGAGTGAGGTTGCTGTAGGTGGGCCGGCCAAACGGGCGGAGCGATCAGGGCAGCCTTGAACTTTTTGCTCCCCTTTTTCGGGGAGAAAAAGTAAGAAGCGCTGACTATCGAAAATAAAGCCAATAGTCAAAGGAACTTTTCACAAGAACTGTAGTATGGGTTTTTAAAGAAGAAGATGATGCCCAAAATCAACTCCGCAAAACAGGAGCAAAAGTCAACATGCAATACATTATTCTCAAAACCCATATAATAAAAACAACCCCTTCAGGCAGGCAACTTTCTTAAACCCAATCAATAAAACAAGCTCCCTTTCCACTGGTTAACAAAAATTTATTTTTCCCAAATTCTGCTGCACCTCTATCTTTGCACATGGCTGCAAACAATAATCCCACACAAAGAAACTTTATAGAAGGCTTAACGTTTGATGATGTATTGCTGGTTCCGGCCCATTCGGAAATCCTCCCCCGCGACGTCAATATTCAGACAAAACTCACCAAAGACATCACGCTGAATGTACCCATGCTGTCCGCTGCCATGGACACGGTTACCGAAGCATCCATGGCCATTGCGCTGGCCCGCGAAGGCGGATTAGGCATTTTGCACAAAAACATGAGCATTGAGCGTCAGGCCGAGCAGGTACGCCGCGTCAAGCGGAGCGAAAGCGGTTTGATCCTGGACCCCATCACCCTGCTGAAGGACGCCACCATTGGCGATGCCCTGCGCCTGATGCGCGACAACAAGATCGGTGGCATCCCGGTGGTTGACAATGGCGGTACTTTAGTAGGCATTCTTACCAACCGCGACCTGCGTTTTGAAGAAGACTTCAGCCGCAAAGTGAGCGAAGTCATGACCAAAGAGAACCTTATCACCGCCCCGGAAGGCACCGACCTGAAAAAAGCCGAAGCCATTCTGCGCCAAACCAAGATTGAAAAGCTGCCGGTAGTCAATAAAGACGGTAAGCTCATTGGTTTGATCACTTATAGAGATATTCTGCAGGTCACTTCTTTCCCCAATGCGGTAAAAGACGCTTATGGCCGCCTGCTGGTAGGCGCTGCGGTAGGCGTTTCCAAAGACCTGATGGACCGCGTGGCGGCTTTGCAGACCGTAGGTGCCGATGTGATTTGCCTGGACAGTGCGCATGGACATTCCAAAGGGATTTTAGAATCGCTCAAAAGCGTCCGTAAAAACTTTAAAAACATCAATATCATCGCGGGCAACGTGGCCACCGCCGCCGGTGCGCAGGCCCTGGTGGATGCCGGTGCCGATGCGGTGAAAGTAGGTATTGGCCCGGGATCTATTTGCACCACCCGTATTGTGGCCGGTGCTGGTGTGCCGCAATTGACAGCGATTATGCAGGCCGCTTCTGTACTGAGTAAGGCAGGAATTCCCCTGATTGCCGATGGCGGTATCCGCTACACCGGCGATATGGTCAAAGCCCTGGCCGCCGGTGCCGACTGCGTGATGATGGGCAGCATTTTTGCCGGTACCGAAGAAAGTCCCGGTGAAACCATCATCTACGAAGGACGCAAGTTCAAAGAGTACCGCGGCATGGGTTCGCTGGGCGCCATGGCCACCGGTAGCTCCGACCGCTACTTCCAGGACCCCGAAGCGGACGTAAAAAAATATGTACCCGAAGGCATTGAAGGCCGCGTAGCATACAAAGGCATGCTAAAGGAAATCGTGTACCAGTACGTAGGTGGTCTGCGGGCCGGTATGGGTTATTGCGGTGCCAAAACCATTGCTGATTTAAAAGAAGCCACTTTTGTCAAAATCACCAATGCCGGTATGCGCGAAAGCCATGCCCACGACGTAGAGATCACCCGTGAGGCGCCGAACTACAGCAGGAAGTAAAATGTAAAATTTAAAATGAATAATAAAAAATGCCTTGCACTGGTTGCAGGGCATTTTTTATGTTTCCGGCAGCGGTAATGTTATGGAACGTTCCTTGCGTCGCACACTTGTACTGTAGTATCGCTACGCTCCGGGTTTTAGAAACAGTATAGAAGCTATTTCATCAATAAAGAGTTTATTTTCACGCAAAGGCGCAGAGGGGCATAAGTACCAAAGATGAATTCGTTCTTTGCGCCTTTTTTTTTGCGCCTTTGCGTGAAAATGTATGGATGAGACCGTTCAAGTTTTTTTGGCTGCGTATATGGGCTTTTAAAAGTACCTTCTTCAAAAACCCATATCCTCCACCTTCCCAAAACCTGTCATGTTTTTAAAAGCCTATAGGCAAGCCATGCACCTTCAGCAAAGCACGGGTGCAGTATTTGCTGGTACACCTTCAGCCATTTTTCATTTTAAATTTTACATTTTTAATTCTCCTCCATGCGTGTAGAACACCGTTATATCAAACAGGGTCTGTACACACCTGCTGGTGCTACCAGCCTGCTCATCGGCACCTTTCCCAGCGTGTTGATCCGCGAGGCCTTTGGCCGCATCCGCACCACCGATGTCGATTTTTTCTACGGCAGCCGGGACAACAACTTCTGGCAGGACCTGGGGCTTATTTACCACCGTACCTTTTCATTTGACCGCACTGAAGAAGCCATTGAACAACGCAAGCAGTTACTGGATGATTTGGGCCTGGGGCTTTCCGACGCCATCTATGCCTGTGAAACCACCGGCAGCGCCATGGATACCGCCCTGCACCACATTGAACTGAATGAACATATCATCCATACACTTGATGCGTTTCCTACTATTTACACGCTTTATTTTACCAGCAGTTCCGGTAAGGTCAACGCCGAAACATTGACTTTACGACTACTGAAAGAAAAAGGCCGCAGCAGCAAAATGCAGATCGTTCAAAAAACCAGTCCCCGCCTGCGCCATCTTTTATTTACAGATGTACAGGGAAATCAACGACCCATCAAAACCATTACGCTCTACTCCCCCTCGCCCCTGGCAGAACAATGGGGCAGCCTGACACCGGAAAAAAGAAGGGAGCAATACCGGCAGTATCTGCCAGCAATGAGAAATGGGTGAGGAGTTGTAAGTTATAAGTAGTAAGTTTTAAGTAAGCGACAGCCAGCATTACAACTTAAAACTTATCACTTACAACTCATTACTTACAACTTACTACTTACAACTTTTCTTTAAACTTCTGGTAGAAAAAGCCTACCAGCAACAGCAGCACGCCCAGCGTCAGGTAGGCAATGATCTTTTGTACCGGGCTAAAGCGCAGCGAGTCAAAGGCTACCAGTTTCAGCAGGGTGACGCCCATGAGCACCATGCCTGACAAACGGAGCCAAACCGCCTTGCCCCCCACACCCCAACAGAATAAAGCTACAGCCACCACCAGCCACAAAAAGGTAACCGAAATGCCATCCCAGCGGTTGGCAATAAACACCATCAGCAACACCAGCGACAGCAGGGCCAGCATTTTTTTAGTATAGGCCTCCTCCGGAAAAAAGTAAAACAACACCAGCGCCTGCACACCGGTGAAAAGGGAAAAGAACAAACTGACGTTTCCGATTTCGGCCGTGGTATAATGCGGCGCAAATAAAAGCAATGCCATCAGGAAGGAAGCCACATTATTCAACACTACCTGCTGCCGGTCACGCACTGCCAGGGGTTGCTGCTGCAACACTCTTTTCGCCAACGCATTCACCATAAACAAAGCAAAGAAAAACGACAGGAACAACACGCCGATCCAGCGCTGCGGCAACTCGTACCGCGTCATGGCCCAGCCAATCAATAAAATCCAGGTGATGAATTGCGCTAAATAACTTACTCCCTTCCACCCTTTTTTATACGCCAGAAAAACTACTGCGCTATTGATGATGGCGATATAGGTAAAAAAAAGATCAACCCGGCCGGCGTTGGAGCTGATCAAAAAAGGAATGGCATAAGCACCGACCAAACCCAGGGTGGCAATCTCCTGCCGGTTGTACTCAATGGCCTGGTATACGGTCGTAAAAGTTAAGGCCACCATAACTACAAAAGCCACCCACAGGGGCATCATGGCATAATACACATAAGCTGCATAGGTGGTAAAGTAAAGCGATGCCATGGCGCCACTGAAAAGAATAGAACTAAAAACGGTGTAGTTCTTTTTCAGCCGCCAGCTAAAAACATACAGCACGACACTGGCACCATACGCCAGCGCAATGCGCATGCCTTCGGAAACCAGGTTGCGGTCTATGGCGTACTTCACACTGATGGACAACCCGATCACCAGCACCACAATACCAATCAGGTGTATAAGCCGCAAACCAATAAAGTTTTCCAGCGACCATTGTGGCTGGCCGGCATCGGCAGAAGGGAACGCCATGGGTTTTTGAATGCCGCTTTTATCCAATTGCATCAGCCGCTGATGCAGGTGGTTGATTTGCTGCTGCTGCGCCTTTAATTGCTGCTGCAACTCCCTAAATTCATCCTGCAATTGTTTTATTTGTTCCTGTTCATCCATCTATCCGCATTTAGGGCCAATGTACAACAATTGACAACCTCTTTTAACATTCACTAAAAGTGAGCACATCTGTTTTTAGCTATCTTTCCGCTTTAAACAAAGCCCCTTTGAGAAGGTTATTTTACTTTTTACTTTTCACTTTTTCATTTTCTCTTCATACTGCTGCCCAGCAGGACTCCTGCCATCTGCGCATCAGCCTGCTTACCTGCAGCCCCGGCGAAGAGTTGTATTCTACTTTTGGTCATACCGCCCTGCGGGTAACCGATAACACCACGGGTACGGATTATGTATTTAACTACGGCACCTTTGAATTTGACCCGGACTTTTATGTCAAGTTCATCAGGGGCAAACTGCTGTATTATTTATCGGTTCAGCCTTTTGATGAATTTGTATACAGCTACCAGTGGGAAAGCCGCAGCATAGCCGAGCAGGTATTAAAACTTAGTTGCGAAGAAAAACAACAACTGTTCGCCGCCCTGCAGGAAAATGCCCGGCAGGAAAACAAATACTATCTCTACGACTTCCTATTTGACAACTGCACCACCCGGCCTAAAAACATCATTGCACAAAACACCAGCACACCGGTTACTTTTCACAACATATTGCCCGATGAAAAACCCACCTTCCGCAACCTCATTCACACTTACCTGGACCGGGGTGGACAATACTGGAGCAAACTGGGCATAGACATTTTATTGGGCGCCCGGCTGGATAAAAAAGTAACGAATGAGCAGGCCATGTTTCTGCCCGATTTTCTGATGAAAGGCGTTGACAATGCTACGGTCAAGGGTCACCCCCTGGCCACGCCGTCCCAAACTATTTTGCAAATGCCCTCTCCCCTGAACCAGGGCTCCCTTTTCCGGCCGGCCGTTGTTTTTGGTCTTTTGTTGGTACTAGCCCTGGCGCTTTATTTCATCCGGGCACGCTGGGCGACTACGGCCTTAAGCGTGTTGGACTTTTTGCTGTTTTTTAGCTTAGGTCTGGCGGGCCTCCTGCTCCTTTTTATGTGGTGGGGCACCGATCATAAAGTAACCCAGAACAATTTTAACCTGCTCTGGGCCTTGCCTACCCATGTGGTAGTGGCGTTTGTTGCCTTTCAAAATAAAAAGTGGGTAAAAACCTATTTTAAAGCAACGTTTCTCATCAGCCTGCTGTTATTGTTAAGCTGGGCTTTTTTACCGCAGCAACTCAATACCGCCTTGATTCCACTGGTGATATTAATTATCTTTCGGAGCTGGCATCTTTCAAAACAAGCTACCTATGCAGCAAAAACAAGTTCTGTATCAGCATAAAAAAGTGGTATACCGTGTTGCGGGCGCCGGTCAGCCGGTAGTGCTGTTGCACGGCTTTGGCGAGGACGGCACCATCTGGAACCAGCAGATCGCTTATTTGCAGGACCACTTTCGGCTGATGATACCCGACCTGCCGGGCAGCGGCCAGAGCGAAAGAATAGCCGACATGAGTATGGAAGGACTGGCCGACTGCATTCACTTTTTGCTGCAGCAGGAAGGCATCCCCACCTGTGTACTCGTTGGCCACAGCATGGGCGGCTATATCACGCTGGCTTTTGCCGAAAAATACAGTGCCCAATTAACGGCTTTTGGATTGTTTCATTCCACCGCCTATGCCGACAGCGCAGAAAAAATTGCCACCCGCCAAAAAGGCATCCGCTTTATACAGGAGCATGGGCCGTATGAGTTTTTAAAAACATCCACACCCAATTTGTACAGCCCTGCAACAAAAGAAGCCAAGCCTGCGTTAATAGAACAACACCTGCAGGCGGTGAAAGACTTTTCAGCACCGGCCCTTACCGCTTATTACCAGGCCATGATAGCCCGTCCCGACCGTACCCACCTGTTAAAACAAGCCACTTTGCCGGTGTTATTTATTGTGGGGAAATGGGACACCGCCGTTCCGCCGGAAGACGGGTTCAAGCAATGTCATATGCCACAATTATCTTATATTCATGTGCTCAGCCAGTCAGGCCATATGGGCATGGTGGAGGAAGCGGAAAAAAGCAATAGCATTTTAAAAGAGTTTCTGACCCTAACCTTACAACAGGCCACCCGAATATGAATAGATTCTTACTAACTGTTTTTTTAGTGTTGACAGCCAGTGCTGGTTTTGCCAATCACATTAAAGGCGGCTTTTTTACCTATAAATACCTGCGCAGCAGTGGTACTAAACTTTATTATAATGTAAAACTGACGGTGTACATGGGTTGCTACCCCAACGAAGGTCAAAAAAACACCGATGTAAACTTTACCATATTCGATGCCAGTACCTTACAGCAGATCCGGAACGTAAACGTAAAACTTACTGATGAAAGGGCGCTACAAAGAGACCGGGACGATGAATGCATTTCGGGCAACCAGGCTATCTGTTACTACTATATTGTAGAGTACAACCTGCCCGAGCTGGAACTGGAAGCCAACAGTGCCGGCTACATCATCTCCTACCAGCGCTGTTGCCGTATTGATGGCGTGGACAACCTGATTGCCTCTAACACCATTGGCAATACTTATTCCATTAAAATACCCGGCTCCAGTGCCGGCACCGGCGCCCAGCAAAACAACAGTGCTACTTTTTTGGTGAATGACGACGTGGTGGTCTGCGCCGGCAACTATTTTACCTATCCCTTTGCCGGCACCGATCCCGATGGCGACGAGCTGCGCTATGAGTTTTGCAATGCCTGGACGGGCGGCAGCCAGCAGGTGCCCATTCCCAACGAAGCGCAAAGACCTCCCTACCCCGAAGTGAATTATGCCAGTGGCTTTAGCGGTACCCAACCCATGGGAGCAGGCGTAACCATTGATCCCAAAACCGGTATGATCAGCGGCATTGCGCCTAACATACGAAACACTGGCGAGTACGTGGTAACGGTTTGTGTAAGCGAAATCCGTAACGGACGGGTAATAGCTACCAACCGCAAGGAACTGCACATCAGGGTAGCTCCTTGCACGCCCATCCGCGCCACACTAGATCCCTCCTACCCGGTTTGTGATGGGTTTACCAAAAAGTTTGAAAACAAATCGCCCAGCAGTGAGATCAAAACCTATTTGTGGGAGTTTGGCGACGGCGAAACGTCTACCGAAATTACCCCCACCCATACCTATAAAGAAGCCGGCACTTATACGCTTACCCTTACCATCAATAAAGGCGAATCCTGCGAAAGTTCGACTACCGCTCAGGTCAATGTGTATCCCGGCTTTTATCCCGGCTTTACCTTTAGCGGCATCTGCTTTAACAAGCCCACCCAGTTTACAGATACCTCCAAAGCCGATTACGGCGTGGTCAATTCCTGGGAGTGGGACTTTGGCGAACCCAACCTGGTAACTGACAATTCTGACCAGCAAAACCCCAGTCACACTTACAGCCAGATGGGTAAGTATAAAGTAACGCTAACAGTAGGTACCAGCAAAGGATGCATTGCCACGGTTGTGTATGATGATGTAAATATTATTGACAAGCCGCCTATCAGCGTAGCCTTTAAAGATACCCTCATCTGCAACGGTGACAACCTGCAGCTTCGGGCCATTGGCAACGGCAACTTTAGCTGGACGCCCCAAAACAATATGACCAATGCCAATACCGCCATGCCAACCGTAAGCCCCAACACTACCACCCAGTACACGGTGGAGCTGAACGACAATGGCTGTATCAACCACGAAACGGTGAATGTACGGGTGGTTGATTTTGTAACCCTGCGGGCCTGGAACGACACCACCATCTGCGCTACCGATGTAGCCTTTTTAGGGGCCCATACCGATGGCCTGATGTACGAATGGACGCCTGCCGCAACAATTAATAACCCCAATATATTGAACGCGGTGGCCAATCCGGCAGTTACCACTACCTACCAAAACACCGCCCGGATCGGCCATTGCTCCGCCACCGATCAAATGACGATACACACCATTCCTTACCCCATAGCCAATGCCGGTGCCGACACGGTACTGTGTTACCAGTCGGAGATCCAGCTAAGGGGCAGTATGGTCGCCAGCAATTTTGTATGGTCGCCCGCTGGCTCCCTGATCAATGCCAGCAGCCTGTCACCGCGTACCCCGCCTTTAACCGAAACCACCCAGTATGTACTGACGGTTACCGACGTGCAGGGTTGTCCTAAACCAGTAAGCGATACGGTTACAGTAGTAGTGCTGCCCAAGATCAATGCCTTTGCCGGTAATGACACCGCCGTGGTAGTGGGCCAGCCGCTGCAGTTTTCGGCCAGTGGCGGCATTGGTTACCAATGGTCACCCGCCACCAATCTAAGCAATACCGGCATAGCCGATCCGGTAGCCGTTTATGATGGCAGCTTTGAAAACATCCGCTATAAAGTATACGTGAGCAACGAAGCCAACTGCCTCGATTCGGCTTACGTGAACGTACGCATTTTCAAAACCAGTCCGCAGGTATTTGTACCGACCGCTTTTACGCCCAACCGAGATGGCAATAACGACGTTTTCCGACCCATTGCCGTGGGCATGACCAAGATTGAATACTTTCAGGTGTTTAACCGCTGGGGCGAACTGGTGTTCAGCTCCACCAAAAATGGTCATGGCTGGGATGGTAAGATCAACGGCAAGGAGCAAGGCTCCGGCACCTTTGTATGGCTGGTAAAAGGAACGGATTATACGGGCAAAGTGTTTTTTGCCAAGGGCACGGTTACGCTGATCCGGTAGGGGGTAATGGTCATAGAAGTCAAGTAAGTCAAAGAAGCATATGGAGTTTTGAATCACAGATTTCACGGATTTGAAAACGATTTTGCAGATTCGTGAACGGATATGGGGTTTTGAAGAAGTTGAATGCGTTGATAAGTTGAGGGGCACTCTGGTTTTTAAAGAAAGTAAGCTTGCAGTTGCGGGTGGATCGTTATGGCAAACACCTCCAACCTGTCATGCCAAACTTGTTTCGGCACCCTCGGCTTTGATATGGACTTTTGAAGAACGGAACCAACACCGAGTATCCATCAGGGTCTATGGGTTTTTGAAAGACTTTCTGCCGGTCAACGGTCAACTACCAACGGCCAGCCTTCCGAATAGACTTTAGAAACAGTGGAATGCTTTAAATCCAAAGCTGAAAAACATTCAAATGCCCATGTAGTCCATTCTAATGCTGCCTTGAAAACAACTGCCTCGGTCCCTCTCCTTCAGGAGAGGGACCGAGGGTGAGGTAAAAACCCATGCTCCCCTCTTTTTCACTTTCCCTTTTACATTTTACCTTTTTCATGGCGCCGCTCCACCAAGGAACGGGCCTCAGGCATACAATTCTCCCCGAAATCCAGCCATTCTTTTCATCCGCGGTCTATCTTTGTGCCCCCATGAATAAAATAGCATTGATTACCGGTGCCACCTCGGGTTTTGGCGAAGCCTGTGCCCACCAGTTTGCCGCAGGCCAGTACGATCTCATTCTGAACGGCCGCAGATTAGAGCGACTGCAAAACCTGCAACAACAACTGAAGCAGCAGTACGGCATCCAATGCTATTTAGCCCCTTTTGACGTTCAGGACCAGCATTCGGTTTTTGGCGCGGTGGAAAGCCTGCCGCAGGCCTGGCAGGCCATAGATGTGCTGGTCAACAATGCCGGCCTGGCCCTGGGCCGCGACCTGTTTGACGAAGCCAGCCTGGATGATTGGAATACCATGATCGATACCAATGTAAAAGGTTTGTTGTACGTATCCAAAGCCGTAGTACCGTTGATGAAAAAAGCCCGAAAAGGCCATATCATCAATATAGGTTCTATTGCCGGAAAAGAAGTTTACGAGCGGGGCAACGTGTATTGTGCCACCAAGCATGCTGTAGATGCTTTGAGTCAGGCCATGCGCATTGATCTTTTACAACACCATATTAAAGTGACAGCCATTCATCCCGGTGCTGCCGAAACCGAATTTTCAGTGGTGCGCTTTAAGGGCAACGAAGAAGCCGCCAAAAAAGTGTACGAAGGCTACCAGCCCCTAACCGCCCAGGACGTGGCGGCCGTGATCTATTATACCACCACCCTGCCGGCTCATGTTTGCATCAACGACCTGGTGCTTACCCCCACCCAGCAGGCTAACTCCGTGTATTTCAACCGGAACAGCTAGTACGGGTTAAGAATTTGGTAATCAATAACGTATTTGCGGAAGAAATTCCTCAAACTGGCATCATATTAGCTTTATTACCCCTGCTTTGAACGGATTTTTTCCTAAACATAAAGACCGGGCTCCACTGCTAAGAAGAATTACGTAAAAAGGGAAAATTCACTTCAGTAAAATTTTCAACGGATCAAATTTTCTTCTACTTTTATGGCAATCCACCAATATCTGTTAAAAAACCCGATGAAAAAATTCTATTCTCTTCTGACCGCTATGGTCGTATGCAGTCTTTCCGCTTTCTCGCAAGACGTAATCCGTGTAAAAGAGTGCCATAACCCCGACATTTTACGGCAGGCCGACAGCCTTAAACAATTGTACGCCAAAGATGGCTTTTCTGTGGTGAGGGAAGCGTCCATTACCATGGAAAGCGAGTATGAAATGCCGGTGATTGTGCCCCTGAAGGAAGGCAGCTGGTACCAGTTTGTGTTTATTGGCGACTACACCTCCCGCCTGTACGAAGTACGCATGTACGACTGGAACGAAAAACAGGTCGTATACCAGAAAAAAATGTGGGGCGACGTTGACGGCAATATCATTTCTTATTCTTACATACCCCGGTTTTCGGAATTTTATATGATGAAGCCCGTGCAGGTAAACAAGAAAAAGAAAAAAGACCTGTGCGGCTATGTTATGCTGCTGCAAAAAACCAAAGCCGACCAATATACCCGTCCCGCGCCTACCAAATAAATATTTGATGATAGCATAAGCGGAGCCATGTAAAATGAAAAAGGTAAAATGAAAAAAAGAGAGGAGCATGGGGTTTTGAAACCTCACCCTCTTGTCCCTCTCCTGAAGGAGAGGGAGGCCGGGCAATAGGTTATATTTCAGCATGGGAATGAACGCATGAACTTTTGAACCATTCTGAGTTAAGCACGTAATGCCGTCAACTTCTTTAAAAGTCTCCATGGGTTTTTAAAGAAGTTATCAGTTCTTAATGCATGTAAAGACCTCTCAATCCTGTCATCCCGGACTTGAGCCGGGATAGGCCCAAACCTCCAGCTTCTTTTTCATTGTGCTCCCTTTGTGCCTTCGTGTCTCCATGGCCCCAATAAGCCAAAAACCAACTCTTTTAAAACTCCAGTTAATCTTTTAGGTAATAATTTGGTTCAGCTCTGTAAAAGTTCCCTTTAGCGGCAGGAGATACCGAAGGGAGCCCGGCCTGACAGCCGGTAGGTGTATGTCATAGCAAACCGTCATATTCGGTAAAAGCCAGGTAAACTTCTTTAAAAACCCATGCCCTTCAAGAATCCGTAAAATCCTTCTAAAATCCGTAAAATCTGCGATCCAACTCGTGAACAAGTGAACTCGAGAACTTGTGGATTTTAAACCTTAAACTTTAGACATCAAACCTTAAACGCCTTAACCCATACTTTCGGCTCTTTTCCCTGACACCTAACAGTTGACCGCTCCTATTACCGGCATCATGATCCGCTGCTCACCTTTTTGAATGATGATTTCGCCCTTATACAATCTTACTTTCTCGCCCTGTTCTTCCTGCTGGGTAGCTTTAAGCTGCACCGTTATACCCGGCCCAATATAGGTTTCCTCAAGCAAGGTTTTGTCCGAAACCTTTTCTTTTAAAACCAGCGGCTGCAACTGCCCGTTGACCTTTACATAAGCCGTGTCTTTTACATTGCTGGCCAGTATCAGCTCGCCTTGCAGCAGCCCGGCACTGTCCGATGCATACAGGGCACTGCAACCTGAAATAGCAGGCGGCAAGCGAAACCGCTCCACCTGCAGTTCGGCTATCGTATCGGTAGCAGGCTCTTGAGAAACCGTAGTGGTCTGGTCACGGTCGATTTTCGTGTTTTCCGTGGTTTGCTTCGGCTGGCTGTTACAGGCCATCATTACAACGGCCCATAAACCTATACAATACTTGCGCATACCCTAGGCAGCCAAATTATTGTGCCAGTGAAACCCTGATCTGCAGCCCACCGCGGGTGGTCACCATTTCGGAAGTATTGGAAACCACCTTGGGTATGACCTGGTTTCTTTCGTAATAAAACTTCAGGTTGATGCGGTTGTTCAATACATAGTCAATTGAAGGCGACACCCGAACCACTTTTTGACCTGCCGTACCGAATGACGTATTCTGGTCCAGCTTGCTGTTGGCGGTTGCATCATCGCGCAGGCTAAAGTCCATGCGGAAAGTAACGTCGTTGTCCAGCTTCATCCCCTTTTTGCCAATAGTTACATTCTGCAGGAACGGCAGTCCTTTTTTGCGCCAGTTAAAACCAAAAATGTATTCGGTAGAGCGGTTCTCTGCCAGCTGGTAATCAATAAGGCTCAGGCTCAACTGGCGGCTCTTCCGGTACTCAAACCGGGTGGACAAGCCGTTGGTAAAAGTCATATCGGCTTCAATCAGCGGGCTGAACTGCTCGGCTATGGTTACGTTGGGCACCAGGAAGTAAGGTATATAGTTGCCGCTCAGCGTGTCGCGGAAGGCCGGGTAACCCACATGCCACGGGTCCTGGAACAGCAAAGCCGTATTGAACTGGTTCATGCTCAGCGAGCTGTTGTAGCCATGGCGCAGCGTGAAGTTGGTAAATACCTTTTCCATACCCGGAATGCGTGTCAGGCCATTGTAGGTAATATTCCAGTTGGGCCGGGGCAAATACCCGGCAAACGGGTTGGACCGCAGGTTTGGATTGGCGTTATTGATCGGTTCCACATCCAGCGGATCTTTGTTGGTATAAGCCGCAATAAAGGCCGGGATGAGTACATCCTGTGCATAGCGGCCATAACCTTCGTAGTATCCGTCCGGCTGTACCGCACCACCCTGGTAAGGGTTTTTGCCACCTATCTGCTGGGACAAAACCACCCGGTTGGCTTCAAACTGCCGGAAGGTGTTGGAAATTTCATTGGGGTTAAATTTTTCAAACAGCGTTTGATAAGAAATATAGCTGATGCTAAAGCTACCCATTGCATAAGGGTTGTAGCGCTGCAGGCCGGAGTTGTTACCGGTATCTTTATACAGCTCCGAGTAGTTCTTTTCAAAGGTTTTGTCCAGGTTAATGTCAATATTGAAATCGCGGAACGGCGACACCTGGGCCGTAATCCCAATCCGTTGGGTATACCGCTGCTGTATCAACTGGTTGAACAAGGAATCGTGGGTCAACAATCCCTTAGCGCCCAGTGCGTTGATGGCACTGGTGTCGGGTTGGTAGCCCAATACGTATTTCCAGCCCGGCTGGTGGCTTCTCAGGTTCATGCCCAAAAACTGGGTGCTATCCAGGTAACCCGGCAACAGGGTTCCTAAATCTTCGGTGTATTGTATACCGATTCTTTTTACCGAGGTAACCAGCTGGGCCAGCACGCGGGGCACTTTGCCCATTTGCGGCACCGCATTGGGGTCTTTGGCTCTTCTGCGGCCGCCACTGCTATCCTGGCCGGTGCCATTGGGGGGCTGAGGAGCCGGCGGCGCATCGGTAAAGGCCGCCCGCAAAAATTTCGATTTGTTATACAGCTGGTCAAAATTCAGCTCTCCCGTCACGTTCCAGGTCTGGCCGTTCAGTATGGTATTGCCCTGCTCCCGGGTCAGTAAAGAAGCGGCTACCCAATCGTACTTGGCAGTAAAACTGCCTCTAACCGTGGTCCAGTCCAGCAAGGGCAGCTTTTGCATAGGTACTGTATACGACAGGGTGGCATCGTGGTGATAGCGGGTGGTACGACCTCCTTTCCAGAAGTTGTGTTTTACTGAATCCTGGTCTTCTTTGGTGTCCAGGCGGCCATAAGGTTCATCCACGCGGGCATTGTTCACGGCATTGAAATCCAGCGTCAGGGAGCGGGTCAGGTCCCAGCGCATGGTATAGTAACGGTCAAAATAAAAATACTTGTCGTAGGTTTCGGGTAGTTTGGCCGAGGTACCCACGTTGCGGCTCCGCAGGGCTCCAAACTGGCGGAAAACGTCTGCCTTCAGCGAAATGATGGAAGGCTTGTAGTTGAAATTGAAATCGCGGATCAGTGCCAGCCAGGGCGACTGCGTTTTAATGGCGTTTCTGAACGGTTCGATAAACTCCGGCTGCGGCGCAAAGTTGTAACCCACGGCCACCCGGGTGCGGCGGATTTCCTCCGATTCGATAATGGGGTTGGTACGCTCCTGATGAGTATAAGAATAATTCAGGTCGATGTTGGAGATATCCCACAGCTGCGGCTTTTTACCATTGGTTTTGTTCTTTTTTACATTGGTAAAATTGACCGTTTTGATGGTAAGTTCATCTACCGCATCCCGGCGGATGGAGTCACGCTGACCTTTATCCGCTTCCCTCAGTTTCTCGTTTAGTTTCAAGTCCAGGTCGTAGGGGTCGTATTCCGGTGTGCTGACCGTTTTGCTGACACCTGCATAAACCGGTATCTGCAGGGCTGCCTCTTTGGGAACCAGTTTCCCCAGGTCCAGGTTGGTGCTTACATCAAACTGCACAAAGTCTTCCCGGCTGCGTTCGTTCACCCGTTGCTCCAGGGTACCAAAGCCGCGGCTGCGGGCACTGCTGGTAAAGCTTAAATTACCCAGGTCGGCCAGTCGCAGGTCCACACGGCCCAGTGCCGCCCAGCCACCTTTTTCGTCCAGTTGGGATAAACGCAGTTCATTGAACCACACTTCAGTACAGGCAGAGCTGGTCCGCACATTTTGTACCGCCAGCATCATGCCCCTTACTTCGCCCAGGTTGGGGTTGCCAATAATGGCAAAGGTCTTTCCATTCAATACCTCCTGGTAGTACTGGGCAGGCGATACGCTGCTTTTGTTTCTGCGGGATTTCAGACGGGTCAGTTCCGCCAGGTCAAAATCCAGGTAGTTGGCAGAAGGCCATATCAGGGCCGAATCCGAAGTGCCGAAGGGGGTCATCTTCAGCGGTATTTTAATTTCGTAATAGTTGCTGACAAAGTCGTTTCCAATACGCACTACGGCGTTCAGGTCGCCGTCATTTACTCCCGGCTGCCCTACCACCGGCTCCGCATGCACAAACATAGACAACTGCCCATACTGGCGCAGGTCCAGGTTCATGGTTTTAAACACTCCGCGGGCATCCCTGGGCTGCAGGTTGCACACGCGTAAGCTCAGTGACTGTTCGTTTTGCAACAACTGCACATTATTATTACTCAGCTGCTGCTGGCGCTCAATGCCCGGCGGCTGACGATAAGGTATGGGCTGGCGCTGGTCGTTTTCCTCCAGGTTTACGGCCAGTACTTCCAAAGAGGTAGGATCGTTGGCAGGCAGGGGCTTGTAGTTGCCGGTAGTGTCGGTTTCGTAATTGAACTTGCGCCACTGGTTGCGCACCAGCTCCAGCTTTCCAAAACGCAGTACGGTCGTATCTTCAAAGCCGGTCATGAACATCCGGATAAAGCGGATGGACTTAAAATCCGGTATATTACCCACTTTGGCGGCAAACTCTCTTATGGGAATGCGGAAAAGATACCAGTTTTCTTCCCTCCTGCTGCCATCGGCCAGGGATACCATTACCTTTCTTTTATCGGTAATAAAATTGGTATTTACAAACATATTGGGCTTTAGCTCTACCCGGTACTGAAAATATTCTTCCACCTCGTTCAGGGTATTATCCCGGTTCAGTTCTTCCTGGTCGGGATAAAGGGTGAAGGCGTTGGTGTATTGATCATCGGTGCTGGCTACCGGCGAGTTGCCGTGTGGATTGTTCACATCCTTATAGCGCTCCAGGATGCCCGAATTGGCTTTGTCGTAGCTGCCATCGCGGTAGCCTTTAAAATTATCAGCAGCCGGATCGCTGGCGGCTTTTTGATAAGCCGGTGAGTTGGGGCCAAAAATGGCTTGCAACTGGTTCAGGTAGGGGCCAAACTTGCGTTGCTCGGCCGTATCGGTCAGGCCATCATACCCCACATCCTGAAAAGGTCGGTCTTCCGGGTTGTTATTAAAAGCATTGGTTACCTGTATAGGATTGCGCGGCACAACACCCCAAACGGTTTCGTCCACCAGGGTATTGGGATTGCTGGGTGCCGGCAAACCATTTTCGTACTGGCGCTTGCCGTCGCGCAACACATCTTCCGATATATTACCCAGGTTAAAAACCAACTCACCCCCGCTGCTGTTGGGTTTACGGATAAAGGGATCCTGTAGCCAGAATTCTATGAACTCAATATTGCTGGTTTCAAAATCGGTCTGGTCAATATTGCGCATGATACCGCCCCATGACTTTCGGGGTTGCGTTAGAAGACCCTGGTTATCCAGGTCACTGGTGCGGAAGTTATAAGGCCCTCTTTCATTGGGGTAAAAGGCCATATCAAAGGTAGTGAGCAGGCCCTGGCCAATATCGGCCGTACGCTGCGGGAAAATTTCTTCCTGGTACACCTGCCTTACTTCCGGCTTGGAAAGCTCTTCTGCATTATTGCGCAGCGGGTTGGCCGGGTTTTTACGCTCCTGCAAAACCGGCTCAATATTATACCAGGCCAGCTTGGCACGGTTATACCCGGAGACTAAATTATTTTGTAGTGCCGCTTCCGGAAACCGGGGGTTGCCGTCCTGGTCGGGAGAATTTTGCGGAATGGAAGCCAGCGTCCAGCTGACCAGCGGAAAGCGCAGATCCACGCTGCTGCGGGTGCCTTCAAAATCATCAATATAAATAACGCCCTGACCTCCTTTACCAATTTGCGGTGCGTGACCAGGCTTTAAAAAGGCGGCTTCACCATAAGCGGTTATCGAGGACATGGCCCGGGTAGAATAGAACGGCAGTTTATCCAGCCAGCGGGAAAGCCGGGGAATGTCGTTGCGGTAATCAAAGTCCAGCCCGTACATGGTATTACGGATAGGATCCTCGCCATAGCTTTGCTTGTTGAAGAAAGGCCGCTCGCCCAGGCGCACCACCGTACCACCCACGGTCAGGTTTTTATTGACCAGGTAATCCAGCCGCATGGCCATATAGCTTTTTTGCTGCAGCCCAAAGGTGGCGTTGTTTTCATACTGTACCTGCACCGGCAAACCCGCATTGATGATGGCCTGGTTGATAATGCGCAGGGTACCCAGGTCGTAATTGATTTCGTAGTCGATATTTTCCTGCAGTAGCTGTCCGCCGGCCGTAACGGTTACCGACCCGCGGGGTATATTAAAGCCCAACTGGTAATCGGCATTGGTGGAGCTGCGCGAACGGCCCACCAGTTCAAACCGGTTCAGGTTAGCATAGGTTTGGGCTATGGCTTTAATGGTATCGTAAAGCGGGTAGTACAAATATTTTTGTCTTTCTGCCGGCGAAGGATATATATAATCCAGGTCGCGGCCAAAAGGCTCCAGCACCGGGAACACCACCCGGCTTTGAGAAGAAATCACCGTAAAACCTTCCACATAGTCAAAAACCCCATCAGGCTGCGGATCGTTCTGGTTGTTCAGGCGGTCCAGGTTCACCAGGTTTAAAATGGGCACACCTTCATATTGCGGCAAAATACCATCTGTTGGCAAATATCTTTTCTGGCCCAGGCTGGGTTCTTCATACACCACATCCAGCTTGAAGTCCTGGCGCTCCAGCTGCCCAAAACCTACGCTGTACACGTTTTTCATCATCAGGTCCCAAATAGGCAGGTTGGGCCGCTGTGACGTGGCTTTTAATAATTTCAGGAACAATACCTTTTGCTGGTTGCCGGAGCTATCGGGTGGCACGTCCTGCGAAAACTCCCCCACCTGGTACACCTTTCCATTATAAGTATACTGGTAAGCTACCCCCAGCACCTCGTCGGGCTGCAGCTGCTGGTTCAGCGACAGAAAGCCGATCTGCGGGTTAAAATAATAATCGGTAGGCTGCAGCTTGCGGGCAAAGGTTTTTTCAAACTCCTCTACCGGCTGCAGGCCCATACCGGTCAGCACGCTTTGCACCTCGGTGGAATTGCGGGCATTGGGATTTTGAGCAACGGTACGATACAGGTCGTTAGCATCGTTAGCAGGCAAAGCGCCGGGCCGGGGGCTCCATTTGTTCAGGTAGGTAGTATCCTCACCCAGGTCCATAAAGGCCACCACATCCCGCGTATCAGTAGTGGCTCCGGTACGGTTGGTCACCCAAACCTCTACCCGCAGTACCTGTACGTTGGACCGCACCAGCGGCAACTGGCTCATGGCCTTGTTATAATTTCTACGGAAATACTGGGCTAATAAAAAGTGGCGGTTTTCTTCGTATTCGTCGGCTTTCAGGTTAAAGGTTTGCGAAGCAGAGCCGCCTTCCAGCCCCAGGGTCTGGCGCTGGGAGCGCTGGCTGGCCAGCACGGAGGTCACAAACAGTTTTCCAAACTGCAGTTGCGACTTGATACCAAAAAGCGACTGGGCGCCCGGTATGAGGGTGCCCTTGGAAATAAAGTTGGTATTACCCGCCTGGAAGGATTTTAAAATCTCATCATCCTTGCCCCGGTAGTCCAGCTTCAGCTGGTTTTCAAAATCAAAGTTGGCCAGGGTGTTATAGTTAATGGGCAGCCGTATTTTATCGCCAATGTTGGCATCTACCTGCAGCTGCGCATTCATGTTAAAGTCAAAGCCGCCGTTTTTGCGGGCCCGCTCCGGCAGGGTGGGGTTTTTAATGTTCTGTCCCTGGTAGCCTGCCGCAATGTCTACATACCCGCTGGGCCGGATGTCTATTTTGCCATTACCGGTGATGCGGTTCATCCAGTCTTTAGAAAAGCCAAAGTTGGGTTTTGCGTTCCGGCGGTTCAGGTTCACCAGTGTATTGGCCCGCTTGCGAAAGTATTCGGCTTCGTCTTTTTTCCCCTGCAGCTCCAAAAACTCTTTCATGGAAAAAGTCATGGGGGTGCGGTAGTACTGGGTGCCGACTTTTTCTATAATATAATATTGCTTGCTTACCGGATCGTACTCGATGTTGCGCTTGATAAAAGCGGTATCCGAGAGGTCAAACGCATTGCGGTTGGGATAGGTATACGGGTCGCCTCTGCGGTCGCGCAAGGGGTATTTGGTCGTATCCTGAAGGTTATGGGTCGGAGCAAAATAAGCATAGGCATTTGTGCAATATGCCAGCACAACGGTGGTAAATACCAACGTACGGAAGATATAGGTAAGTATATAAGACAATGTCTAAGTCAGTTTCTCTAACAATCGGTTTAAGCCAATATTGGCAATCATAGGATTTGTAAAGCCTTCTTGATAACGGTCTCAACCGGCTGGTTTTCATTTTCCTTCAACACCTTTTGTATGGCCACGTCAGCTGCCTGCCGGTTAATACCCAGTGCTATTAGTGCATTTAACGCATCGGCTTGTAAAGTATTGCCTTTTGACATCGAAATATTTACATCCAGGGTCTCTACCGGGTGTTTGGAAAGTTTGTCGCGCAGCTCCAGTACAATGCGCTCGGCGGTTTTGCGGCCAATGCCTTTGATGCTTTCCAGCAAGCGGGTATTGCCCTGTACAATGGCGCGGCTCACCTCTTCGGCTTTCATGTACGACAGCATGACCCGGGCGGTGCTGGCGCCAATACCCGACACGCCCAGCAGGTGCAAAAACATTTCTTTTTCCGTGGCCTCAAAAAAGCCATACAAAATATGGGCGTCCTCGCGCACCAGCAGGTGGGTAAACAACAGGCCGCCTTCCAGGTCCTGGATTTTGGTATAGGTATTTAAACTGATTTGAACATCGTAGCCAACGCCGTTGACGTCAACCACTACGGATGCAGGAGTTTTATGGGCAAAAGCCCCTTTTAAATAAGCGATCATTTGTGCGAATGTAAAACAAAAACACCCATAGAGTTTATCGTTAACATGTTAAACACCATCCATTTTGGCCCATTGCCGTATCTTCGCTCCCTCTTTTTAAAATCACTATACACGTTCAACGTTATGAAGCACAAAGTAACGGCAGCGATTACCGCTGTAGGAGGCTATGTTCCGGAAGACAAGCTAACCAATTTTGACCTGGAGAAAATGGTAGAAACCAACGACGAGTGGATACGCACCCGTACCGGCATAGAAGAAAGAAGAATCCTGAAAGGCGAAGGACTGGCCACTTCCGATATGGCAGCCCCTGCTATCAAGCAGTTGCTGGAAAAAAGGGGCATCTCCGCCGAAGAAATAGACTGCATTATCTGCTGTACCGTTACGCCCGATATGGTGTTTCCGGCCACTGCCAATATCATCAGTGATAAAATAGGCGCCAAACATGCGTTTGGTTTTGACCTGGGCGCCGCCTGCTCCGGCTTTTTATACGGCTTAACCACCGGTGCGGCCTTTATTGAAAGCGGCCGCTACAAAAAAGTAGTGGTGGTAGGCGCCGATAAAATGAGTGCCATTGTAGACTACAGCGACCGCCAGACCTGTATTATTTTTGGTGATGGCGCCGGCGCCGTACTACTGGAGCCCAACTACGAGGGCTATGGCGTGCTGGACAGCATATTAAAAAGCGACGGCAGCGGCCGCAATTACCTGCACATGAAAGCCGGGGGCTCGCTTAAGCCGGCTACAGCGGAAACCGTGGCCAACAAAGAACACTACGTATACCAGGAAGGCCAGGCAGTTTTCAAATTTGCCGTAAAAGGTATGGCCGATGTAAGCGCCGAACTGCTGGAACGCAACAAGCTAACCGGCGATGACATTGCCTGGCTGGTGCCGCACCAGGCCAACAAGCGCATTATTGACGCCACAGCCGACCGCATGGGTCTTTCGCACGACAAGGTAATGCTGAACATACAACGCTATGGCAATACCACGGCAGCCACCATTCCGCTTTGTTTGTGGGAGTGGCGCCATCAGTTAAACAAAGGCGACAACATTGTGCTGGCGGCTTTTGGCGGTGGCTTTACGTGGGGTGCTACCCTGGTGAAATGGGAATATTAACCTTTTGTACTTTCATACAAGCCTCGCAGCAGCGGGGCTTTTTTTATGGAGCCAGCTGTAGTATATCCATGATGCTTTTGTTGCGTCGCACCCTTGTACCGTTGGTTCGCTATGGAACTTCTTTAAAACCCATATGGGGTTGACAGTGGGCAGTGGACAGGAGAGACATCCTTCAAAAACCCATTTTTCACCTATAGGGTTTTGAAGAAGTCGTCATGCCTCTCCCCCTCTGTCATGCTGAACTCCATTCAGCATCTCCTTTGAACTTCTTTAAAATCCCATATAGCAGTTCATTTATGAAATCCTATGACTAGGGTTTTTCCTGCGGTAGTCAGCCGTTCTTACTTTTTCTCCCCGAAAAAGTAAGCAAAAAGTTCAAGGCCAACCCGAAGGCTCCGCCCTTTTGGCCTTGCCCACGCACAAGGAAGAAGTTATAAGTGGTAAGTAATAAGTTATAAGTTATGGGGCGTCCTATGATTTTTCGAAGAAGTTCAAATTCTTTTGCGTGCTATGAAGAGATACTAAAGGCACGGTATCCCGCTACACTTGCACTACAGCAATAAGAGTCTGAAGTTAACGCGGGATAAGGCGCTGGATCAGTCTGCCTGTCCTGCTTTTTGGTTTTGCCTTTTCACTTTTGCCTTCTGCATTTCAAAACCCCATTTACATGTTGGAATCTACATTCTACATAAGGTTTTTCTTGCCAGGTGCGTAAAATCCAGCTGTACATAGTTGCTGCTGGATACATCGCTGGTTTGGTTGCAGGCGCTTATGGTTAAGTAAAGAAAAATAGGAAACCCATATGGGCTTTTGAAGAAGTTCCATAGCGAACCTACGGTACAGGGGTGCGACGCAACAAAAGCTCCATAGCAGCACAAGCGCTGGTTACTAAAAACCTTTACAACTTCATTTCCGGCACCTCACCCTCCACGATTAGTTTACCCGCTGTTTTACTTTTAATTTCTTCTACACTGATGCCGGGTGCTCTTTCAATGAGCCGGAAACCATCGGGTGTAACATCCAGCACCGCCAGCTCGGTTACAATTTTTTTTACGCAAGCCACGCCCGTCAGCGGCAACGTACACTGGGGCAGCAGTTTAGATTCGCCCTTGGGGTTGGTATGCATCATAGCCACAATAATGTTGCGGGCGGAGGCTACCAGGTCCATGGCCCCGCCCATGCCCTTTACCATTTTACCGGGAATTTTCCAGTTGGCGATATCGCCGGTTTCGCTTACTTCCATGGCACCCAGTACCGTCAGGTCTACCTTACCGGCGCGGATCATGCCAAAACTTTCGGCACTGTCAAAAAAAGCACCGCCGGGCAGGATGGTTACGGTTTCTTTACCGGCATTAATGAGGTCGGCGTCAATGGCTTCTTCGGTGGGATAAGGTCCCATTCCCAGCATGCCATTTTCGCTTTGCAGCATAATAAACATGCCTTCGGGAATGTAATTGGCTACCAGCGTAGGAATGCCGATGCCTAAATTCACATACATACCATCTTTCAGTTCCTGGGCAATGCGTTTGGCAATGCCGTATTTATCTAGAGCCATGAAGAAGTTTAAAGTTTTGAGTTTAAAGTTTAAAGTTGGGTTAACCAGTTCACATGTTGTAGTTTCACATGTTGCGGGTTCCTTCAACTTGTGAACTAGTGAACCCGTGAACTTATCTTGCCAGTTGTACAGTTCGTCTTTCGATACGCTTTTCGTAATTGGTGCCTTGGAAGATGCGGTGCACGTAAATACCCGGCACATGAATTTGATCAGGATCCAGTTCGCCCGGTTCTACCAGGTGCTCAACTTCGGCTATGGTAATGTTGCCGGCGCGGGCCATGGAGCTGGAAAAATTGCGGGTGGTTTTACGGAAAACCAGGTTGCCGTACTTGTCGCCTTTCCAGGCTTTCACCATGGCAAAGTCGGCCTGCAGGGCCAGCTCCATTAAATATCTTTTGCCGTTGAACTCACGCACTTCCTTTCCTTCCGCTACTTCGGTGCCGTAGCCGGCCGGTGTAAAAAAGGCGGGAATGCCCATGCCGGCCATTTGTATGCGGGTGGCCAGCGTGCCCTGCGGTATCAGGTCTACTTCCAGCTCGCCACTCAGTAACTGCCGTTCGAACTCGGCATTCTCCCCCACGTAGGAGCTCATCATTTTTTTGATCTGCCGGGTGTGCAGTAACAATCCCAAACCAAAGTCATCTACGCCGGCGTTGTTGGAAATACAGGTGAGGTTTTTAACGCCCTTTTGCACCAGGGCTTTGATGCAGTTTTCGGGTATGCCGCACAAGCCGAAACCGCCCAGCATAATGGTAGCGCCATCGGGCACATCCTGCAGGGCTTCGGCCGCGGACTGAAACACTTTATTCATATAGCAAGTTGTTTCATCAAATGTAAGGAAGACCGGCAAACAAAGAAACCAACCAGGCGCTTAAATCAGTCCCTGTGATGCAACAGCCGCAAATCCATTGGCGAAAAAACAGAAGAATGCATGCATACCCGAATCTTCTTACCTGAACAAACGAGCTGCCGGCTACTCTACCACCGGTAATGAATCTTTTGCAACAGGTAAGGTGTCTTTTTCAATAAAAATGGGAACGGTGGTCCGCTTTTGTAAAGTATCCAAAATGATCTGCAACAAATCCGGCCGGCTTTGATAAAAATCCAGGCTTTTTTTAAACTGCTGCTGGGTGGTATGATGGGCCTGTACAATTTGCTGGTACAATACAATGCTGGTATCAAAACGTTTGTTGGCCGTATCTACCGGATAATTCTGGCCCACCAACTCGTCGGCCAGCATGACATCCCATAAAATAGCAGTCATTTCCGGAACGGGTATCACATCTTTGGGAACAGCGGTTTTGCTGCGACAGGAAAAAAGAAAAACAATAAAAAGGAAAACAACAACTCTCATCTTAATTCTTTATAGGCGGTGGCATTGGCTACATCTAAACTGGTCAGCAGGTTGCGGGCACGCTGCTTCACATCGGGGTTGGCGCGGCTGAAAATCTTTACCAGCTCATTGCTTTTGCCCTGAAAGAAAAACTGTACGCCCATGGAGTTGGGATTCTCCTTGTTCAGCGTGTTCAAGGCATTAAGTGCCGCCAAAATTCCATTGCGGCCTTCTTCTTCATTTTGGTAAAAAGCATCCATGCCCGCCCGGTAGTAGCTATAAACCGCATCGTGTATCAGTGCAAAGCGGCTGTCGTTAAAGTTTTCTACCAACCGGAACCGGTTGCGGATCCCATCAAAGGTTTTCCAGCCTGTAATGTCGCGGGCTTCGGGTGCGTTGTTGACAATATTTTGTGCCCGCTTAAAATAGAGATCGCCGCCCCGAGGCGCAAACGAATCATAGTCCATACCCAATATGATATTGACATAATACGCCAGTAGTGCGGTTAGGTTGGCGGCCAGCGGATCATTGCCCTGCACCCGGTTTTCGTTGAACTCAATCGGCTGAAACTCTATGTAACGAAATGCCACATCATTGTCCTGAAAGTTGATGATGGGTGAGTCGTACTGGGTGTTGTAAACCGGCCTTGCTGCCTGTATGGTCAGCGTGGCTTTATAAACATTATCGCTCAGGGCCTGGTCAATGCTGATCAGAAAGTTGCACTTGATCTTTTCCTGCGCATTGTAGGAGTCATTGGTCCACTTGCGGTTGTTCAAAAAATTGGAGAGCGAGTTTTGCAGGGTTTGAAACACTTTTTTATCCACCTGGCTTCCGACCCGGTTTGACAACACCGACACCTTTGCCTGCAGCTCCTGTGCCTGTACGGATAAGCCCGTTAAACCCATGAATAAGGCTATGAATAAATATCTTTTCATTTTAATAATTCGGTTATGGCATCTACAATATCTTTTGCAACAGCGGTCTTGGATTTTGTTTCAAAGGTCTTTTCGGTTCCGTCTTTTTTCAAAAACGTCACTTTGTTAGTGTCGCCGCCAAAGCCGGCCCCGGCATCCTGCAGCGAGTTGAGTACAATCATATCCGCGTTTTTCTGCAGCTTTTTCCGGGCGTTTTCTTTTTCGTTTTCCGTTTCCAGCGCAAAGCCCACCAGCACCTGTTCGTCCTTTTTTTCTTTGCCCAACGCCGCCAGAATGTCTGTGGTCTTTTTTAATGATATAGCCAGTTCGCCCTCGCTTTTCTTTATTTTCTGCTGTGCCGGATGCAGGGGCGTATAGTCGGCCACCGCTGCAGCCATCACAGCAATCTCGTAATTCTTATGCAGGTTACAGGCCTGGAACATTTCCTCGGCTGAAGTAACCGGCACCAGCTGTATGTTTTGATGCACCGCCTTGATGGCTACCGGTCCGCTCACCAGGGTTACCTGGGCTCCCCTGCCGGCCATTTCTTCGGCCAAGGCGTAACCCATTTTGCCGGAGGAATGGTTGCCAATAAAACGTACCGGATCAATGGCTTCGTGTGTAGGACCCGCGGTAACCAGCACTTTTTTGCCGGCAAGGTCTTGTTTTTGGTTGAAGAAAGTCTTTAAAAAAGCCATAATGGATTCCGGCTCCGCCATCCTGCCGTCGCCTACCAGACCGCTGGCCAGTTCTCCATGCTCCACTGGTATGATGGTACAGCCATGAGCCGCTATCGTTTGCAGGTTGGCTTTGGTGGAGGGGTGGAGCCACATATCTTCATCCATGGCAGGGGCGGCCACAACCGGGCAGGTGGCGGATAAATAAGTTGCCAGCAAAAGGTTATCGCACAGGCCC
>JAEWAC010000189.1 GCA_023391895.1 Bacteroidota bacterium
GTATCCAATTACTTCAGCGGCAATCAACACCAGTGGCAAACAAGACTGGACCTGCGGCCGGATAGAAGTGCGGGCTAAAATGCCTTCCAGTTTAGGAACCTGGCCGGCCATCTGGATGCTGGGCTCCAATATCAGAAAAGTAGATTGGCCGGCCTGCGGCGAAATTGATATTATGGAGCACGTAGGTTACATGCCCGATACGGTACACTTTAATGTGCATACCGATAAATATAATCATGTAAAGAAAACTGGTAAAGGCATGCAGGTGCCTTACAAGGGCGTGTATAACGACTTTCATGTGTATGCGGTGGAGTGGTTCAAGGACCGCATTGACTGGTACATGGATGATCAAAAAGTGTTTACCTATGCCAATGATGGTACCGGCACCGAAAGCTGGCCTTTTGACCAGCCGCAATACCTGATATTAAATCTTGCCTATGGCGGTGCCTGGGGTGGATCAAGAGGTGTGGATATCACCACTTTGCCACAGGAATTTTTGATTGATTATGTAAGGGTGTTTCAATAAATGACTCACTGTTTCAAAAACCCATAGGGGTATGATTCGGCAAAAAGATGAAATGCAATATGAAATAGTAAAAATGTAAAAAGATGGAAAGCAATAGCGTTCAAAATTTCTACATTTTTACTATTTCATTTACTTCCATCATACATTTGAATACATAACCGTTTCAACTATTACAAACCGGAACAGTAAACAGCTCAGGAATTGTTCAATCACTTGCATATGAAAACGAATCTTCGCTTAGGTATTGTAGCGCTTCTTCTTTTATCGCTTCAAATGGTACGGGCTGCCAACGTGGATACGGTGTCCGTTCAAAGCGCCAGTATGAACAAACAGGTAAAAGCCGTAGTGATAACACCAGCAGGCTATAGTAAAAGCAAAGAATACCCGGTGGTATACCTGCTGCATGGCTTTGGCGATAACCACGCCACCTGGGTCAAAAACGTACCCGCTATAAAAGAAGACGCCGATCTTTTTCAAATCATCATAGTGTGTCCCGATGGCAACCGCAGCTGGTATTATGACAGCCCGGTAGATCCCGCCTATAAATACGAAACATTTGTAAGCAAAGAACTGGTAGCCTATATTGACCGGCAGTACAAAACCAAAAAAGACCGAACGGCGAGGGGCATAACCGGCCTGAGCATGGGTGGTCATGGCGGCTTGTACTTGTCCATCAAAAACCAGGATGTTTTTGGCGTGGCGGGCAGCATGAGCGGGGGCGTAGACATCCGGCCTTTTCCCAACAACTGGGACTTGGCGCTGCGGTTGGGTTCTTATGCCCAACAGCCGGAACGGTGGGAGCAAAACACCGTGGTCAACCTGCTGCATTTATTAACGCCCAATGCGCTGGCGCTGATCATTGACTGCGGCACGGATGATTTCTTTTTCCGGGTGAACGAACAGCTGCACCAAAAGCTTTTGGACCGCAACATTCCGCATGATTACATTACCCGGCCGGGCCGGCACGACTGGAATTATTGGAGCAATGCTGTGCACTACCAGTTGTTGTTCATGCACCGCTATTTTACAAAAGCTAAATAAGCAGGACGGGTCTCATCAATTCTTTTTATGTCAAGGCGCAAAGCTGTATCAGTAGCAAAGGTTGGAACTCCATCTTTGCGCCTTATTTTCTTTGCAGCTTTGCGTGAAAAGATACCCCGTTTAAGAGATTGCTTTTATTTGCCAGGCCTGGCACTCTTTAAAAACCCCATTTGCTGCATCCATTGTTCCACTAGGTCCATCCACCTGACCGGGCTGGTTTTGTTGATCATGCCATAACCATGACCGCCCTGTTCGTACAGGTGCATGGCTACCGGCACGCCTTTACTTTTCAGAGCGGCTTCAAACCGAAGCGTGTTTTCCACCTTTACCGGATCGTCTTTGGCATGTACCAAAAAAGTGGGTGGTGTTTGTTCCGTTACCTGCTGGTCGCTGGAGAATTGCTTGATTTTTTCGGGACGCGGGTTTTTGCCAATCAGGTTATTGCGGGAGCCGGTATGGCCAATGCTGTCGGTAAAGCTGATGACCGGGTACACCAGTATCATAAAGTCCGGCCGCAGGTTGGTCTTTTGCGGGTTGTGAATATAGGCGGTTTGAAAGCGGGTGCCCGCTGTGGAGGCCAGGTGTCCGCCGGCTGAAAAACCCATAATGCCCACACGGCTTGGATCAATACCCCAGGTGGTGGCATTTTGCCGTACCAGTTGAATGGCCCGCTGCGCATCCTGCAGAGGACCAATTTCTTTATTGATCATGGTCTGGTCGCTGGGCAGGCGGTATTTGAGCACAAAGGCGGCTATGCCCATTTCGGTAAAACGTTTGGCCACATCGGCGCCTTCATGCCCCGCCGCTAGAATCTGGTAACCACCGCCGGGACAAATGATCACAGCAGCACCGGTGCTTTTTTCTTTTAGCGGCAGGTAAATGCTGAGGGTAGGGCGGGTGACCTGGCTGATGATCAGGATGCTGTCTTTATTGATGGAAGATTGCTCCGCATCAGGCACGGGTTTGGCATTGGGAATACCATTGGGATAAATTGGCATCACTTGTTGCGAAAAGGCGTCTACGTGCAGGCAGGTGAACATACCCAAAGCTAAAAAGGTATATAGGTTTTTAAAGACTTTCATACGTTTAAACTAAATCAAATTAATGATTCTTGGTAACAAGATGGGTGAAAGGGTTTGGGCCGGTGCCCTATATGGGTTTTTAAAGAAGTGACAGGCTTCGGGCAGACGGGTGACTGAAAAAAAACCGCCAACTGTGAAAGACCGGTGGCGGGTGGATGAGCAGGCGCCAACTTCTTAAAAACCCATACTGTACAATGCCTGCCTTTTCAAGACACTGATTTTACTGTTAAGAAATAAATTTTGAAAATCATTGGAAAGTTAGGTACGGATTTATTACATTTATTACAGTCAATCTCTCTCATAAGGCAAAGCAAAAGAAAGCTTCCCCGGCGGGGAAGCTTTCGCCCTGTTTAGCAGGTGCCTCTTCTGCAACGTACAGCCATTTTTCCTCTTTGCCAGGCTGAAGCAGTAATTTAAAATGCTGGTTTCGTTGCCCGTTACTCCTGCGCGTAAAAAAGCTGCATTTTTCCATAGGTTATGTAATAGAAAAAAATTTATATTTATAAACGTAAAAATGACGGATAATCATTCTTTCATTCAATCATTATTTGAATTCAACATTGCTTTATGAAGAAAACAACGCTAATGGCTGCTTGCCTGGCCACCACCTTAGCCGTAGTCAGCTGTAATTCCAAAGACGCCCAATCGTCACGGGCCGAGCGGGACAGTGCCTATGCCAAACTCACCGACGAAGAAAAAAGACTACCCCAAAATGCGCTGGCCGGTATTGAAGTGGCCGAGGGCTTGCAAGCCACGCTTTTTGCTTCAGAACCCATGATCGGCAACCCTACCAATATTGACATTGATGCCCGGGGACGGGTATGGATG
>JAEWAC010000211.1 GCA_023391895.1 Bacteroidota bacterium
GCCACATTCTCATTTAAGGCAGGACTGATAGCAGAAAAATGAAACCAGCTACAATCTTTTAAAGCTTCTTTCCAATCAATAACGTCCGGCTTTAATTCACTGAATGAAGAATGAGCCCTGTCATAAATTACACCAGCATTTTTAAGATCAGTGCCCTGGGGTAAATAATAAGTGCCTATTCTATTCCCCGCAAAATGAATAGCCGAGACATCAATATTCTTGGACTGTAGGTTATCAACTATTTCCTTACTTAAGGAATGATCTGGCAAAGCCGTGCTATACTTTACGGGTACATTCCAGCGTGCCAGAGCCTGTGCAACATTCAACTCTGCGCCACCCATATAAACCGGCATAGACGCATCCTGTATCCATCGTCCGTTCAAGGCAGGAGACAGGCGCAACAACAATTCGCCAAAACAAAAGACTTTTTGCATATTTCTGAATTTAACGCCCCGGCATGTCCCAGGAAAAACTATAGTTGCTGGTTCCGCAGCCAAAATGTATGCTTAATGGAGGGGATACAACAGCATCCTAGTTATTCAACACTAAATGCCTTGTTTGCTCCGGTTCATGGATGAAAAGAAAATGCGCTGTTCTTTGGACACATCGAAATAAACATAAGCTACCATGCTGCCGATCTTACTTCCCTCTTCATTAATGTGTGTGCTACAGGGCAACCTGTATTGTTGTTTAATAAACTTTTCAAGAAAAGGTGGTTGCTTCTCCTGCACGCTGAAAATTGAAATAGTTGGAAGCATTGTTATAGCAAATATCCTGCACTATTTTACCAGTCCAGGCTATATCATTGGGTAATTCACCTTTCTCTATTTCCTCTCCCAGCAGGTTACACAAGATGCGGCGGAAATATTCGTGGCGCGGAAACGACAAAAAGCTGCGGCTGTCGGTAAGCATACCTATAAAGCGGCTCAGCAAACCCATATTGGAGAGTGTATTGAGTTGATTGACCATACCTTCTTTCTGATCCATAAACCACCAGCCCGAACCCCATTGCACTTTGCCGGCAACTGAGCCATCATTGAAGTTGCCGATCATAGTGGCCATTACTTCATTGTCAGAAGGATTGAGATTGTAAATGATGGTTTTTGCCAGTTTATTATCGGCATCCAACCGGTTCAGAAATTTGGAAAGGGCACGTGCCTGGGAAAAATCGCCAATACTATCCCAACCCGTATCAGGGCCCAGTTTGGCCAGCATGCGACTGTTGTTATTTCGTAGAGCGCCGAGGTGAAATTGCTGAACAAACCCTTTTTCCCAATCCCATTCTGCAAAAGTGACCAGCATGGCTGATTTAAATTTCTTTCTTTCTCCGACCTCTAATGTGTTACCCGAACGAACCTTTGCAAAAACGGCTTGAATTTCTTTTAAAGTGTAATCCTCCGCATATATCTCTTCCAGTCCATGATCACTTACCCGGCAATGATTGGCAGCAAAATAATCGTGACGGCTTTTTAATGCCCCTATATAATCTTCAAAATGAATAATCGCTGTATCAGAGGCTTTCTCCAATAAAGCAAGATACGAATTGAAGGCTTCGGCATCATCCACATTCATAGCCTTATCAGGACGGAAAGCAGGCAGCACTTTTACGTCCCATTGACCGGCACTTAGTTGCAGATGATGTTCAAGCGAGTCTACAGGATCGTCTGTGGTACAGACCACCTGCACATGCATCTTTTCCAGCAATCTTCTGACACTGTATTCTTTTGTTTGAAGTAGTGCCGAACAAGTGTCATAAATCTTTTGCGCAGTTCCTGCATTCAATATTTCCGGCTCATTAAAATAGCGTAGCAGTTCCAGGTGTGTCCAATGGTATAGAGGGTTTCTCAGGGTATAGGGAACCGTAGCGGCCCATTGCCCAAATTTTTCCCGGTCACCAGCGTTGCCGGTAATGTAACTTTCCGCTACACCATTGGTACGCATGGCCCGCCACTTGTAATGGTCGCCATACAACCAGGCTTGTGTTATGTTTTCAAATTGGATATCGCCTGCTATCTGTTCCGGCGGCAGGTGATTATGATAATCTATAATAGGCATTGGTTTGGCATACTCGTGGTAAAGCAGTTGTGCTGTTGTAGTATGCAGTAAAAAATCTTCGTCTAGAAATTTCTTCATAAAACATCTGTTTTTGCTTTTACAGTTTATCCATTCAAGCCCGGCAGTCAAATATTTTTATCAATACGATAAGTAAGTCTTGTAGTGGTGGTCATGGCAAACAATTTTTCACCTAAGCAACCCGGCTCAAAGCACTCCGGGAAAAAACTACTATTCCAATAGGGAGACTTGGTGAGTACAAGTTTACCATCATGCACGGTTCGCGGCGAGTCAAGATCACCTTTATCTGCTTTAGCCGTTTCTACAACTAATATTCCGGTTTGCTTTTCTGCTTTTTTAAATGCCTTTTTAAAATGCGTCGTCAGCCCTGGCAACTGACATAAAGCCGTTATCAGCAAAAGAGAAAACAAATATTCCCTGGTAGCTGCTTTTCTTATTTTGATTTAGTTGACTTTAATCACCGGCAAGGCTCCTGGCAATGCCCAATTCAAGGCCGCGCAATTCTGCCAGCCCTCTCAAGCGGCCAATGGCGGAATAGCCTGGATTGGTTTTTTTGGTTAGATCATCAAGCATCTGGTGCCCATGGTCTGGCCGCACCGGAATGGACACTTTTCTTTCCTGCATCAATAGAACGATCTCCCGGATCACGGCATACATGTCCACATCGCCTTCCAGGTGGTTGTCTTCGTAAAAATCGCCCCACTCGTTCCGCTTGGTACTGCGCAAATGCAGGAAGTTAATGCGGTCTCCAAATTGGCGCACCATAGCTACCAGGTCGTTATCAGCCCTTACACCAAAAGAACCTGTACAAAAGCAAAGGCCATTGTTGAAAGAAGGAACGGCCTTGATCAAAGCTTCTATATCGGAAGCTGTACTTACCACCCTTGGCAAACCTAATATGGCGTAAGGAGGATCGTCGGGATGAATGACCATTTTCACACCTGCTTCGTCTGCTACTGGAACCACCTGTTGTAAAAAGTAGATCAGGTGGCTTCTTAACTTATCTGCATCTATACCGGCATAGGTATCAAGTGCTTCCTGAAATTGCTCCAGAGTAAAGCTTTCTTCACTGCCAGGCAAACCGGCGATTATATTGCGTTGCAATAGTTGTTTCTCTTCGTCAGTCATCTCAGCAAAACGTCTCTCAGCCCTTTTAATTTCTTCGGGTGTATAGTCGGCCTCAGCACCCTTTCTTTTCAGCATGAATATATCAAATGCAACAAAAGCAGCCTTTTCAAAGCGCAGTGCTTTACTGCCATCTTCCACTGTATAACTCAGGTCGGTACGTGTCCAATCCAGCACCGGCATAAAGTTGTAGGTAACGGTCATCACCTCACAGGCAGCCAGGTTGCGGATGGACTGCTTGTAGTTTTCAATACAGGCTTCAAAGCCTGTGCTTTGGGTTTTAATCTTTTCATGCACCGGAACACTTTCCACTACATTCCAGCTCAACCCGGCCGCTTCAACTTCGGCGTTCCGTTTTTTAATTTGTTCAATTGTCCATACTTCACCATTAGGTACATGATGCAGCGCTGTAACAACACCGGTGCAACCGGCCTGCTTAATATCTAATAGGCTAACAGGATCCTTGGGGCCATACCAGCGCATGGTTTGTTGCATTAAGTACCCTGTTTGTTGATAAGAAGTAAACATGCTATTCATAAGTAGTTAATTTTATACGCCGCTGAATTTTGTAAAACCGCCATCAACAAAAATTTCTGAACCTGTAACGAAAGTGGAGGCATCACTAAGCAAATAAATCAGTGCTCCTTTTAAGTCATCAGGTTGTCCAAACTTTTTGAAAGGTGTATGTTGAATGATTTTATTGGATCTTTCTTTATAGCTGCCATCCGGATTGGTAAGCAGCGTCCTGTTCTGATCGGTTAGAAAGAAGCCCGGCGCAATAGCATTCACCCTTATTTTATCGCCATAGCGGTTGGCTACTTCCACGGCAAACCACTTGGTATAAATATCAATGGCGGCTTTACCCATGCTGTAACCCAATACTTTTGTCAAAGCATTTTTTGGACTTACAGATGATATATTTACAATACTGCCTTTTCCACCTTTAGCCATGGCGGCGCCAAATATTTGCGAAGGAATGATGGTACCCCACAGGTTCAGCACCAATGCCTTTTTCATACCATCGATATTCATGTCGAAAATATCGGCGGTATTTTCCACCACCGCTTCGGGCACATTGCCACCAGCGGCATTTACTAAACCATCAATTCTTCCATATGTGGCCAGTATCTTTTCCTTTGCTTCTTTCAAAGAGTCTTCCTCTAATACGTTAGCATAAATACCGAGTGCCTTGCCACCTGCTCCATTGATCTCTTCTGCTTTTTTTATGCAGGCTTCTACTTTAATATCTGCAATGACCACAGTTCCGCCGGCTTCAGTAATCGCGTTTACAAATGAGGTACCCAAAATGCCGGTACCTCCGGTCACAATAATTACTTTATCGCGCAATGAAAAAAGTTCCATACAATAGATTTATAAATAAGTATACGATACTATGGTTACCTATTAGAAGCCACCGGCGGCATCCCGAGGCTTGCTCATTTATAACCAGGTTAAATTGGTTATTGTTATTGATATGTCCTGTCACCCGTGATTTTGATTCCGGCTCCCAAATCATCCACCGTTACATTGATGCTGTCGCAACTTAAGTTCACACGGATATACCCAAAGTATTTAGCAGTCACCTTTTTAAACCGACCATTTTCACCTTATTAAAAAGATTGAAATAAAAACCATAATACTTCCTTCTGAAGCGCAACCATGCAGTATGAAACCACAATAGACCAGGGCTGGTTTGCACTAAAGATTTAAGTGGTATCATATGGATATGAATGGCGGAAGGCATTTCCTTCATAAGGCAAGCTTTGCATAAAGGTTCGTAAAAAACACCTTACTTATCGTGTAAACGAACTACTTTATTTACGAAAACGATGTAGTAAAACTTTCGAAATATTAAGCTATTTTCATTTTTATTTACGAAAATTTTCGAATGTCAAAACCTAGCCTGAAACAACTTGCCGAGAAACTGGGCGTTTCAGTATCTACCGTTTCGAAAGCCTTACGCGATACATATGACATTGGAGAGGACACGAAAAAAAGGGTACAGGAAATGGCCGCTGAAATGTCTTACGTGGCAAACCCTTATGCCCGCCAGTTGCGAAGCCACAAAAGCAGGACCATTGCTGTATTAGTGCCAGAACTCACGAACAATTTTTTTATACAGGCTATCAGCGGTGCTGAGTCAATTGCACGGCAAAACGATTATCATGTCTTGATTTACGTAACACATGACGACTTCAAGCAAGAAGAAATTATTTTAAAACACTTACAGAATGGCCGGGTTGATGGTATTATTATGTCGATGGCTGGCACCACCAAACAATACGATCACCTGAGCGAGTTAAAACAAAACGGTGTTCCGGTAGTTTTCTTTGACCGCATCTGCCACGAATTAGAAACGGTAAAGGTGGTTACCGATGACTTTGCTTCAGGCTTTAACGCCACCGAGCATTTAATCCGGCAGGGTTGTAAAGACGTCGCCTATCTCTCAATATCAGACCACCTTTCTATTGATAACAAAAGAAAGCAGGGTTATCTAGAAGCCATGCACAAACACGATCTTCCTGTTAACGATGCACGAGTTATTAAGTGTAATGGTGACGATAAAGCTAATTACAGGAAGATAAAACAAATGCTTTTCCATCATCATCCGGATGGTGTTTTTTCAAGTGTAGAAAAGCTTGCTTTTACTACTTACCAGGCTTGCCACGATTTACAATTAGGCATTCCTGAAGATGTTAAAATAATTTGTTTTTCCAACTTAGAAATTGCTGACATGCTGAACCCTTCCATTACCACTATTACCCAACCGGCTTTCGAAATGGGAAAGCAAGCAGCAGCACTTTTATTTAAATACCTGGCAAAAAAAAACCAGCAAATCCCCAATGAATTGATTGTCATTAAATCTGTTTTAGTGGAAAGAGATTCTACTAAAAAATGACGATTGAATTAGAGCTTTGGTTTTGATGATATCTTCAGCAAGGTGAAAAAGTTATGGCGGGTGACATAGGGGGTCATCGACAATTTCATACCCAATTTTGTCTATGCAATGCTTCTATTTCCTGGTGCTTTGCACAAACAGCTTGATTTCCTGCGGTCCTGCCACAGCGTGTGGATACCCACATTCTCCGCTGATGATGAATGCAGCTTTGGGCTTTCTCCTGTCCCATTTTGTGCTAATGTATTAAAGCTTATTGTTTATTATAATGAACTACGTAAAACAGGGCATCCTCCACATCCCGGCACTTGGAAATAATCTCCCGGTTGTGCCTCAAGGGCATTTGTGCCACAAACTGTGGCACAAATGCAGGATCCAGCCTGCTTTTGGAGACTTTCTCAAAAAGTCCCACAACTTGTGGGACAATTTTGGGACCATGATAAAAAAGAAACCACTTCCGGATAAAACACAGGTTAGCTCTGGAAAATCCTTTCATGCCTGGAAAGGCTGCTGTCAGGTCTTTGGAGAGTTGGCTGATAAGCGCCTCCCCCAATTGGCCTGCAGTTCCTTTTCATAGATTTCCTGACCCAATCCCCAGTAAAGCTGCAGCAACTCGTGGTTCACCTTTATGGCTGCATTAATCTGGGAAGCCTGGATCTTATCCTTCAATAACTTGAGCCATGCCCTGTATTCTTTACTGGTAAAAACAGCACCACTCATTTCAAGTAGTTCAGGATGAAATCTAATAGATTAACTTAGATACTTATCATTGAACAAACTCTTATAGCTTATGAACTTTAGCGGCATCAAAACTTTAATGCTATTTATACTTCTTTTCAGCCTTTTCTTCACTTATGCTCAATCCCCATTGCCTAAACCTTACTTTTCAGATCCTGCACTTTCACCTAATGGTCATGAAATCGCTTTTGTTTCAGGTGGGGATATCTGGACGGTTAATGCTTCTGGTGGGGAAGCCAGGTTGCTGATTTCAAATCCAGCAACTGAATCCAGGCCGCTTTATTCACCTGATGGTACCATGATCGCATTCCAATCATCAAGAACAGGCAATGGTGATATATATGTAATGAATACTGGCACCGGCTCAGTCAACCGCTTAACATTTGATGATGGTCCGGATGAATTAAGTGCCTGGTCAAAGGACAATAAGTATATCTACTTTGCTTCAACCAGCCATGATATAGCAGGCATGCGCGATGTGTTCCGTGTACCTGTAGATGGCGGCACACCCATGCTCGTGGCAGATAACCGTTACGTTAATGAATTTCAAGCGGCCCCATCCCCTGTTAGCAATTCCATTGCCTTTGTAGCACGGGGTTTTGGCTCACACCAATGGTGGCGAAATGGTCGCAGCCACCTGGATGAATCCGAGTTGTGGTTGCTGGAGGACAGTAAGACTCCTAAATACACCAAGTTGACGGAGCGTGGCGCCAAACAACTATGGCCCATGTGGAGCAAGGATGGGAAAACATTATATTATGTTTCCGACAGGAATGGTAAAGAGAATCTATGGGTTCACCCGATCGGTGGAACCGCAAAGCCGCTTACTTCTTTTACATCTGGCCGCGTTCTATGGCCATCCATCGCTGCAAATGGAGAGAGCATTGTTTTTGAACGCGATTTTGCCATCTGGAAATATGATATAAATAAGGGAGGTGCAAGCAAAGTAGATATTAAGCTTAAAGGCGCGCCTGCGTCACCATCAATAGAAAGAACGCGATTAAGCACCGGCTTTACTAACCTTGCGCTTTCTCCTGATGGTAAAAAGGTAGCCTTCGTCGCCCGGGGTGAAGTCTTTGTGGTTGCTTCAAAAGAAGGTGGTGAAGCAACAAGAGTTACTTATACCGCTGCTAATGAATCGCAGCCTGTATGGTCTTCCAACAGCAATAGCATCTACTATATATCGGAGCGGGATGGCATAGCTCAAATCTATCAGTACAACTTTATTACAGGTAAAGAAAGTCAACTGACCTCTGGCAACCAGGATAATGCTTCTCCCCTGTTATCACCGGATGGTAAAACCATTGCCTTTATACGGAATGGTCAGGAGCTGCGCACCATTCAAATAGATACCAGGAAAGAAACACTGGTAACGAAAGCTTATTTGGGCCGCCCTCCTTTTGCTTCCACTGGTTCTGTTGCCTGGTCACCTGATGGAAAGTGGCTCGCCTTTGCCGGCTTTGGTGCAAAATCATTACGGAACATTTATATCATCCCATCATCCGGTGGTGAGGTCAGGGCAGTCTCTTTCCTGGCCAACAGCTTTGGTGGTTCTGTTCATTGGAGAGGAGATGGTAAATCCTTATTCTTTACGACTGGCCAACGTACAGAAAACGGCTATGTTGCCAGAGTGGACCTGGTACCGCAGCAGCCGCGATTCAGGGAAGACCAGTTCAGGGATTTGTTTGTAGATCCCGTTAATCCATCAACTGTTACCAATACCAGCACATCCAATACCAAACCAACAGCCACCAATGCTGTCCTGACCAAGAGTGCCGACTCGGCAAAAGGAAAACAAGCCCTTCGTATTGTTTGGGAAGATATAAGGCAACGTTTGAGTTTATTGCCTATTGGAACAGATGTCAATGACATCATCCTTAGTAAAGATGGCAATACAATGGTAATGATTGCATCAGCAGCCGGGCAAACGAATCTTTACGCTTATTCTTTAGATGAACTCTCCAAAGAAGCTGCCGTTCTAAAACAACTCACCTTTACCCCTGGCAACAAAAACAATGTTCAATTTACTGCAGATGGTAAGGAAGTGTTCTTTCTGGAAGGAGGCCGCATTCAATCGGTAGGCCTGGAATCAAAAGTAGCAAAGCCACTGGCTGTGACTGCAGAAATGGAGATTGATTTCAGCAGGGAAAAGATGGAAATGTTTAACCAGGCATGGCAGATTCAGAATAAGGGATTTTATGATGAGACCTTTCATGGTGCTGACTGGCAAGCCATCCGGAAACAGTTTGAACCCTACGCGGCAGGTGCGCAAACACCAGACGAACTGCGGCGCCTTTTAAACCTGATGGTAGGTGAATTAAATGCATCCCATTCCGGCGTGTCCGGCAATAGTCCTTTTGGTTTTACTACCGGAAGAACCGGCCTACGCCTTGATCGTTCAGCTTATGAAAAAGAGGGCAAATTGAAAGTGGCAGAAATTATTGCATTCAGTCCGGCTGCCCTTTCCGGAAGTATCCGTGCAGGTGATTATTTGATTGCCGTTGATGGAAAAGAGGTTACAGCAAAGGATAACCTGGATGCAATGCTTGACAATAAGATCAACAGGAAAGTTACTCTTTTGATCAGTCCCTCTCCTAATGGAACAGGCTCTAGAGAAGCTGTCCTTAGTCCCGTCAACCAGGGAACTGAAAAGGGCCTACTCTACAAGCAATGGGTACAGGAACAAAGAGCCTATGTAGCTAAAGAAAGCAAAGGCAGATTGGGCTATGTTCATATGTTTGATATGTCTCAAAACTCTTTGTTGCAATTGTACCAGGATATGGATGCGGAGAACCATGCCCGCGATGGTGTTGTCATTGATGTACGGAACAACAATGGTGGTTTTGTAAATGCCTATGCATTGGACGTTTTTTCCAGAAAGGGATATATGACCATGACGGTTAGAGGGTTACCGTCCGCGCCGGCAAGGATACAGCTAGGCCAGCGTGCATTGGATGCACCAACTATACTGGTAACCAACCAACATTCACTTTCTGATGCAGAAGACTTTACCGAAGGTTATCGAACACTTGGATTGGGAAAAGTAGTTGGCGAACCAACAGCCGGATGGATTATTTATACATCGGGCGCACAATTGATTGATGGATCCAGTATTCGTTTGCCATTTATCAAAATCACGGATAATAAAGGCGCAAATATGGAACTGGCGCCAAGGCCAGTGGATATTCAGGTTTCAAATCCCTTAGGCGAAAAGAATAAGGACTTCCAATTAGACACAGCTATCAAAGAACTGCTGAATCAAATTGACAGCGTGAAAAGCAAATAAACAAAGACTGTATTTGAATTCATACCAATTATGTACAGCCCTTTCCCTAATAGCTAAGTATACAGCTTAAGGGAAAGGGCTTTCATTTCTTCACTCACTTTCAGATCAGTAATAATTGCATAAGTTGAAGTCACCTTTGCTCTTCTATGGCCTAGGATCCTGGAGATGCTTTCTACAGAGAGGCTATTGGCTAATGCAATTGTTGTTGCAAAGGTGCGTAGTTCCTTATGGCGGGATAGGTTCTTATTAACGCCGCATAAAAAAGCGCGGCAACATACAGTCGACCTATTCAATTAAAAACATAGCCGGATAAGTAATGAGGGATATCAACCTATGAAAGATCATAGATGGGTGGCCTTGCTTATACAAAAGACAATTTTATTAGTTAATGAGTCAACAGAATTTTACCCGGTTCTAAATTGTAGACATAAGTGGAAGAATGGTACTCCAAGGAACCAGGCAGGATGCAGGTATAAAAAACTATAGTGCCCACGCTTTGTCACTTAAAAGCCATTGGGTTAAGTACTTACTTTATATTATGGGCACTGATATCTTCAGTAACCTGGTCTATAATTGTTTTATCTTTTATATTAACGGGTAGCCATTGCCCCTTTTGCTTCGTTACATAAAACATCGGGATTCCTTTATTGTTACTAGTTAACAAAACGGGCTTATAAAGAAGGAGCTTATTTTCCTGTTGCCATGAGACTTCATAACGAACAGGAATATTTTTTATGTGCAATATTGTTTGATAAAGAAGCATAGGCGGGTATAGTGAATAAGATTAGTTTTTTAGATCATTCATCAAATAAACTAGTGGCAAAAGCAAGACCCAATTCATTTAAATACTGTACAAAAGATATTTGCCAACTCTCGTGACAACATATTGGCCTGGAACAAAAATACTCTAATATTATTTAATACTTAAGGACACCAACCTTTGAAAGATTGCAGGCTGGTGTCCTTAAATATCTAAAAGAAGGAAAAATTGCTTCGGTTTGGATTAACGATACTTTGCCAGGCTTTTTACAATGTTTTACCCGAGGTATTTGTTGCCGCTTTTTGCCTGGTTTTCTCCTGCTGACTCATGCCTTGTGTTATCCATTTTTCTGGTGTTTTATCTAAAATGTAATAATCAAAAAACTCTTTCTGTCGCTTCTGATAATCTATCTGGTTTTCTTTTTTGGCCAGGCCATGGTTTTCATCGGCATAGACCAGCATGATGTGCGGCTTTTGCATACGGCGCATGGTACTGTACATTTCAATGCCCTGGTGCCAGTCTACCGCGCCATCTTTGTCACCGAAGGCTACCAGTAAAGGTGTTTTGATATTGGCAGCCTGGTACATGGGTGAATTCCGCATGTGCTCTTCCATTCTTTCATACCAGGGGCCATCAAAACGGCCCTGGCTGGTTTCAAAAATCTTAGCATCTGGTGTGCCCGTATTCCAGTAAATGGAGTTGCTCATGGAGATCAGGTTGGTAAGCGGAGCACCCGCAATGGCCGCTTTAAACAGATCGGTCTGTGTAATGATAAAAGAGGTTTGGTAAGCGCCCCAGCTATGTCCCATCAACCCTAACTTATCCTTATCGATCATGCCCGTTTTGAGCACTTCTTCCACAGCCGGCACCACGCAGTTTACCGCGCTCATGCCAGGATCGTTTATTTTATAAGTTATATCCGGGCGGAAAACAAAATAACCATTGGTCGTAAAGTTTGTGGTGTTATATGCACCGCGGGCGTTGGGATTTGTATAGTTATGTACCGTGCTGGACAACTCCTCGTATATATAAGTGATCATGGGGTATTGCTTACCAGACTCATAATTGGCCGGGTAAAAAAGGGCGCCCTGCAACTTCTGACCATCTTTGCTGGTGTAGTTAACCAACTGGCTTTTTCCCCAGTAATAACCAGCCTGTTGGGGGTTGGTGGCTGCTACCTGCGTAGCATCTTTAAAGGAGGTAGTCACATACAGGGCTGGCGATTTGTCATAGTCCTGCTTAACAAACAGGAATGCGTTGGCATCTTTTGCTTTTATCATACGGTTCACTAACATGTCCTCAAATACCAAAGGCTCCAGTTTGCCCCTTTCCAGTTTGGCATAACCGTACTTTTTGGTTTTGTCACCATACATGGTAAAGTGCAATGGCTTTGCGTCATCAATGTAAGGCTCATCGAAATCGGTGCGGTAAACACGGTAGCGAACTTCATCTTTTTCACCATTTGTAAGTTGGCGTACTCCCTTGCCATCCGGCTTTACAGCCCAAACATTGTACTCATCATAGAGCAAAACTTCTTTATCGCCTTTTAACCAACCACCAGTACCTACAGCTGGACGCGAAGGGGCCGGGTGATCATCGCGCACATCCCAAAAATCAGTTTTGATGTTTTGTGTGATATTGGTGTTTTGCCCAGTGGCCAAATTGTACGTCCACCAATGTTTATCTTTAAAATACAACAGGTATTTACCATCGGGTGAGGTGCGCGGGAAGGTATTGAAACCGGTGATTACTTTTTCAAATGCCAGTTTGCTTTCGCCGGTTTTTACGTTTACTAAATAAGCATCCGCAAAGTCTTCTTTAAAAGCAGGCTTATACTTCTGATTGGTGTATACCACAGCATACCTCTGGTTACCGGTTAATTGCCCTAAGGGTGCTTCCTCTGTCGTTAGGGGTATAAAGCGGTTGTTTTCCAGGTTCCAGGCGCTGAGGGTGCTTAAGATCGTATCCTGTCCCAACGTGATTTTCTGGCGCGGCTGAATTTCGGGGTCTTTCCAATGCCAAATGTCCACGCCCGCCAGCTTTTCAGCAGACGTCCCTTTTTTCGCAGCAACCAGCGCACGGGTAGAATCGATACGCGCAGTGTCTGCTTTGGTTAAACTATCGCCCGGACGTCGGTCGCTTTTTTTGGCCAGCTCGTTATAGGTCCAGGGTTTTAATCCAAAAAAGGCGGTACCCATATCGTCGCTCAACGCCAGGCTGGAGCCTGTAAAAATGCGCATGTCTTTTGGAAAATCTTTCGCCATTTCCGGGTTGAAGATTTTTAATACTGGTGTTTTATAGAGATTGGTATAAGTATACACCATCGCATTGTCCTCCTCGTAGCTGTCTTTGCGGAAGCTTCTGAAAAATGCCAGGCCGTCCCCTTCTTTCTGCCAGGTCAGTTTTGAAAAACGGGCGGTATCACTTGCTAATACTTTTAAATTACCTGTATTGAGATGGAACAATTCAATGGAATTGCCCGCGGTGTTGGCCGCTTCAACAATATAGGCCAGGTAATCGCTCTTTTTGTTGATGGCATATTCCGTTACATTCCCAATGGTACGGGTGGTGCCATCGGAAAGATTTTTCACCAGCAATACGGCACCTTTATCCTTACTTTCTTTGGGAGGGGCCAGGTACACGGTAAGGTATTTGCCATTACGGGAAAAGCCAAACCGGCTGATGTTTTTGATCTCTTCTTTTTTACCCGTCGCCAGGTTTAACAAGCCCATTTTATACTCCACTGGCTTTCCCGCTTCGCGCAGCTTTTCGGCTTCTTTATAAGGCAGGCCAATACGGTACGCGATCCATTGATTGTCGCGCGATATCTCGGGCATAGAGGCAAATTCCAGCTTGTAGGATTTATTGTTGGCGCGGTTAAGGAGAAAAAGCGTATCGTTATCTTCCTGCACCATTACCTGGTAAGCTACCCACTCACCATTGGGCGAAAGGTCTGTAACGCCTAGGGTTTGCCATTTTCCATAATCCTGTGGTGTCAGATCTTTTTTTGCCTGCGCATGAATTAATGTTGAAAATAGCAACCCTGCAACCAGGCAGGAAAAGATTCTTTTTTGCATAAGGGTTTGTTTCAGCAGCTTAAGATAAAAGACTTTATTTATAATGGAAAATATTTAAAGGTGGCAACGTTACTGCGCTATACATTGCTACACTTTGTTTAGAAGACAGACAACTATAATAAAAAGGAACCACTTCCTGATAAAAATAGATTAACTCTAAAAATCCATTCATGTCAGAAAAGGCCGCTTTCCTGTTAATGCAGTACCTACTGTAATTAATAAGGCTTCAATTTGTATGCTACCGTAAAAAAACGTTCCTCGCCGCAAGCTCCGGAAGCACAAAAATTATTTCATCAAATTGTTCAGCAACAGACTGAATAATTATGTGTCAGCATTTTCTCTTTGTTGCAAAAACGCAAATATTCGATAATTGGAATGCCATTTCTGCCCTTTTTACAGGAGTCTTATTCTGCAAGTACTGCCTGTAAAATTCCAGGAGTAGAATAAGGAATAGGAGGGCAATAAGAATAAAATAACCCGCTTTTAGCGGGCTCTATTAAGAAACTTTTTTCAGGGATATTTTTCGGCTGGCACTTGCAGCCCTGGCTTGTCTAAATATTTCACCCGTTTTCTTCTTATGGTAAGATCGGGAAGCTGTTGATTTCATATCCAGACTTCCCATAAGCCCCACATCATCCAATTTGTAGTATTTTTTGTTATTTTTCATGGAAATTATATTATAAGATAAATAGCTACAGCAGTCCACTTATTCCCTTATTTTATTTTGTTCTTCTTCAATAACCTGCTTTAACTGGCTTTTACTGGGCAAATTGATAAGATATTTCGAGACAAACACTTTTTGAGGCAAATCGGCAGTCGCATACTTCACCAATGTATCATTTTTACCGGCACAAAGTATAATTCCAATTGGTGAGCTCTCGCCCTGCTGCATCTCGTTTTCTTTATAATAATTCAAATAGACATTCATTTGGCCAGCATCAGCATGAGTGAACTCCCCCAACTTTAGGTCAACCAAAACATGGCACGTCAATATTCGGTGGTAAAACACTAAGTCAATCCTATAGTGTGTGTTATCAAATGTGATTCTTTTTTGTCGCGCCTCAAAACAGAAACCTCTGCCCATCTCCAGCAAAAAAGATTGAAGGTGACCTATGATGGCCTGTTCCAAATCGCTTTCCGAATAAGAGGGTTTTTCTTCCAGTCCCAAAAATTCCAACAGGTAAGGATTTCGAAAGACATCCGCCGGCTTTAGGTTCTTTTCTCTTCTATGTTTCTCCAAAACGACTTCCTTGTCCGTGCTTAGACCGGTTCTTTCAAACAACATACTATTAATGGCTCTTTGCAGTTCACGCACTGACCAGTTATTTTTAATAGCCTGAACCTCGTAAAAGTTACGTTTTAACGACTCATCTGTCTTTAGCAGCTCAATAAAATGGAAAAGCTAAGCCTGCTTAAAAGTAGGTTAACATCAAGGTGGGAGGAGTCTTTTGACATTACTTGCTGGGAGTCTAATTTTGCAGACGCTGTCTGCAAAATTTGGGCATAGGCCAGGTAAAAGGCTTTACATAGGTATAAGTTTCGCTCCCCAAGCGATTTTAAGCCATTGGACCTTAATTCATCGGCTACTACTTTATACAGTTTCTGCCCGTATTCAGCCCGGTCTTGCCCAAGAATTCTGAAAAATGAGCATAAAAGATCGACTCTAGCCAACTTGAGAGGACTAGGTGGTTAAAGTTAAAAAGGCACCTGCGTTTCTTATTACATATTGTATATCAACATGTAATAAGATTAAGCTAGTTACTACAATCTAGCCAAAGCCAGAGTTCTGGCTAGAGTTAAAAGGAGCTTCTCCACTCGTTGAAATTTGAACCTGCCCCTAGTCCTAGAGCCTCCTGAAAAATGCTACCAACCAGAACTTCCGGTGTAATACCCGGCTAAAGAATCCAGGCAATACAAGCCGAAGCACCTGGCTACTCGAAGAAAACATCCATGCTTAAACTCTTATCTACAAGCTTTCCAGAATAGCTGTTCTCTTTTATACCGTAGGTGGTGATCATCGTTAACAGCAAAGCTTTTTTGGTTCCTGCTTCTTCCTGGAATACAGTGCGTTTTCTCAAGAGCTCCCCTGCATAGGGTTTATCAATAACAAATTCTTCTGTATAGAATTTCATTTCGCAAAGGTTAATCACCCGGT